>JAFQHO010000001.1 GCA_017397925.1 Ruminococcus sp.
ATCATCCCTTACAATCAAAGGCGGAGAAATCAACGTAGACGCTGAGGGAGATGCGCTTAAATCTTCAAAGGGCGATGTTTTAATCGAGGGCGGAAAGATTTCTGCAAAGGCAGGAAATGACGCTGTACAGGCAGAAACAACGCTAACGATAACTGACGGAACAGTAATAGCCTGCGGTGACCGAGGTTTAAGAGGAACAACAGGTGTAAGCATTACAGGCGGAAATATACTTGCTACAGCTACAGATTATCAGTGTGAAAATCTCACTTCTACACAAAATGCATATCTCTTTGATTTTGTTAAGGAATGGGAAAAGAATAATCCTATAACTCTTACTGATATTTCTGATAATGTTATATTTGATACAAATACAATAAAAAAATTCAGCTATGCAGTTGTATCGTCAGCGGATATCAAAAGCGGTACGGATTACAAGCTTTTCGCAGGCGGCATAAGTATGCTTACAGAAACGGGAGAAAATGTATTCAAAGCTGATATGCCTGCTGCATACAAAAATGTAAATAACAATGATACTTCTGAGGTTCTTTATGATGAACTGTTTTCGTTAAATCGGGTACATAAAATTGAAATTAATATGGATGAAACTCAATGGGATGACTTTATTACCAATGCCGAGAAAGAGGAATACTATCCATGTGATATTACCATTGACGGCGAATTATACGAAAATGTTGGTATCAGAACAAAAGGAAATAGTTCAAGATTATTCGTAACTCAGGCAGGAAAGGATAAATACAGCTTCCGTATAAAGCTCAATGAGTATGATAAATTCCAGAATTATCACGGTCTTACGGAGATATGCATGAATAATATGTACTCTGATCCTTCGTGTATGCGTGATATTCTCTGTTATGATGCGATGTATGAAATTGGTGGATATTCTCCGAAATGCAGCTATACAGATATGTATCTTAACGGTCAGCTTTACAGCTTTTATTTCCTTGCGGAACAGCCTGGAACTACTTTAGCTGAGCGACTTGCAACAAATAACGATGCTTGTCTTTACAAGGCAGCTGAAATAAACAATAACTATGATTGCACCTTCACAACGACAATGAGTCTTGACAATTTCGATTTAAAATTCGGAGATGATACAGAAAAAGTTCATATCAAAGAGGTTGTAGATGCTATAAATCGTGTTACACCTTCGGATTATAAATTTATAGAAGATGTTATAGATGTGGACAGCTTCCTCAAAGGCTTTGCAGTAAATGCTGTAATGTGCAATTATGACAGTTACAATGGCATGATGGCACATAACTATTATGTAATGTACAACGAGGGAAAAATGCATTATGTAGGTTGGGACTATAACCTATCTCTTGGTAATTTTATGGATTATGGTGCATCTGCCGAGTCCGATATAAAAACGGGTATATATCAGGCAGACGCTAACCAGCGCCCGCTGATAAAAAATCTCCTCCAGATTCCTGAGTATTACGATAAATACATAGGATTCGTAAAAGAAATTACTTCCATGTACAGCAATCCTGAACAGCGTGTGAATGAATATGCAGAATTGATACGCAGTCATGTAAAGGCTGATCCGAGATCATTTTTCACTGCTGACCAGTTTGAAACAAATATATCCAAAAGTGCCAATGGTCTTCAGACAGGAAACGGCGGAAACAATGGTATGTGGGGCGGCGGTTTTGGCGGCTTCGGCGGCTGGGGCGGTGGCTTCGGCTTTGGTGGTTTCGGCGGTGGAGGTGGCTTATTCTCCTACGGCGGTGAACAAGTATCCATTGTGGATTTTATGGTAAAGCGTTTTGAAGTAATTAAAAATGCTATAGGACAATAAGTGTAGAGATGCCCTTAAAAGCCTTTCTCGCAGCGATTTTCTATGAGAGTTATCATTTGCTTCGTAGTAAGCCTTGTATCAGAACATTACAAACCAACCGCCTGTGATTTGACTCCACAGGCGGTTGGTTGCATGTATAACGGGCATATCAAAGCTCTGTGGTGAAGGTCTAAGGCGTAGTTACCGACGAATTTTTAAGCGGTATGCTAAATGTGAAATAATATCTCGACTACAGTTATTGAAATATAGCGTACCAATTGAACACCTAGGGCCGGCAAAACATCAGTATTTACATACCCATTATGAGTGTCTTGTGCATCAGAAATTTTCAAGTATCTTGTCTTTTAAATTTGTATAAAATTCGGTAAAATTATCCTTGGCGTTTCTGCAACATTTATCTATGCAGATTTCGTTATTCAGCAGAAAATCATATATATCGAAGTGTTCAGGTGAAATTATAATATTTTCGTTGTCATAATTGAAATAATCCTTTAAATCAGGCAGTGTAAATGTAGGATCGTTTGTAGCAGTAGTCTGCGGTGTTGAGGTTAATGGTTTAGTTGAAGATGTCTGAGTATTATGTGTAATATTTTTTGTAGCCTTCGAAGTTGATTGGATGAGTGTTGTTAATTGTGTAGTTGGTGTTGTTACAGTAGTAGTTGTTGTAATTGTTATTTCAGCTTTATTTGTCGTTTCATCTGGAGTTTCGTTATTTTTATCTGGCAGATAAGCATCTGAAATAGA
Organism: Ruminococcus sp.; assembly: GCA_017397925.1. Classification (GTDB taxonomy): domain Bacteria; phylum Bacillota; class Clostridia; order Oscillospirales; family Ruminococcaceae; genus Ruminococcus. The sequence continues at coordinate 2,567 of JAFQHO010000001.1, forward strand.
ATCAGAGGAAGCAAATAACTGCGTCCAATAATAAATTCCATTGCAGTATACTACGCCAACACCTATGTATTCTACGTTTTTGCTAAGAATATTTGCACGATGACCTGATGAATTCATCCACGCATTCATAACGATTTCAGGAGTTCTTTGACCATAGGCTATATTTTCCGCGGCAGAAAAATATGATATATCAAATTCTTTTAATACTGTGAAACAGCTTGTTCCGTTGGGTCTTGTATGTGAAAAGTTCTTGCGAAGTTCTGACGAACGGACATTAGCTGCTTCACTAAGCAATGGTGAGTATTTTACAGGCTGTAAACCATAAGATGAACGCTCACGATTTACTAAAATCGCAACCTGCTTTGCATAGTCTGCAAGTTCAGGGTTTTCGTAAGAAAGAGCGGCTGAACTTATCAGCAGATTGTTCTCCTCTTTTATTGCTGTGGTGCTTAACCCAGCAGCGGTAATAATAGCGGAGGCGGTAATGATAGAAATTATTTTTTTGGCATTCATAAATATACTCCTTTGCAAATGTTATAGGTACAAAAATTGTATCTTTAATAAGCATATCATGATAATTAGAATTAGTCAATGATAAAATATTACCAATTGTATAGCAGTAAGCTCCTTTAAGTTTCACATACAAAATCATTGAGATTCTTAAATACTACCATTGAATTATATAGCTATGCCGTCTGATGCAGAATCAGGCGGCATTTTAAGGTTGGTGGTGTAACGAAACTATTTGGTAAACATTGCATTTCAGGTCAGTTTATGGTATAATGAACTTGAGGGCATCTCTAAAAAACCCTTTTGAGGAAAAGCAGCTATGTATGGCATCTGCTTCGTCAAACTCCCTTGGAGTGCTGCAGCACGCCTTCGGAAGTTTTCCTTGCAGCTACCATACATATCTGTTTTTCCTTTAACCAAACGAGTTTTTAGAGATGCCCTTGATAAAATTTTGAAGCGAGGCGTGTAGTGTATGAGAATAAACAGGCTGATTTCATTTGTTGCCGCATTATGTATCGGCTTAATGTCATTAATTACCATAAGTAATAGTGTTATTGCTGCAGAAGAAAATTCGGAATACACGATAAGGGATGAAATTCATGGAGTGAATGATTCTGTATTCTATATTGCAAGACCAGACGAAACTTCGCTCACTGTCATTAACGCCTCACAGTTCGGATTGTCCGCTGATGCAGAGGATAACGCACAGGCGATGCGAAACGCATTTGAATATTGCAGACATCATCCAAATACCAAGCTTGTGATTGATAAGGGAATCTATCATTTCAGTCCTGAGGAAGATATTTATCTGAACAGACTGAAAAATACTTTGATTGATGCAAATAATTCTGAATTTATTTTCAGCACACCGCATTATTTCAAAGTATATGCCTGCGATAATGTCGAAATCAGAAATATGATCGTTGACTGGGACTGGGATACACTCCGGCTTGGTTCTCTTGTAAAAATCGAAAATGAAAATGACGCAGAAAATACGCTTGAAATAGAATTTACTGAGCTTGATAAGGTTGATGCGGATATCCCTCTTTTAAGCTTTATGCAGTATGATCCCGTCGATCTTGTTGCAGGCGTTCACGGAAGCTTTAAAATATACAGTCCCTTTGTCGATACAGAATGTATCAAAAATGTCGAAAAAGTGGAAGGCAGACCGAACGTGCTGAAGGTCACACACAGCGGTGCATTGGATTATTTCCGCAACGATGAAGTCTATCTGCTGCGTCATTATGTTTACGGCGGGCAGGTTTTTAATACGGTAGAAGAATCCAGTAACATCACATACAACAATATCAGTATCTACGGTGCCTGTGGTATGGGTTATGTCTTTGCATATGGCTCAAATCACTATCAGATCATTAATTCATATATCGGCTTGCGTCCAGGTGCTGAAGATAAATACAGAATTTCCACAACGGCTGACGGCATTCACATTTCCAACTCAGGAGGGTATTTCCGTATTGATAACTGTGATCTGAGCTTCTGTGGTGATGACATTCTCAATGTACACAGCAATATGTTTTACATTGAAAGCATTGATGAAAGCAGAATGGTTTTAGAGGGAACTGTTCCGAATAAAATCGTTGAACCGGGACATACATTGAGTTTTATGGATCTTGATTTCAAAAATATCGACTGTGAAGCAACAGTTGAATCCATTACAAGAAACGGATATGAAGCAACAATTACATTAACTGAACCACTACCTGAAATTATCACAACGGATATTGTTGCGTATAACAAGAACAGACACTCGGCAAATTATGTTCTGACGAATAACTATGTACATGAAACAAAAGGACGTGGATTTCTGCTGAATAGCGATAACGGACTCTGCGACGGAAACACGTTCTACCGCACATGCAGTCAGACATTACAGGTACGCACAGATATTCCTACTGACAGAGTTATTGAGGGTACGGGTGCAGACCATATTCAGATCAGTAATAACAACTTTATTGAGTGTAATTTCGGAGGCAGAGGCGATGTAATTACCATTGAAAGCCTGCTGGATGGTGAAAGAGTTAATAACACACCATTGGCGGAAATCAATATCAGCAACAATGAGTTTATATCGTGTTATCAGGAAGTAATCAATGCGGATAACGTCAACGGCTTGACGGTTGAGAACAATATTATCAGGGATAGCGAAAACTACATCATCGGCGAGCATTGCAAAAACGTAAAAGTCGAATCAAATACATTTCTTCTGAAAGGTGATATCAACGCTGACGGCACATTCAACGTAGCCGATGTAGTTGCACTCCAGAAATGGCTACTTGGTGTTCCCGATGTGAAGCTTGCCGACTGGAAAGCAGGTAATTTCTGCAATGACAACAGGCTTGATGTGTTTGATCTTTGCCTTATGAAACAGGAACTATTGAAAAACAACTGAATACCATACAAAGAGCCTTCAATTACGAAGGCTCTTTTTCATTATTGACAGACTATGTAACATAACACCGTGGAACGTCGTTGGAATCTGACAAAAAAGCCTGTTTTTCGGGCTTTACATGTTGAAAAATGGTAAGAAGTGTGGTATAATAAAGAAAAACAGTTAAGGAGGAACCAATATGAAATCAAAACTCATATCCACCATCCTTGCGGCGGCAATGACGCTATCTGCTGTCACGCTTCCTATGCCGCTTAAAACGAACGCCGAAGCCGATTCCCTCATTGTCAGAAAATTCGATCTTGGCGGGCTTAGTGTGGCGGATGGATATATCGGGGTATCAGCTTCGGAAGCATACGATAAGTCCAAAGGCTACGGCTTTGCCAATACCGATGCCGTTGAAAATGTCACAGCAAGCGGATCAGGGGCATTAGCCGACGCTGTACGGTTCAAATCCGATGTACCGAATCATATCTTCAATGTTGATCTGCCAAGTGGTGTATATAAAATCACCGTCACAACAGGTGATGTGAAGTCAACGACAATCACCGCTGAAAGATTTCCGCAGCTTTTCTTTCTGACAGGCAGTAATGCGACTGATACATTTACGATTCCTGTAACGGACGGTCAGCTGAATATTTACGCAGGTTCGGGCGTGGGAACGGAATTTTCTCTCAGCACGATTGAAATCGAGCAGATCTCCACAGGAACGACAACGAAACCGACAATCTGGGTAGGCGGTGACGAAACATCTGCAAGTTTCTATAACGTGACTGATGATACAAAGCACGGCTGGGGACAGTTTTTGCCCGATTATGTGGATATGAACAAGTATGATGTTCGTAATATATCCGCAAGCGGCATTACCTCCTCCGATCTGAATAAAGCATTGTTCGGTACTATCGAGCATTACGGCAAAAACGGTGATATCTTGCTGCTTTCCGTTGGCATCAATGATTATACGAAAGCGTATAGTGCAAATCCTATTACACCCGATTCGACCAGCTATATTGCGAATATGACAGATATGGTTCAGCGTGCAAAAGCAAAGGGCATGACGGTTTATCTTGTCAAGCAGCATGGGCAGATCAACGACACTGCCAAATATCCGCTTCCAAAGAGCAGATGGTTCAATGATGCAATTGATGAGATCGCAGAAAGTGAACAGGCTGCTGTGATGGATCTGTTTACTCCATGGCTGGAGCTTTCTCTGGAAAACAAGTATTTTGAGATGGAAGAATACTATACTGACGATTCCCTGCATCTGAATGCAGATGGTGCTGACAAATTGGCGGAAATGGTAAGCGGACTGCTTTTCCCACCGAAAGAACAGGGAGACATCACAGAGGATCCTTACAAGGATTTTGATAATGCTTCCACAATCTATTATCAGTCAGAAGCTTCGGGAAAGGCTGTTTCCAATCCGCACAAGGGCTTTGTAATGACAGCCTATACTCCCGATATGATTTATTCCTCCAATGGCTTTGCGTATGGAATCGACGGTTCCGCCGATAACCAAGCATGGGATGTTGTCACGATTGTCAGTGGCTCGCCGAAATGGTGCGACCTCAATCCTGATGAGGGCGTGTATAATTGGGACGAAATCGACCGTATGCTGGAAGCATGCGAGAAACACGGTCTGACATATGGCATCCGCATCATGCCGTATTCTTCCTATCTGTCCGAGGACTATGTTCCGCAGTGGATTTACGATAAGGGCGCTGAAAAGAACACGGCACCGCTTCGGGATGATCCATCGGTTCAAACAGTATTCCCCAAGTGGGATGATCCTGTATACCTTCAGGCACATAAGGCTTTTACCAAGGCACTGGCTGAAAAATACGACGGTGATCCGAGAGTAGAATTTATAGACATCAGACCTTTCGGCGATTATGGAGAATGGCATAACTCCTTTGCGGTGGGGGATGAGAAATTCATGCCCTCTCTTGAAATTCAGAAGGATATGCTGGATTTCTATGCAGAGGCTTTCGATGAAACAACCATTGCACTGCCCTCCAACGCCCGTGGAGAGATCTATCAATATGCACTCTCGATCGGAATCGCAAAGCGTGATGACGGACTGATTTCCATTCCCAATGCCGAGTGGAGTCTCAGACCTGCCTACAAAGCCAATCTGCCGGTACTTGGCGAAAACTATCAGACCTATACATGGATGAAGGAGACGGTCAGAGAAAATGAGTATTCTTATGTGAACTGGACGCCTGAGCGTTTCCGTGAGACCATTGAAATATCCCATATGTCGATCTATGCACTTGATCAGGACAGCAATTGCAGCTACAAATTCTACAAAGAGCAAAAAGAAGTGATTGACGAAATGTGCAACCGTCTTGGCTACAATTTCACCGTCACATCGGCAAAACGAAATGACAACAAGCTCCTTGTCACAATCAAAAATACAGGACTTGCCCCCGCATTTTTCAATATTGACTTGTGTGCGGAAATTACCGATAAGGACGGCAATAAGCTGAAAACCTTCGGCGAGCCTGTCAGAATCGAAGAAGGCTCTTTCCACGATGAAGAAGAAAAGACCTTTCTGTTTGAATATGACGGCACACTTCCCGAGGATGTCATCATATGCCTTGCCATGTACGACAGCGACAATCCGCTTGTCACAGGCAAAAATCCGACAATTAATTTCGACAACAAGAACACACTGTCTACAAACAGATTGCAGCTGATGACGGAAACACCAAATGGCGATGTCAATGCAGACGGTACATTTAATATTGCCGATGTGGTATTATTCCAGAAATGGCTGCTTGCCGTTCCCGATACAAAGCTTGCAAATTGGAGGGCAGGAAATTTCTGCAATGACAACAGACTTGATGTGTTTGATCTTTGTCTTATGAAACAGGAACTTTTGAAAAACAACTGAATACCATACAAAGAGCTTTCAATCACGAAGGCTCTTTTTCATTACTGAAAGATTATATCAAAAATACTGTGTAATATGGTAGAATTGTTTACATTCATATACGACACGTTCTTTTTAGTGAAACATACATAAATTAAAGAAAGCCTCACATACTATTCATGAGGTGATGAATATGGCAAAACAGGGAATGAAGCGTCCAGAGAAAACACACATTCAGCCAAGGAATTCAGTAGCAGCAGTACCTGAAATACAAGGAAAAGCAAAGCACGGTAAAGTACATGCTAATCCGATTATTGCTAGAACAGTTCCACCGTCACAGAAAGTGTATCATACTAATCCATTCACTAAAGAAAAACAGATTTCAAGAGAATATTCGATTATTGACAACGATCTTGCAAGAGATAACGTTGAAAACGATCTGACTACTGCTGATTTACAGGATTTATAAAAAATTGCCGTCTGATGCTGAATCAGGCGGCATTTTATAAGGAGATATTTATGAGTAATCAATTAAAGTATTCAACAAGTCCATATCTGCTTCAACACGCAGAAAATCCTGTAAACTGGTATATGTGGTGTGACGAAGCTTTTGAAACAGCAAAAAGGGAAAATAAGCCGATTTTTCTGAGCATTGGCTATAGCACTTGTCATTGGTGTCATGTCATGGCACACGAGAGCTTTGAGGATGAGAAAACTGCGGAGATCCTGAACAAACACTTCATCTCCATCAAGGTGGATCGTGAGGAACGCCCCGACATTGACAGCGTGTATATGGCGGTATGTCAGGCGTTTACAGGCAGCGGCGGTTGGCCTACAAGTATTTTTATGACATGGGATAAAAAGCCGTTTTTCGCAGGGACATATTTTCCTGTCCATTCACGCTATGGTATGCCTGGGTTTTCGGATTTGCTTATGACAATTGAGGAACAATGGGAGAAAAATCAAGAAAAATTCCTTGAATCAGCAGATGAAATTATAGCTCATCTGAAAAATAGTAATTTGAATGGGAAGAATAACACTTCTGAATATATAGTAGAAGATGCAGTAAAGCATTTCAAATATATCTACGACAGCGTATATGGTGGGTTCGGAAAAGCACCAAAATTTCCCACACCGCACAATCTGCTTTTTCTTATGATGTATTCTAAAATAAGCAATGACACACTTTCAATGAAAATGGTTGAAAAAACGCTACTTCAAATGAGAAAAGGCGGTATATTTGACAACATCGGCGGAGGATTTTCGAGATATTCCACAGACAAGTATTTCCTTGCACCCCATTTTGAGAAAATGCTATA
>JAFQHO010000002.1 GCA_017397925.1 Ruminococcus sp.
ATAAATGGCGACCCGGATGAGGCTCGAACTCACGACCTCTAGCGTGACAGGCTAGCGTTCTAACCAACTGAACTACCGGGCCAATATGGTGGGGACTACAGGGCTCGAACCTGTGACCCTCTGCTTGTAAGGCAGATGCTCTCCCAGCTGAGCTAAACCCCCATACGCATTGGCCATTTATTCTTTTCTTCATCAGTTCGTTTTGTGTTGCCTCCCTGACGACGATATTAATTATATCACACTTTTTTGCATTTGTCAAGGGTTTTTCGAAAATTTTTCCAAAAATTTTTCTTACCCCATTTTCCTCTATATTTCCACAAATTCCGAACCTTAAAAATATATAAATCTAAAAAAATCTAAATATTTTTTATTTTTAACTTTTTGAACATAGCCTTTAGCTTTTAGCCATTTGCTTTTCATAAACCGTAGACAGAACACACACAGACAAGGGCAACATCTTCACAATCCCCAACCACACAAAATAAAACGGAGCAGAGAAAAACTCCGCTCCGCAACTAATGACCGCACAGCAAAGCTGTGCTTGATTATGCATTACGCATTATTTCTTACCATCGCCTCTGAGAGCTACACGTCTGATTTTTCCGCTTACAGTCTTTGGAAGTTCATCAAGGAACTCAACTATACGTGGATACTTATAAGGCGCTGTATGCTCCTTGACATATGTCTGGATTTCCTTTTTCAGCTCATCTGTGCCTACTGTTCCCTTTGTAAGAACAATAGAAGCCTTTACAACCTGACCTCTTACAGGGTCGGGAGCTGCACTAACACCGCATTCAAGGACATATGGGAGTTCCATAATAACACTTTCAATCTCAAATGGTCCGATACGATATCCGGAGGACTTGATAACGTCATCAACACGTCCGACATACCAGAAATAGCCGTCCTCATCTTTCCACGCAGTATCACCTGTGTGGTAAAGTCCGTCGTGCCACACTTCCTTCGTCTTATCCTCGGCGTGATAGTATCCGCAGAAAAGTCCGGGAGGTACATTTTTATCAACACGGATTACAATTTCACCTGTTTCACCGGGCTTAACTGTATTTCCGTCTTCATCAACAATATCAACATCATACTGTACATTAGGTTTGCCCATTGAACCAGGACGCGCTGTCATACCTACAAAGTTACCGATAACAAGAGTTGTTTCAGTCTGTCCGAAGCCCTCCATAAGCTTAACTCCTGTGTGCTTAAGGAACTGATTGTATACCTCAGGATTAAGCGCTTCTCCCGCAACAGTAGCGTACTTTATGCTACTGAGGTCGTATTTTCCCAAATCCTCTTTAATAAAGAAACGGAACATTGTGGGAGGCGCGCAGAATGTTGTAATATTGTACTTTTTGAACATAGGGAGTATCTTTGCAGCATCAAAGCGGTCAAAGTCATAGACAAAAAGACAAGTTTCGCTGAGCCACTGTCCGTAGAGTTTGCCCCACATAGCCTTTCCCCAGCCTGTGTCGGAAATAGTCAGATGTATACCGTTAGGATCTACGTTATGCCAGTAACGAGCTGTTGCAAAGTGCCCAAGTCCATACAAATGGCTGTGTGTAGCGATTTTCGGATAACCTGTTGTACCTGATGTGAAATACATAAGGTTCGGTTCCTTGCCGCAGGAAAGTTCTCTTGGGTCTGTAGGGCGCTCAAACACATCGCTGCAGCCTTTGATTCCTTCGTTGAAGTTAAACCAGCCGTCACGCTCTCCGTTTACAATCATCTTAATAAGATTTGCACCTATTCCGTCCTCTGCAAGATCAACCTGCTCTGCAACTCCGTCGTCAGCTGTACATACTATAGCCTTAACCTCAGCAGCCTCAAAACGATATTCAAAGTCGTGCTTTACAAGCTGATGTGTAGCAGGAATTACAATTGCACCTATCTTGTGAAGAGCGAGGATAGAGAACCAGAACTGATAGTGACGCTTGAGAACAAGCATAACCTTATCGCCCTTCTTAATTCCCATAGAGCGGAAATAATTAGCCGTCATATTGGAATATCTCTTTATATCCGCAAAAGTGAAGTACTTGTCACTTAAATCCTCTGCAACATATATAAGAGCAGTCTTATCGGGATTTTTATCAGCGATAGCATCTACAACATCGAAAGCAAAGTTAAATGTATCAGTATTTTTGAAGTTAATACTCTTCATTGCACCGTTCTCGTCTGTTTCAACCTCAACAAACTTATCTGCAACAGGATTTTCCACTTTTGCAAGGTCAAAGTTCGTTACACCGGGAAGAATTACAGGCTCAACGTGCTGAATAGCTCTCTGAGGGGCATTTGCACCGAATACTACAGCGTAGAATTTACACTCCTCGCCGCCTACTGCCCATTCATCATGAGGCTCTGAGCTGTCAAAATAGATAGAATCGCCCTCGTTAAGAATTTCAACGTTATCGCCAACCTGTACTTTAAGCTGACCACTGATAACAATATCCATTTCCTGTCCCTCGTGAGTATGAGGGTGTGGAACTCTGTACTTTTCATCAACATATGGGATTGTTACAAGGAACGGTTCACCTATCTTGTTCTTGAAATTAGGAGCAAGACGCATATAGCTCAGACCTGTTCTTCTTGCAATAGGATAACCTTGACCTGCTCTTGTGATATCAAAGCTGTTGATACGTGGAGATTCACCCTCCATAAGCTCTGTAATTTCAACGCCACAGGCATTAGCAAATTTATAGATAAAGGTGAAGCTGAAATCCTTTGCTCCTCCTTCATATGCAAGGTACTCGTAAGTAGAAACGCCGCATTTCTCAGCCATTTCCTCGGGAGTAAAGCCCACTGACTCACGAGTCAGTCTAATTCGCTCGGCTACCTCTCTTATTTTAAACTCGGGATTCATATTACTCATAAAGCTTACTCCTTTCCCCCATCAGACCGAATCCTTATTGTTTCCGATGACAATAGTATCTGATAGGCGGGTGAATTATACATATTTTCTCTTTCACATTGCATCACCAATTTAAAGCGAAAAAGCGTACATTTCGCGTTTAGATAGAAAAATTCTATCATATTTTCCGCCATTTGTCAATGACTAAACTGTTAAGTTTCGACTATAACTGCATATAAAAAATTTATAACGCAAAATGTTTTTCATAATTTATTACAGTTGTGTTATTCCTGAATTTATATTACAACTCGTATATTTATTCATTGTGCAAAAAGTAGAAAACAGTTGTGCAAAGTGACGAAAAGCACCAAAAACCCTTTATTTTTCTGAAAATATGTGGTAGAATATAGTCAGGTTAAAAAAACAAGACCACCCAATTATTAACAAAATGTATATAAATTTTCTCGGAGGTGTTCCTTATGTTAAGTAGAATAAAGAATTCATTATCAAAAATTATCAGTATGTTGACCGCTTTTGTTTTCATTGTCGCAATCTCTGCTTACCCTAAGCAGACAGTTCACGCAGGAAATATGCCCGACAATCAGCTCAACGATATGGCAATTGAAGTTGCTTTTCTCGTAAATTCCTACCGACTTGAAAACGGACTTCACCCCGTATACGTTATCCCGTATCTCTGTGACGTTGCAAGAGTACGTTCAAGAGAATGTATCGAGGTTTTCGACCACAAGAGACCTGACGGTTCAAAATTCTCAACTATAATTGATAAAAACCTCATTCCTTATGCAGCTATTTTCGAAAATATAGCAGCAGGAAGAGAAACTCCCGAAGATACAATGGAACAATGGATTAACTCTGAAAAGCACCGTAAGGCTATGCTAAACCCCGACCTGACACATATGGGTATAGGCGTTGCTTACGAACAGAACAGTGACTACGAGTTCTACTGGACACAGCTTTTCATCGTTACAGATTCACATTTCCAGAACGAATATATTCCAAGAAGATATGATGTTATCCCTCAGGCCGAAGGAGATATCACAGGTGATGCTTATATCGACACTTACGATTATCTCTCACTTGCAGATTACATCTACAAGAGAAGCCAGAATATCCCCGTATACTTCAATCCTGAGCAGCTTAAGACTGCCGACTGTTTCAGAGACGGTTTGATTACCGAATCTGACGCGAAGGTGCTTGTACGATATATTCTCGGCGAATATGACACTTTGCCGTATATATTCTGATTTAAATTTCTTCCTCCTAATATAATATTGTTTCTCTACCCAAAGAAACAAGGGAGTTGAGGAGAAGTCGCCCAACTTCTCCTCGGCACAGCTCCCAAATAACATTCAATGATATTTACATCTTTTCATAATTTACCTCTTTTCAAAACAATCGTCTGCGCAATAGTGCAGGCGATTTGTTCTGTATCCAAAATAAAACAAAGGGCGGAAAATTCCGCCCTTATATTTATTTAGTCATTTCTGGTAATGCACTAATGATTTTAGCTGCAAATTTCTGTACAGCAAGAGCATCGGCTGCTGTAAGACCGTCTCCGGGGTTGCAGCAATCAGCATTTGCTGCTCCCTTTGCAGAAAGTGAATACTTATCAGGATTTCCAAGAGCCTGATATATTGCAGCTGCATCAGCCATTGAAACTACATCATCACAGTTGGCATCACCAAGCTTTTCTGCCTCAGCAGGCTTGTTTGTAGGTGCCTCTGTAGGTTTATCAGGAGCCTCAGTAGGCTTTGTGGAAGGCTGTGATGTTCCGTTGGATGTGTAAAGGTCAGCAGGAAGCTCATCAAGAGTAATACAAAGCTCGCTTTCGTACATCTCCTTTACAGCAGAAGCATCGTTATAATTATCACCTGAAATGAAGTTATCCTGTCCATTATCGTACCAAGTACAGAAATAAAGCCAAGTTGCCTGTTCTGTTGTAATGTTGGATACGCTGGGAATTGTGCTGTTTTCCATAATACCAATCATCTTATTGCCCTTAGTGTAGTTGTAAAGTGACCAGTAAACATTGCTGTTACAGTCGTAGTTAGGGCCGCTTGTAAGTCCGTCGTGGCGGTTATAAACCGTATCATACTTATCAAAGCCTACGATATCAGCCTTGTCATCGCCTACATACCACAATGCGGACTCGTCAGACCAAGCATAGAGGTTCTGCTCCCAGATAAGGTTATGAATTCCATACTCATTCGTTAGCTTGTCATAGAGATAATTCCAGAGATTCTTATAAACCTCTGCACCCTCCTGTGACCACCAGAACCAGGCTCCCTTACCATCAGCGCCTCCGTTACCCTCAGCCTCGTGGAAAGGTCTCCACATAAGAGGAACATTATTCTCCTGAAGTATCAGGAACTGCTCTGCAAGATCCTCAATGCACATATCAAAATATGCATTTTCCTTTGTGCCTTCCTTATATGCATTTGCAACCACAAAATCTGTACCATTCTTGTATGTACACTTTGTCCAGTCTACAGCATCGCCAAGCTCATAGCTCGCAAAATCTGTAGGGATATTGATATGCCAGCAAGCTGTTGCAATACCATTTCTGTCCTTTACCCACTCGATAACACGCTGAGTTGTGCCGTCCTCCCAGCCGTAGAGGGGATTGTAGTTCATAAAGTCGAAACCTCTTACAGCAGGATATTTTCCGCCTGAAAGCTCAGCACAGTAATCAAATTCCTGATCGTAGTAATCATACTTGTAATTGCGGTTCTGCTCGTTATATGTATAGGTTCTCACATCATCAGAGCAATGCCAGTAGAACTTATTTCCGTCCTTATCAACAGCCTCACTGTCACGGTCAATAACGTATTCCTTGCCGTCGCTGTCGATACACTTATCCTGTGTTGCATCATAGCGGATTGTCGTTTCAACGCTGTGTCCACCGCCGTAAATCTCCTGCTGTCCCGAAATGATATGCTTTCCGTACACACTCTGGAGATAACTCATAAGAGCCTTTGTTTCAGCTGTAGCGTCAGGATCACAGGGAACTGCTGAAGCTGTTGCAGCTACATCGGGGAATACAGCCTTGCTTACAGTAACCTGATCAATTGCCATATATCCGTATTTATTGAGAAATGATATTTCATTTTCGCCTGCTTTCATACGAACAACGCCAAAATCAATATCTGTCCACTCTTTATAGTAAGGAACTGTCTTGGAGTATTCAACTCCGTTAATAGCAACAGTCTGCATACGTCCCTCCTCGTTGAGTATCTGCGCACCTCTTACGTTGAGCTGATACATTCCGTCCTCAGGCACAGTTACATTGAACGATAACGCTCCGTTAGTCAGATAAGCAAAGCCTTCTCCGCTGTAACCCGGAATCTGGTTTTCGTATATGGAAGTCCAGACATCTGCTCCTTCCATTTTTTCGCCCTCAATAACAAAAGGGAATACGGTATCTGCTGCTGTTACCTGAGCTGTAACAGGCATTGCAGCCGCAAGCATTGATGATGCTGAAACTAATGCAGCACATTTTTTAAATAAACTGTTCATTACTCATACCTCCTGAAATTATCCCATTTGCCGTTTTATCACGACATAACTCCATACTTTAATTATAAGACATTTCACATAAATTTTCAAGTGATTTTTTATTAAAAAAGCTTAAATACTTAAATTTCGGAATATTGCACAAAAACGATGTATTATTCCAGTAAAAGCAACCAATCGCCCAGACATTTTTCGCTTAAATAATTAAAAGGCGCTGTAAAAAAAGAGTAAAAAAAGAAAAAAACTGCTGTCACGCAAAAAAATGCGTGACAGCAGTAATTTTTTGTGGTATTATTAAATTATGACGAAAAAAGTACCACAAGAATATTATAACACATATCAATTGAAATTACCATTGGAAATTTCAACAATAATTGATATAGAAGATCCGGTATATTCGTTATGTGAGGTTCTTGATCATATAGACCTGAATAAATATCTGACGAGTGGGAAACGCAGAACAGGCAGACCAAAATATGATGAAGAAGCTTCGCTGAGGATTATACTATTTGCATTTATGGAAGATGGATATGTATCCACTCGGAAAATAGAAAAGCTGTGCAGAACAGATATCCGTTATATGTGGCTTCTTAACGACAATCCGCCGCCAAGCCATATGACAATTGCTAATTTTATGAATAATGTTCTAAAAGAAAATATAGAAGAAATTTTTGCAGATATTAATGCGTATATTTTTGAAGAAAAAAGTGTAGATACAAATCATTGCTACATTGACGGAACAAAAATTGAAGCAAATGCCAATAAATACAGCTGGGTATGGAAAAAGAGCTGTCAGAGAAATATTCAGAAAGTGTTTTTAAAGGTTACTGATGTGCTTTCACAGATGAACGAAATAATTGCAGTATATCGAGTAAAATTTGATTTCAGAGAAGAATATGCAGTTGAATATCTTGAGGAACTTCTTCAGCATTTTGTAAAGCTTTGTAATCTTGATACTAATACAGTCAAGCGTGGCAGAGGTCATCATAAATCCCCTGAATTACGCTTGTATGATAATCTTTTAGAATATATTAATCGTTTGAAAAAGTATTCAGAGCATATTTACATCTGCGGAGATAACCGAAACAGCTATTCAAAAACCGACCACGACGCAACATTTATGCGAATGAAAAAAGACTATATGGGCAATGATCAATTGCTTCCTGCATACAATGTTCAGTTCGGTGTATGTGATGAATATATTGCAGTTTATGATGTAAAGCAGTTTGCATCTGATATGGATTGCTTCGTACCGCTTATGGAAAAATTCAACAATATTTATGGAAAATATCCCAAATATCCGGTTGCAGACGCAGGCTATGGAAGTTTCAACAATTATCTGTATTGCGAAGAACACGAGATGGAAAAATATATGAAGTTTACGATGTATGAAAAAGCAAGCAATGATAAAAAATATATTGAAGACCCATACAGAGCAGTAAATTTCCCGATTGATGATGAAGGCTGTCCTGTTTGTCCGAACAATAAAAAGTTTCATTATCTTTACAGCAGACCGATTAAGGGCAATAAATATGGCAGAACAGAAGAATTTTATCAATGTGAAGATTGTACAGCTTGTCCACATAAGGAAAAATGCTGCAAATGCAAAGGTAATCGGATTATTCGCTTGAATGAGGAACTTTCGCAGTTTCATCAGGAGGTTCTGGGCAATCTTAATTGCATTCATGGTGCACTTCTTCGTATGAATCGAAGCATACAATCCGAGGGTGCAAATGGCATTATCAAATGGAACAGGTCGTATACCCGTGTACGCAGAAGAGGCTTAAAAGCATTAAATTTAGAAATTGGGCTGATTTGCTGCGGTTTTAATCTTCACAAGTTCCATTTGAAGAAAAAATTCCTCGCATTGGCTGCCTGAGTTTTCAACAAAATAATACTTTTCAACACGGCAAAAAAATTATTTTTCTGCCGGTGTGTTCGTTATACCCTGTTTTCAACAATTTTGTACTTTTTCACTTTTTACATTTTAAAAAAGTCCGAGTGGACCATTTCCATGGCTCACTCGGACTTTTGGTTTCACTTTTTTTACAGCGCCTTCAAAAAAGCCTATGGCTATGGATAGAAAAATGAAACCTCCCGTGTTATAATAATAGAGGTCTGCCAACCAAAATTAGAATAACGAAGGAGGTATCGTCATGACAAGAGACGATATAAATAGTTTATCACATTCTAAATGGAATTGCAAGTACCATATAGTATTTGCACCGAAATACAGGAGAATGGTGATATATAGACAGATAAAGATGGATGTAGGAAGAATACTAAGGAAATTGTGTGAGCAAAAGGGAGTGGAAATAATAGAGGCAGAAGTATGTCCAGATCACATTCATATGTTATTATCAATACCGCCGAAATATAGTGTATCTCAAATAATGGGATATTTGAAAGGAAAAAGTTCATTGATGATATTTGATCGACATGCCAATCTAAAGTACAAGTATGGAAATAGACATTTTTGGTGTAGAGGATACTACGTTGATACAGTAGGAAAAAATAAAAAGAAAATAGAAGAATACATACGAAATCAGTTGCAGGAGGATATAGCAAGCGATCAGTTAAGTTTGTTTGAAACGACAGATTCATTTACAGGAGAAAAGTATCAAAAAAGATAAAAACCCCTTAAGGGGTAGCTGAGAATGAAATGCAGTTGGCAGACCTTTCTCAGCCCTCTTAAGGGGCAGTGTCAGTAACAAGCCCTTATAGGGCTTTTGCAAACCACCCGTTCAACGGGTGGTTTTGATTTCTGCCTCGATTTAATAGATACAAATCAAAATAAAAAGCCGTATTCAGTCACCCGAATACGGCTTTTATTACTTGTAATTATTAACCATTAGCTCTGCCGAGGAATGCAGCACCGATAATACCTGCATCGTTACCAAGCTTAGCAATAACGATTTCAGTGTTTTTCTCGGAATTTCTTGTGTATACTTCTTCCTTAACAATAGCCTTTACAGGGAGAAGAAGGGCGTCACCCTCGTTGCAAACACCGCCGCCGATGCAGAGTACATCAGGCTGGAAAATATTGATTGTATTTGTAATACCTGCAGCAAGATACTTTATGTACTTGTCAACAATAACCTTAGCAGCCTCGTCGCCCTCTCTCATTGAGTCAAAGGATGTACGGGCAGTAACCTTGCCGTTCTTTTCAGCCATTTTAGCCATAACACCGTCAGGATTTTCAGCAATAGCCTCCTTAGTCATACGGATAAGACCTGTAGCGGAGGAATAAGCCTCAAAGCAGCCCTTACGTCCGCAGGAGCACTGTGCACCGTCAACCTCAATAACAGTATGGCCGATTTCAGCACCTGCAAAATTAGAACCGGAATAAATCTTGCCGTCGATGATAATTCCGCCGCCTACGCCTGTACCGAGAGTGATACATACAGCGTTTTTAGCGCCCTTTGCAGCACCTGCAACATATTCACCATATGCAGCAGCATTAGCGTCATTTTCAATGAATACAGGCTTGTCAATAGTCTGGCGAATGTACTCAACCATAGGAGTATTCTTAAATCCAAGGTTGTTGGAATACTCAATAATGCCTGTTTCGCTGTTTGCAATACCTGGAGTACCAACGCCAATCCATTCAATCTGGTCCATTGTAAGACCTGCATTCTCTACAGCCTGAATAGCCATTTTTGCCATATCATCGGCAATTTCCTTTTCAGGGCGAGGGCAGTTTGTCTTTGTACTTGCCTTTGCAACGATGTTGTACTTCTCATCAACAACACCTGCAACAATGTTTGTTCCGCCTAAATCAATTCCTACATAGTATTTCATTTTTAAAACCTCCGTTTTTATACAACAGTATATATTATACTGCAATTACCTTTTATATGCCACTCTGTTCCCGCAGTAACAAAGAAGCTTTCTCCCTTTTCCGCTGTATAGCGGCAATTTTCGGAAATAACCTCTCCCCTGCCCTCTAACACCATTATATGTGTAAAAGTGTCTTTATTCTGCTTTATTACGCTTTCACCGCTGATATCCTCACGGTAAACGGTGAAATACTCACAATCACACAGAATACCGCCTTTTTCATTATTTTGAACAGGAATTTCAGCAGGTGATGTGTTCGTCACATCAACAGCCTTATCAATATGAAGCTCACGGGGATTACCTTTGTCATCGAGCCTGCCATAGTCGTAAACGCGATATGTTACGTTGGAGCTTTGCTGTATTTCCGCAATAAGACAGCCTTTCCCGATAGCGTGAAGAGTACCTGCCCTTATGAGGAATACATCTCCTTTTTTCACAGGTACGGTATTTACCTTGTAAAGAAGCGTATTATCGGCAATAGCTGAACGAAATTCCTCTTTTGTCAGCTTATCCTTGAAGCCATATATAATTGACGCATTTTCATCGCAGTCAACTATATACCACATTTCAGTTTTACCGTTATCATCCTCATATTTTCGTGCATAGTCGTTATCAGGATGAACCTGCACTGAAAGATTATCCTTAGCGTCAATAAGCTTTATAAGAATAGGGATATTTCCAAAGCTGTTTTTTCCCGTACTTTCGGGGAATTTTTCAACAAACTCACCCAGCGGCATTCCGTCGTATTCTCCACCGCTTATGGTACTCATACCGTCGGGATGAACACTAAGCTCCCAGCTTTCGGCAAGCCGATTTCCTCCGATTTTGCCGTATTCCTCTCGAAGCCGCGTACCGCCCCATATATAGTCTTTTGTTACCGCTTTAAGTCGTAAAATCAAAAAATCAGTCCTTTTCAAATGTCATAGCTTCAAGTTCTTCTTTTGTGCCTCTGAACACATTAAAATCAATACAGGGTTCAGAGCCGTAATAGCCTTCCAGCTTGCCCTTGTCACTGTACTGCCAGAACTGCCATTCAAGGTGTTCAGGCTCAAACTGAGTACATCTTATCCACAGTGGGTAATCAGAGAAATTCTCCTTGACATACCTGTAGTATACGGGCATTGTGGTATAGATTATTGGCTTTACACCGTAATATTCTTCAAGCTCCAGAAGAAGCGGCTCAAGTATCTTTTCCGTTTCCTCACGGGTAGGCTTATTTGAAGATTTATCCCCGTAATATTCTATATCAACAACGGGAGGAAGCTGAATTTTATCCTTACCCACCGTTTTTATGAAATTTTCTGCCTGTGTTTCTCCTGCGCTGTCAAAGCTGAAAAAGTGATAGCAGGAGCATAATATATCAGTTTCCGCAATATTTTTAAGATTACGGCTTACAAATCTGTCAACGTAACCGCTGCCTTCGGTAGCCTTAATAAAGGCGAAATCAACGTTTTGCTTATCAATAAGCTCCCAGTCGATAACTCCCTGATAGTTGGATACATCAACACCAAAAACAGGGTATTTTTCTCTGTTAATCTGCGCTGTACCGAAAAAAGCAGAGGTACAGACAGTCATAACAGTCATAGCAGCTCCGATAACTACAGCCGCCGTCTTTTTTATATTTATCATAATTCACCATTTTTTCTATGCAAAATACACCATTATAATTGTACCCTATTTTTGCTCATAAGTCAACAGCATACAGAAAAATTTTTTATTAAACGAAATATTTCCGCGCATTTTGTCAATAATAGCAATATAGGGAAACTAAATCGGAGGTAAAGAATATGAATATTACACCACAGGTATACAAGGAAATGACGGATAAAGCGTCGCCTAAGTCTAATTCAGCAGCAAACGTTTCCTATGCTTTTCTCACGGGGGGAACTATATGCCTTATAGGGCAGATTATTCTTTCAACGTTCAAAAATATGGGATTTTCCGCCGAAAACGCTGGCACCTGGACATCGGTTATACTTGTAGCCGCCAGTGCATTGCTTACAGGTCTTGGCTGGTATGAACGCATTGCAAAACATGCAGGGGCAGGAACTCTTGTGCCTATTACAGGCTTTGCTAATGCTGTCAGTTCCTCCGCTGTTGAGGCGCAGACTGAGGGGCTTGTTCTTGGTATCGGTACAAAAATTTTCAGCATTGCAGGTCCTGTTATATTATACGGATGCACTGCAGCCTTTATGTACGGGCTGATTTATTATATAGTATCCCTTTTCTGAGAGAATTTTTTCACGTGAAAAATTATACCCCTCTATAATAGGGCAAAAATAGGCCTTTTTTCAACCAAAAATGGTTGAATATTGAAAAATAATTTTTATTTTCTGCTTTTTCAACAATTATCAACAGTAAATTTTATTAATGTGATATAAAATTTACTGTTATATGTTTTTCTGAGTTATGTTATATTATATTATTTTTATGTAGGAGCGGATATTATACGCCCGAAATGGTATAACAGTATATAACAGTATATAACAGTGTATAACAGTTGGTATAAAATGCGGACCGCCGAAGGCGGCCCATACTAAATAAATTTATTTTGTATGGACTGCCTTTGGAAGTACGCGTTTTTTGAATTTCGTTCCGAAATGCGGACGGATGATATCCGCCCTACAAAAACAGAGAAATATAACCTTTTGACAGCAAAGTGTAATTACGCATTACAAATCGCGCATTATTTTATAGACTTTTCCGCTGTAAGGTTGAATATCTATTGTTGTTTCATCATTTTCGGTATAATATGAACTCTGGCTGCTGTTTCCGCCGAATTTCTCCCATTCGGTATCAATTATCAGCTCAACCCCTGTATTCTCCCCGATTTTTACGATATAATCGGCTTTTTCCCAATCCGAGAAATTGAATACAGCGAGAATATCAGCACCTTTGCCCTTTCTTAAAAATGCATAGACGCAATCAGCCTCAGAATCGCAGTCAATCCACTTGAAATTGCCGCTGTCATAATCCTTATGCAATGGCTCGGACGTAAGATAAAGCCTGTTTATCGCCTTTATAAAGCCATTAAAGCTGCTATGAACGGGGGATTCCAGCAATTTCCAATCCTGCTGGCGCTTTTCATCCCATTCACGTAATTGCCCTATCTCGTTGCCCATAAAATTCAGCTTTTTGCCTGGGTGAAGCATCATATAAAGATACATTGCCCTTGCCTGTGCAAATTTATCATCATAGCTGCCGTTCATTTTCTCTACTATCGTACCCTTTCCGTGAACAACCTCATCGTGGGAAAAGGGAAGTATATACTGCTCGTTTCCGAAATATACCATAGAAAAGGTCAGCTTATTGTAATCCCTGCTGCGGTACATAGGAGATGTCTGAAAATACTCCAGCGTATCGTGCATCCAGCCCATATCCCACTTGTAATCAAAGCCTAAACCGCCATTTTCAGCCGATTTTGTCACATCAAGGTATGCTGTGGAATCCTCCGCTGCAATAATAGCTGTAGGATATCTTTCTTTCAGTCCCTTGTTCATACTGCGCATAAAATCAATAGCACAGGTGTTTATTCCCCGTCTTTCATCGCCCTGCCAATATATGAGATTTCGTACTGCATCTACTCGTATGCCGTCAAAATGATACATATCAAGCCAATAACAAGCCGCCGACTGCAAAAATGAACGCACCTCTCCCCTTGCGTGGTTGAAATTTCGACTTCCCCACTCATTATATCCTACATCGGCTGAGGGATATTCGTACAGCGCCGTTCCGTCGTATTCGGCAAGGGCGTAATCATTTACGGCAAAATGAACAGGTACAAAGTCTATTATTACTCCTATGCCCTCTTTGTGGCACTTGTCCACAAGATTCATAAGCTGAACTGCTGTGCCGTAGCGTGACGTAGGAGCGAAAAATCCCGTTGCCTGATATCCCCAGGATTCATCGCAGGGATGCTCATTTAATGGCATAAATTCTATGTAATTATAGCCGTTTTCCTTTACATATGCTATAAGACTATCTGCAATTTCCGCGTAGTTATACCACTCGCAATCGCTGTTTTCAGGTTTTTTCCAGGAGCCAAGGTGAACCTCATATATATTAAGCGGCTTATTACGACAATCTGTACGATTTTTCATCCACTTGTCATCACTGAATTCATAATCCATACATCGTATAACGGAGCATACATCAGGGCGAAGCTCACTGCCGCAGCCGTAAGGGTCGCTGTGGTCGGTATATTTCCCGTTTTTCTTGTATATGCGGTATTTATAGCGCATACCGGCCTTAGCCTCGCCAACTGATATCTCGTAAAATCTTCCGTCGTTTACCGCTGTCATAGGAATCTCCTGCCAATCTGAAAAATCTCCTATGAGCGACACTTTTTCAGCATTCGGTGCATATGTTCTGAAAACTGTACCGCTTTTGCTGTAAAATGCACCAAGATATCGGTATGCATCAAAGCATTTTCCGTCATAAAAATCAGAAATATTCATATAATTCTCTCCATTGTTAAAAAATCTGGTTAATTTACGTATATTTTAATAAAAAACTATCAAATTTACAAAAACTTCTATTGACTTTTGACTAATAATATACTATAATATTATTAAGGTATTAAGTACAACATCAACCATACAAATTCGAATAAACAAATTTGTATT
Organism: Ruminococcus sp.; assembly: GCA_017397925.1. GTDB lineage: Bacteria > Bacillota > Clostridia > Oscillospirales > Ruminococcaceae > Ruminococcus. The sequence goes on from JAFQHO010000002.1 coordinate 14,854, forward strand.
CAATTTGTATAAAAAACCACAACAATAACAAAATGAGGTGAAAACATGGATTTACGTATTACAAAGACAAGAGCCGCTGTAAAAAATGCTTTTCTTGAATTAAGAGCAGAAAAGCCACTTGAAAAAATTACAGTAAAAGAACTTTCAACAGCCGCAAACATTAACAAAGCTACTTTTTATCTTCACTACCGCGATATTTTCGATTTATCCGAAAAGTTGGAGCGTGAGCTAATCAGCGAATGTCTTCGCAGTGTACCAAATACCAGCGATATATTCGAAAATGTCAGCGAATTTGTCCGTTCTCTCAGCGAATCGGTAATTGCTAATGAGGAGTTGATTAAGGTACTTTTCAACGGCTCAAGAAGCAATAACTTTGCAGACCTTTTCATCGAGGAGCTTTACAAGATTATCGGTGAAAACTTCCCTGAATATGAACCGACAATCGACGATAAAATGAAAATGACTTTCCTCGTTGAAGGTACTTATCACACCTTCTTCCGCTACGCTGACCAGGGTATTGACAAAGTTCTGGAGCTTCTTGAGGAGCTTTCAGCAGGTACTATCGTTTCAATCAGAAAGAAATAATCACAGGATACTCTAATAACCCTCCCCCCTCCAATTATTAAATAATGTCAAACGCAGTCCATAATAGACTGCGTTTTCTTTTAATCATAATTTTGTGCTATACGATAATCAATTGATTCTGTGAATGGGTCGTATATTATATCTTCGTTTTCCTTTTCTGCTATAAGATATGAATTCTTGTAAAACAGCGGTATAAAGCGATAACTGCTCAATATAAGCTTTTCTGCCTCTGCATATTTCTCTACAAGCTCATCTGTTGTTTTACAGGTCAGTATGCCCTTTGTAATCTCTCCGTCTGTTGAAATTCCGCTGCATACAGGGCTGTTTTCAAGTTCTTTTATTACTGCACTTCCTGTTGCCATACGTCCCTTTAATGGGTAAAGAGCTATTGTATATTCACCGCTTTCTATGCGTCTGCTGAATTCAGCCGCAGATACGTCCTCGATGCCGATATAAAATCCGAAAATATCCTGCCATTTTCTCGTTATTATGTGCAGATACGAGGAATCAACCGTTTCTGCATTGACAAGTATTTTCAGCTCCCCAAGAGATGCAAAATTTTTCTCATTCTTTGCCTCGTTATAATACTCAACCGCCTGTACTTCGTCATATCCGCCTAATGGCCTGTCTGTTACAAGCTCGCGATAGCTTCTGCCGTGTACCTTTACCGCAGGTGGAATAATTCCCTTTGCAGACTGTAAATCGCTGTCAATTCTTGAAGCAAGCTCATCACGGTCGATTGAAAGGGCAAATGCCTTTCGCAGATTTATGCTGGAAAATACCTCGTCTTCGGGATTGAATACAATACCCAGCGTTGTTGCAGGTATTCCCTGTATTAGGTATTTTTCTTCATTGTAGGGACTGCTGTTGAGGGTTGTAAAGCACTCCGTTTCGCCCTCTTTGAATACGGCACGTATAGCCTCCTCATTGTCCTCAATAGAAAAACTGAGAAATGATGGCATAATATCGTAGGTTTCGCTCCAGTTTGCGTCATTTCGCTTCATATAGAGGATATTATTGCTGCCGTATGGGTCGTAGAACCACTGTCTTACGAAAAATGCTCCGTTTGACATAACAGAACGGTCGTCAAGTCCGTATCTGCCCTTTGTAGAGTTGAAAAACTCCTCGTTGCAGGGATATGCAGCAGGCGATGCCATAAGCTGCAAAAACTCAGCATTTGGCGCGTTCAGAACTATTTTCAGCGTTTTTTCATCGTCGGCGTGGATTTCCGCAAAATCAACAGGCTCCAGCCCGTTCATTACCTCGTACGCTCCTACTATGCAGGAAAAATCTTCACGATAGGGGGATTTCATACGGGGTTCAAGAACTCTGCGCAGTGCAAATGCGTAATCATATGCTGTTACGGGGAAATACTCATCCGATGTAATGACATCGTCATCGTTGACATCGAAAAACCAGAAGTTATCATCTCTGAGGGTAAAGGTGTATACCATCCCATCATCTGAAACCTTGTATTTCAGAGCGTTGCAGCATACAACATTGCCTGATTTATCAACGCGCATAAGTCCGCTGTAAAGATTTTTTATAACCGTATTGGAGGCTGAATCATCGGCAAACTGGGGGTCAAGGCTCTCGGGATTGCCGTTCAGGGTTACATCATACATATGCCCTGAGCCGTCCTCTTTATCATTATTGCCGCAGGATGTCAGTGCTGCGGCACACATCAAAAAGCTCAATAATAATGCTGTAATCTTCACATTTATCTCCGTTTATCAGCTTACTGTAAATGTTACAATAAATCCGCCTGCATTGCAGCCTGATATTGTATATTCCTTGTCAGCAGGAACGGGAATATCTGTATTTCCGTTTTCTGCCATAGGTACATAGTACACGTTGTAAGTATGTTCACCTGCGGATATTTCAAGAGGTTCTTCGTTAGTATGTCCCTTTACCTTTTCAATATACTCCTCTAAACAGAGCTGGTGGAAGTTGATATAAGCTGCGTGGGGTGCGCCTACATAGCGGTATGTATATGTTCTCGGATTTTCTCCTGTCTGCTTCTGCTTGCCCTCGGGATAGCGGAGAATAAAGCCATAGCTGCCGCAGTTCTGGCTGAACCACTCATCAGCGGTAAAATACGCATAGCCTGTGCCGCTTTCGCTGTCCATAAGGAACATATCAAAGGTACGGCCTGTGTGATAATCGGTATGGCCTGCGCTGAACGTCTTGGACTTTCCGCTGCTATGACGAGCTACTTGTTCATCGTAGGTTCTGAAACCATCCTGAACAAATACATTTGTTGTATCGGAATTCTTTGATACAGCGTATGCTTCCATAAGAGCATTAAGCTGAACAAGCACCTCCTTGTCAAGCTTTGTAACGTAATCGCCTGCCTGATAGAAGTCGTTTCTGTTGCCTACGATTGTAATTGCGTCTATATCACCTTCGGGGAAGATGTACTCATAATCGTGGTTTACAAGGACAAGGTCGCCCTTATATGCTTCTGCAGGAGCATATGAAACTGTTGTGAAGGGTGACACTGTTGTTGTTTCTGTTGTGATTTCAGGAGATGCTCCTATGCTTCCTTCCTCAGTTGTAACTGTCTGCTCATTTGGCATAGTTGTTGTCACCTTTGGCATTTCTGGGGCATTTGCTTTGTTATCCTTGCCCTTTATCTTGTTAACGCAGGAAGATATGAGAACTGCAATTGTAGCTATAATAAGCAGCAATACTACAATTCTGTCATATCTTACACGGTATTTTTTTCGTCCTCGTCTGTTGTCGCCCTTTGCCATAATTTTTCTCCTTACATTTTGTCTTCTTTTATTTTTATTGCAGCAATAATACTGCCTTTTAATTATATCACAATTAATACCGTATGTAAAGAGATTTTTTGGATTTTTCTGTAAATTCAGAGCTGATTTCTATCCCCTTCTGCGATACTGGCTTGGGGTGCAGCCCATATGCTGTCGGAACTGTTTCATAAAATAAGTTTCTGTTTCATATCCGCATTTTTCCGCAACAACGCTTACTGCAAGCTCTGTTTCTCTCAGGAGCTGACAGGCATATGCAAGACGGCTTCTGATTTCATCCTGTCGAAATGTAACACCAAATGCGGCAAGATATATTTTATGAAAGTAACTCTTTCCCACCGCAAGCCGTCGGCACAGCTTATCTACCGACATACGCCCGGCAGGATTGTCGTACATCTCACGGCGTATCTCCCTGAGCTGCGGTAAACGGGGAATATCGCTTATTTCCACTTCATTCCCCTTATATGCCTCCTCCAGAGCAATGAGAATAATACGCATATACACCTCGTCAAGCTCAGCTTTCCGTTTGCCTGCGGACAGGTGGTGTATTGACAGATTGTTTATTGTGGAGGCGAGAATATAGCCGTCAGAAACTTCTATTGCCCTGTTCAGAGGGAAGTCAAGGTCGCCGATATACAGCTTATCCGCGGACGATGGGCGGAACTGCACAATGTCGTATTTAAGGCTTTTGCCTGCTGCACCTCTGAAACGGCGGCTTACGCCCCCCTCGTAAAGTATGGCTGTACCACTTGGGCAAACATTCTCCATACCCCCGATTGTAAGTATAACAGGGCTTCTGAACAGATAGAGGCAATAATCCTGAACCTCATCGCCCTTTATTTCTTCGGATATGCTTTCCGCTGTTTTAATCTTTGTAATCTTCATTTTATCACCTTGAAAAGAGGCAGGTATTGTCCTGCCTCTTTAATTATTCAATTATTTTTGCAAGCTTTTTCTGAATATGCAAAGCATCAGAAGCAGTTATACCATCATTTCCGCCCTCACATTCAGCATTGAATCTGCCAGCAATTGAAAGTGAGTATTTATCAGGATTGCCGAGTGATTGATATATGGACGCAGCATCTGCCATAGAAAGCAGATTGTCACAGTTTGCATCGCCGTCAACCGCATTGAGAAGGTCAATAGTTACACCGTAAATGTTTAAACTTCCCGCCAAATCCGTACCACCTATCAGACCATAATATATCGGAATTTCCTGACTTATTCTATACATCAGGTCAATATGATTTTCTAACGTATTTTCATATGGCACAGCTGCAAAACACTCCATTACTTCAAGCAGTTCCTTATCTACATTTGCAGCATTTTCAGGTGTTATCGGAACCAAACCATAAGCATCAGGATAAAATATATGATCGTAATCTAATGTATCAATTTCGCCATAGTCAAGATATTCCACACCCTGGGGAATATCACGTTTAACTATAAGCATTCCAAAATTGCAGTCAATAGTTCCCTTTGCTCTCCATTCAAGAATATCCTGATTTGTAATTCTTTCATCTTCGGGGATTACATCAATCTTGTCTGTTGGATATATGCCTGCTACTGCTCTGCCATACTGACGCCGCATAGGTGGAGCATATGTTGTTCCATATGATAATTCTGCTGATTCAATCAGATTATTATCATATAAATCCTGAACAACCGCTTTTATATCAATTTTATCAATTAACTCTGCTTCTTCATCTGTTGTTATGTATGATTTCAAATGCATAATTGGACCATTTGCACTCAAATTATAATCCTTATATTTTGTTTTAAGATATTCATTTATATTTTCATACGTTATGCCCTCAGGATATTTAAATTTCATATTAACAGCATAAGGATCAATTTCCACAGGCCATAAATATGGTCTGTTATTTAGGTTAAGCTGTGGGAAATAAACCTTAAGAGGCAAATCATTTTCAGAAACACACAGCTGTTTTCTGTTTAAAAAAATATCAACATATTTATCATTGAGTTCATCGTCAAATCTTGCATATGAACTTTTTAGTTTCGCCATATACTCATCAGCATTTTTCAAGGTAACTTCATATATTTCATCGTATAAAGGGGAAGACTTGTATGAATATTCATCTTCTGCAAAAGAAGTAAACGAACCTGCTGCCGCCATTGTCATTACTGCGACGGTTATTATAGATATTATTTTTTTCATATATACCACTCCTCTTTTAACTGCAAAAATTATAGATTTAATGAGGAAAAATATACTTCCCCTTATACTTATTATACCCCCCGTATATATATTTGTCAATTCGCAGATTAAACAGAATTCCACCGCAAATATCGTCATATCACCGAAAAAGCCCCCGTTGACCGAGGGCTTTTGAACTTATTTAAGCTTTACTGCTTCCTTAACCTTAGCAACAATATTATCAGCACAAAGTCCAAATTCTTTGAGAAGATCAACAGCAGGGCCTGAATGACCGAATTCATCATTCACGCCGATTTTTACAACGGGTACAGGACAGCACTCTGTAACTGCCTCAGCTACAGCAGAACCAAGTCCGCCGATTACGCTATGCTCCTCAGCTGTAACAATAACTCCTGTCTCCTTTGCACACTTGCAGATAAGCTCCTTATCAAGAGGCTTGATTGTGTGGATATTCACTACTCTTGCAGAAATTCCCTCAGCTTCGAGTACCTTTGCAGCCTCAACAGCCTCGTTTACAAGAAGTCCTGTTGCAACGATTGTAACATCGCTGCCGTCCTTGAGTACAACGCCCTTGCCAAGCTCAAACTTGTATGTTTCAGCGTCGTTGATTACGGGAACTGCAAGTCTGCCAAAACGCATATATACAGGACCCTCGAAGTCAAGAGCAGCCTTTACAGCAGCCTTAGCCTCAACGTCATCGCTGGGGTTAATGATTGTCATACCGGGGATTGTTCTCATAAGAGCGATATCCTCGTTGCACTGGTGAGTTGCGCCGTCCTCGCCTACGGAAATACCAGCGTGTGTAGCGCCGATTTTTACGTTAAGGTGAGGATATCCGATAGAATTACGAACGATTTCATATGCTCTGCCAGCTGCAAACATAGCAAATGTGCTTGCAAATGGAATTTTTCCGCAAGCTGCAAGACCTGCTGCAACACCCATCATATTTGCTTCTGCAATACCGCAGTCAAAGAAACGCTCAGGACAAGCCTTCTTGAAAACGCCTGTCTTTGTAGCTGCCGCAAGGTCAGCGTCAAGAACGATTAAATCCTTGTATTCACCTGCAAGGTCTCTCAGAGCCTCGCCATAGCTTTCTCTTGTAGCCTTTTTGATTACATCTGCCATTGTCTTAGTCCTCCAATTCCTTTAACTGCGCGTTAAGCTCTGCCATTGCCTGGTCGTACTGCTCTTTGTTTGGAGCTGTACCGTGCCAGCTTACCTGATTTTCCATAAAGGATACGCCCTTGCCCTTTGTGGACTTCTGGATAATAGCAACAGGCTTGCCTGTAACTGTTTCAGCCTCAGCAAAAGCTGCGTCAATGCTGTCGAAATCGTGAGCGTCCATAGTAATTACGTACCAGCCGAATGCTGCAAATTTATCTGTAATAGGCTCTGGTGAGCAAACCTCTGTGATAGGGCCGTCAATCTGGAGTCCGTTGTTATCAACGATAGCCACAAGATTGTCAAGCTTGTAGTGAGCTGCAAACATAGCAGCCTCCCAAACCTGACCTTCTTCAATTTCGCCGTCGCCTAAGATTGAATAAACCTTATAAGACTTGTTATCAAGCTTTCCTGCAAGAGCCATACCTGCTGCTGCTGAGATACCCTGTCCGAGAGAGCCGCTGGACATATCAACACCAGGAATATGAATGCAGGGATGTCCCTGTAAAAGTGCACCGATGTGACGGAGGGATTTAAGCTCCTCCTCAGCAAAATAGCCCTTCTGTGCAAGAACGGAATAGAGTGCAGGTGCAGTATGTCCCTTTGAGAGAACAAGTCTGTCTCTGTCCGGATTTTCTGCATCAGCAGGATTAACATTCATCTTGTTGAAGTAGAGATAAGTGAGTGTGTCGCTGATTGAGAGAGAACCGCCGGGATGTCCCGATTTAGCGTTGAATGTTCCCTCAATAACGCCCATTCTTACCTTGCAGGCTGTTTTCTGCAGATTTTTTTTGATTGTAACGTCCATAAATAACCTCCGTTAAGATTTTATTACATATTTATTTTAACACTAAAAAAGCTTTATGTCAATACAATACTTGCCTAAGTTATGTTCATATATTGCTTTAGCTTATTATATTGCTATGGCTTATTATGTAATCTATAAGCTCTGCCACAGCACCCTCATCGTTGGTACGTTCAAGGATAATATCAGCCGATTGCTTTACAGCGTCCTCTGCGTTGGCAGGGCAAGCACCGATATCCGCTGCCTGCAACATTTCAATATCGTTATTGAAATCGCCGACAGCAACAAATGTCATATCCTCCATACCCTCAAGTCTGCGGTATTCATTGAGTGCCGAACCTTTACTGCTTCCCTTTGGCAGCATTTCAAGGAAAATATCGGAGGATTTCACAAAATCCGCTTCCTTATCAAATCCAAGATGACGGACAAGAATTTCAAGATTTGGTATATCCTCCGGAGCAATAGTAAACAGCACTTTGAACCAGCCGTTGTCGGGGATATGGTCAATTTTCTCAAATTGGGGAGTTATGCCGCATATCCTCGTGTGATACTGCATATAGTCCGTGTTGCTGAATACGTATGTACCGTCTGTGGTAAGCACCTCGCCGCCTAACTCGGGCATAAGCCGAAGCAGTTCCGCAGCTATTTCCCGTGCATTGCAGGGGAGAAAACGGCTGTACAGCATTTTTTCATTGACATAGTCGTATATACCGCCGCCGTTGTACATCACAACAGGCATAGGCAGGTCAATCATACTGCGGTACTGCTCAAAGGACTGGAGCGTGCGTCCCGTGGCAACAGTAAACTTTCCGCCCATAGCGGTAAATTTATCAATAGCCTCCCTGTCAGTGCCGCTTATTTCTTTTTTTGAGTTAAGGAGTGTTCCGTCCATATCGCTCAGAATTATAACTTTACTGATATCCAAAACAAAACCTCCTATTGTTTTTCAAGCTTGTTTAATATCGCCGTGAAATAGTCGGGCAAATCGCTTGAAAACTCCATATATTCCTCTGTTGAGGGGTGAATAAAGCCGATTTTACGTGCGTGCAGACATTGTCCCTCTATGCCCTTGTACGGCTTGCCATAAACATCATCACCGAGGACAGCATTGCCGATATACGCCATATGAACGCGTATCTGGTGGGTACGTCCCGTTTCAAGACGGCATTTTACGTGGGCATATCCACCGAACTGCCTTATAAGGGAGTAATGTGTAACAGCATTCCTCGAATTTTCCGCAGTAACGCACATTTTCTTGCGGTCAGTCTTATGTCGCCCGATTGGAGCGTCAACTGTTCCCGACTCCTGTTTCAAAAAACCACTGACAATAGCTTCGTATTCCCGTGTAAAACTGTGAGCCTTTATCTGCTCCGCAAGGCGGAGATGAGCCTTATCGTTCTTGGCAACTATTAAAAGTCCGCTGGTATTCTTGTCAATACGGTGAACTATTCCGGGGCGGATTACTCCGTTGATTCCCGAAAGACTGCCGCCGCAATGATACAACAGGGCATTTACAAGGGTTCCGTGATAATTTCCGTGAGCCGGATGTACAACCATTCCCTTAGGCTTATTCACAACAAGGAGGTCATTGTCCTCGTAGACTATATCCAATGGGATATTTTCGGGAACAGCGTCCATAGGTTCAGCGTCGGGAATTTCCACCTCAATGATTTCCGTTCCCCTGATTTTATAGTTCTTGCTGACAGCTTTCCCGTCTGCGGTTATACCGTTTTTGGCGATTATACCCTGTACCGCAGAGCGCGTAAGCTCCGCAATATTGTCTGAAATATACTTGTCGATACGCTTTCCGCTGTCCTGGGCTGTGCATTGGAGAGTGAGCAAATTACTCATTTTCCTTTACCTCCACAGCAGCTTTTTCTGCTTTTTTCTTAGCTATATCCTTTCGCAGTTCTACGAAAACAATATAGTAAATCATCATAGCCTCGGCAACTGTTACGCATATATCAGCCACATTGAACACAGCAAAATTGAAAAGCTCAATATCAAACATATCAACCACATATCCAAAGCGTATACGGTCAATGAGATTTCCTACACCGCCCGCTACGAACAGCGCACTGATAACAGCGAAAAATCGGGATTTTTTCACAATATAAAACAAGAATATCAAAGCACCGATTACAAGGATTGAGGTAATTCCCACAAGAAACCACCGCTGTCCCGCCATACTGCCGAATATAGCACCCTGATTTTCCACATAGGTCAGGTCAAGGATTTCCAGATCCCCGATACGGATAAAATCCATATTACCCACAGGCTTAAGATTTTCAACTGCCCAGTATTTTACAGCCTGGTCAGCAACTATTAAAACGATAATCGCCGCAATAAGCAGAATAATCATTTATTTTTTCCTTTCGCAAATATTGCCTGCTGCGTTAGAACAACAGGCAATATAGTACAAATTCTTATATTTCGATAGCAACTGCACATCTCTTACAGAGTGTAGGATGATTGCAGTCTGTGCCGACTGTTGTGGAGTAGCACCAGCATCTCTCACACTTGCCGCCCTCTGCTGCCTCAATAGCGAATACAGTTTCGCCCTCAGCCTTTTCAACAGCAATATCGGAAACAATAAGTACCTCTGTGAGCTGCTGTGCAAGCTCTGCATAGCGGTCATAATCAGCGTCAGCCTTTATAACAACCTTAGCTTCAAGGGATTTACCGATAGTCTTAGCGTTACGTGCTTCTTCAAGAGCCTTATTTGCAGCCTCACGAGCAGCGTAAATGAAGTTCCACTTTTCAACAAACTCATCGCTGTATGTGATGCCAGACTTTACAGGCATATCGTTGAGGAATACGCTCTGTGTATCGTCCTCGGAGCCATGGGGCATAAACTGCCAGATTTCCTCAGCTGTAAAGGAGATAATGGGAGCCATAAGTCTTGTAAGCGCACTGAGTATGCGGTACATTACTGTCTGTGCTGCACGGCGAAGCTCAGAATTTTCCTTTTCGCAGTAAAGTCTGTCCTTAATGATGTCAAGGTAGAAGTTGGACATATCAACAACGCAGAAGTTGTGGATTGCGTGGAATGCGATATGGAAATCGTACTTCTCATAGCCGTCCTTTACTGTGTCAATGAGAGCGTCAAGCTTCATCATTGCCCACTTGTCAAGCTCTGTAAGCTTATCATAGGAAACACAGTCAGTATCAGGCTTGAAGCCCTCACCATTGCCAAGGTTTCCGAGAATGTATCTTGCAGTATTTCTGATTTTCTTATATGCATCGGAAAGCTGTCCCAGAATTGTCTTGGACATTCTGATATCGCTGTGATAGTCGGAGGATGCAACCCAAAGACGGAGAATATCAGCACCGTACTGCTCTGTAACCTCAGAGGGGTCAATACCGTTTCCGAGGGATTTATGCATAACCTTGCCTTCACCGTCAACTACCCAGCCATGAGTACAAACTGCCTTGTAGGGAGCAGTACCCTTATATACAACAGATGTAAGAAGTGCAGACTGGAACCAGCCTCTGTACTGGTCAGCACCTTCAAGGTACAGATCAGCAGGCCAACTAAGGCTGTCGAAATCGTCCATAACAGCAGTATGTGATACGCCGCTGTCAAACCATACGTCCATAATGTCGTATTCCTTTGTGAATTCGCCGCAGCCGCAGTCACATTTTACAGATGCAGGAATAAACTCGCTTGCATCCTTAACCCACCAAGCGTCTGAGCCCTCAGCACGGAACAGGTCAGCAATAGCCTTGATTGTTTCGTCTGTGAAGATAGGCTTTCCGCAGTCCTTACAGTAGATAACAGGGATAGGCACACCCCATGTTCTCTGACGGCTGATACACCAGTCGCTTCTATCGCGTACCATTCCCTTGATACGCTCCTCGCCCCATTCGGGAATCCACTGTACTTCTTCAATAGCCTTGATAGCCTCATCCTTGAAGCCTGCTACTGAGCAGAACCACTGTTCTGTTGCACGGTAAATGATCGGATTATGACATCTCCAGCAGTGTGGATACTGGTGAACAATTTTCTGCGTAGCAAGCATAGCGTTAAGCTCAACAAGCTTTGCAGCAATAGCCTTGTTTGCGGTATCTGTATCCATACCCTCAAACTCGCCTGCCTCAGCAGTCTGCTTACCCTTGGCGTCAACGCATACAATAATGCCGATATCATCGTACTTCTTGCATACCTCAAAGTCCTCTACACCGTAGCCGGGAGCTGTGTGAACGCAGCCTGTACCGCTTTCAAGTGTTACGTGGTCACCTACGATGATAGGTGATAGACGGTCATAAAGAGGATGCTTTGTCTTAATACCCTCTAATTCTGCACCTGTAAAGATATGCTCTGTGGTATACTCTGTGATACCTGCAGTTTCCATAGTTGTCTTTACAAGCTCCTCTGCCATAACGTAGTATTCACCGTTGGCATTTACAAGAGTATAGTTATATTCAGGACCAAGACAAATAGCCAGGTTTCCGGGAATTGTCCAGGTTGTTGTTGTCCAGATAACAAAGTAAATCTTAGAAAGGTCAAGACCGAGATTTGTGAAAACACCCTTATCATCGGTAACGTTAAACTTTACATAGATTGAGTAGCAGGGGTCGTTGGAGTACTCAATTTCAGCCTCTGCAAGAGCGGTGTTACAATCGGGACACCAGTAAACAGGCTTTAATCCCTTGTACATATAGCCTTTTTTAGCCATAGCACCGAAAACTTCAACCTGTCTTGCCTCATACTCAGGACGGAGAGTGAGATAGGGGTACTCATAATCGCCCAGTGTACCCATTCTCTTGAAGCCCTTCATCTGCTTTTCAACCTGAGCCATAGCATAGTCCTTGCAGTGTTTTCTCAGCTCTACAGGGGGAATTGCACCGTTTTCAACACCGATTTCCTTCATAGCCTTTAACTCAATGGGAAGACCGTGAGTATCCCAGCCGGGAACGTAAGGTGCGCGGAATCCTGTCATATTCTTGTACTTTACAATAAAGTCCTTGAGCGACTTGTTGAGTGCGTGACCAAGGTGAATTTCACCGTTAGCGTAGGGAGGTCCGTCGTGAAGAATGAAATCAGGCTTGCCTGCATTCTTTTCAATTATTTTGTAGTAGAGTCTTTCGTTCTCCCACTTTTCAAGGGTTTCAGGCTCTCTTTTAGGAAGATTTCCACGCATTGGGAAATCTGTTTTCGGTAAATTAAGGGTAGCGTTATAATCCTGTGCCATTGTATCACCAATCACCGTATCAGCGGTGATTCTCCTTTCGGTTAAAAATTACTGGGATAAAATTATTCCTCAGTTTCAGCAGCAACAGCAGCTGCAATTTCCTCAGCTGTTTCAGCCTCAAAATCCTCATCAAATGCATCGGGCATTGTGGAAATCATTTCAAGGTGTGACTTATACATATCGAAAAGGCTCTTTTTGAATTCAGCAACCTGACGGCGTGCTTCTGTAAGGCTGTCCTTTTCCTTTGCGATTTCAATTCTGTTTCTCTCCATAGCCTCAGCGTGCTGACGTACAGCCTCGTCTTCAAGCTCAGCAGCCTTAGCCTGTGCAGCAGCGAGAATTTCCTCAGCCTTTGCGTTAGCCTCGTTGATAACAAGGTGTCCCTGCTTCTGTGCGCCGAGAAGTGCGTCCTTGAGAGCTTCCTCGTCCTTCATATACTCTCTTACCTTGTCAGCAAGAATCTGAATCTTGTTGTTAGCTTCCTGACGCTCACGCTCCATCTCGTCAAGCTCAGCTTCAAGCTGAGAGAAAAATTCGTCAATTTCCTCCTGCTTATAGCCGAAAGCAGCTTTTTCAAATCGTTTATTTCTTACATCTTTTGAAGTAATCATATCATTCACCTCTAAATATATTTTTTCATAATTATGTGTATACGGCCTTTTTTTGATACGCCGTTTATACCCGAGAGAACAAATCTTCCGCTGCCTCTTATGGAGAGGATATCTCCCTCTTTCAGCTCATAGGAAAGAGAAGTGACAGGAAGATGATTTACCTCCGCCTTTTCACAGCGGATAAGTGAAGCTGCTTTTTCGCGGCTTATGCCTGCCGCCGCAGCCGTTACACAGTCAAGCCGCAGGGATGCCACTGTACAGCCTATTTCCCTGAACTGCTGAGTTTCTTCAAGAGTAAGCTCAAAAGGACGGCTATCCGTTATTTTAACGCCTATCCTGCCTATTCTTGAAATGCTGGCGGTAATATCCCTTGCAGCTGTTTCCGTAACTGCTGCCTGGGCAAGACCATCCTTTATAACAATATCGCCAATGGTATCGCGCTTTAAACCAAGAGCCATAAAAGAGCCTAAAAAGCTTCTGTGGTCGGGCTTGTCCTCGCTGCGGAAAGTAAAGGTAAGGCATACTATGGGCAATTCCTCACTTAGATAATCAGCAGAATACTCGTGATAAAGCGCAAGTATTCTTCGCCTTGCATCAGAAAATCCGCCGTAGAAGCCATATTTCAGCTCCCCTGCATTTTTCCTGCACCACATTTCAGCCTCTGCACATTCCCTTTCATCAAGAAAACGAGAAAAGATGCTGCAGCCATCCCTTTCGCATCTGCGGAGCATATCCGCAAGTCTTGGAGCAAAAAGCGTATCCGACGAATTATTCATCAGATAAATACGCCGTTGTTTTCAAGCTCTCCAACTAAATCCTCACCGATAAAGCCTACGTTGTAGGGAGTGATGATGTATGTGAGATTTGCAACGGGCTTAAGGCTTCCGCCGTTTGCATATGCAACACCGCCAAGGAAGTCAATAATTCTTCTCTTGTTGTCAGGTGATGCTGTTTCAAGATTGAGAACAACTGTTTTCTTTGCAATAAGGTGGTCAGCAATCTGCTTTGCATCCGTAAAAGCGGAGGGCTTTACAAGAACAACCTGAAGCTGTGCTGTAGCCTGAATATTTACCACCTTGTTTCTTCTGTTGATTTCAGCCATAGCCTCCTCGCGCTCCTGAGCTGTTGTGCCATAGGATGAGGAAGAAGATGATGATGAAGATGAAGAAGAATAGGAAGAAGCAGAGGATGATGAGCTTCTTGAAGGTCTTTCCTGACGGGGCTCCTCATCGTATGCTGCGCTTTCGTTGAGCTCTTCCTCTTCGTCAGAATTAAAGAAGAAATCCTTTGCAAAATCGAATAATTTCATAATATACTCCATTCTCCGCATTTACCTGTTTTCGGTTTTCGGGGAATAATGCGGAAAATCCCTTAATAGCCTATTTTACGTATAATACGCTGTTATCTGTACACTCTGCTGCCGAAAATACCCGTACCTACTCTTACAATAGTCGAGCCGTATTTCACTGCAGTGACATAGTCATGTGTCATACCCATTGAAAGAGTTTCCATAGAAACACCCTCAATATTTCTGTCCTTTATCTTATTAAACAGCTCTGACATTCTTCCGAAGTAAACATCGCTGTCAACAGGGGGAGGTATAGTCATAAGCCCTTTCACTCTTATCCCCTCCATAGGGGCAAGCTGTTCGATAAAGCTTACTGCATCGGCAGGGGGAATTCCTCCCTTGCTGTCCTCTCCGCCGATATTCACCTCACAAAGCACATCCATAACCTTATTATGGGCATTTGCAAGGCGATTTATTTCCTGTGCCAGCTTTAAACTGTCAACAGATTGTATCATATCAATATCATCAATGATATACTTGACTTTATTTGTCTGGAGTCCGCCGATAAAATGCACCTGAGGCAATATTCCGCTATGCTCCTTTAAATCGTAGCTTTCCCGCTTCCCGAGATATTCCTGCACTCTGTTTTCACCCAAGAGATATATCCCCTCTCCGAAAACCCAGTTGACAACCTCCGGGGGAACTGTTTTTGTAACAGCCATAAGCTCTGTTTTTCCGGCATTACCGTATTTTTCGCAGGCTTCGGCTATATTTTCTCGGATTACTCTTATATTCTCCCTTACAATTTCAGGGCTGTAATTATCCATTAAACTCATCACCCTCTGTTTCTGTCAGAATATCGTCATACAGCGCAAGATATGAGGAGTCGCTTTCGTGAATCTTTGAAAGGACGTAATTGCTTCCCTCATAGATAACATCAAGCTTCTTGAATAATATCTGTTCGCCTTTCATAATGTAAACACCCTTGGTATTGACAATGGAAGTGCTTGTAACCTCGCCGTTTTCATCTCTGACCTCATACTCCACATCGTCAAAGCGTATAGCTTCACGGGGGACTTTAAGTCCGCTGTAGCTGCCCTTGATAAGCTCGCATCTCTCGACGCGGTGGGCAACGGAATTTTCGTTGAAGTGGCTGCATTCCAGTATTATAACACTTTCGGAAGCGTCGCCCTCATCGCGGATATCCTTTATTACAGCCTCATACAGCTCCTCTGAGGAGTCAAAACGCACGTCAATGGTATCGCCTATGGCATACAGCTTTCTGCTGTTGTCGATTACACCTGCAAGATACCAGTTATAACCTCTTATCATTTTTCCCACAATGGCGGCTTCGTCGCTTTTTCTATCTGTAACGCTGTTTATCTGCTCAACAGTGAGCCTGTCCATCTTATCGGGAGTAAACTCCGACTCATAGCCGTCACAGTAGCTTACAAAATACGCTGATTCATTTGACTTAACCCTTTCCGTGGGAGCGGCAGTAGCTGCTTTAAGCTCCGCAAGACGGGCATTGAGGTCGATAATCTGCTGGTCAAAGCCTGTTACCTGCTGGGTTATAATCTGGTATGTACTCATTCCCACAAGGAGATTTTCAAGCTCGCTCTGCAATGTGGCGTAATCCTTCATATCTCTGCTGTAAATCAAGGCACGGTAGCTTTCGCTGATGTTATCGGAAAGGCTTGCCGGCTGTGCAGATTCAAGAGTACCCGGGTTCTGTATTCTTTCAAGAATAGCAAGCTCACGTTCAAGCTGAGCTATTTCACGGTTGCGGGCTATCTGTTCATCATTGGGGTAGACATCGGCAATAACAGTATCCTTGCCGACCTTGCCGCCATCGGCGACCTTATAGCTCAACACACCCTTTCCGCTGTATGTCACGGGAACTTCCTCGCGTATGAATACGCCCTGGATTTCCTCAGCAAAAACAGCGTCTGAGAGAAGTGCTGTTTCCGTAGCAACTCCCTTATTCCTGAAATTATACACAATACTTATAAACACAATAAGCAGGAGAACAAGTACAAGATTTCTGAGGGATTTGACGATAAATCCACCAACTGTACGTCCTTCTCCCGATTTGTTTGACTGCATTATATCACCGCTTATTCAGCCTTTTCAGCTGTATCAAGAATAGAAACGGATTTAGAGGGGATAATTGTTGAAATTGCGTGCTTGTACACAAGCTGCTGCTTGCCGTCGCAATCGAAAATAGCAACATAGTTATCGAAGCCTCTTACAAGTCCCTTGAACTGAAATCCGTTTGTAAGGATTATTGTAACAGATATTTTTCCCTTACGGCACTGGTTAAGGAAAACGTCCTGTAAATTAATTGCTTTGTTCATTTTACATTCTCCATTCTTTTTCTTATTTCATTCCGCTATATTACGCTATTTCAGCGGCAGAATGTTTTTTCCTTGTTCTACATCGCGTCCTCATTTACCTATAGTTCACCCATAGATAAAAGTACACACAATACATTATATCACATTATTCCGTATTTTGCTATAGCTTTTTGAGATTTTTCAAAAATTTCACATTTTTTACTAAAATCCCCTATTACTACCCACTCAATACTGTCATTTCTTCTAAACCAGGTGAGCTGTCTTTTGGCATAGCGCCGTGTTTCCTGCTTTATTTTATCTATACACTCAGGCAGTGACATCTCATTTTCAAAATATGGTATAAGCTCCTTGTAGCCTATGGCATTGGCAGCTGTTTTCATAGGCGCTGACTGCCACAGCTGACGCGCTTCCTCTATAAGACCCATTTCCACCATAATATCAACACGCTGATTAATTCTGTCATAGAGTACGCTGCGGTCAGCGGCATTAAGCCCGATAATCACTGAATCATAGGGGCTTTCCACAAGTCGGCTTTCCGTTTTAAGGTCGCTGAATTTCCGCCCCGTAACGTGTATGACCTCCAGCGCGCGTATAACGCGTACAAGGTTGTTCATATGTATCAGCTCTGCCGCTTCGGGATCAGCCTTTACAAGCCTTTCATAAAGCGCTTCATTGCCATTTTCGGCAGCGTAGTCATAAAGGCTTTTGCGGTATTCCTCATCGCTTTTCATTTCAGAAAAATTGACATTATTCAGCAGTGAGTCAATATAAAGTCCTGTACCGCCCACAATAATGGGCAGCCTTCCCCTGCTGAGGATATCGTCTATCTTTTCGCGGGCAAGTCGGACGTAATCAGCGGCGCTGAATGTAACATCACGGTCGAGAAAATCCATAAGGTGGTGTGGAACTCCCTTTTTTTCTTCCTCTGACGGCTTTGCAGAGGCGATATCCATACCCTTATAAATCTGCATAGAATCGGCGGAAACTATCTCTCCACCGTATTTCAGGGCAAGCTCCACACCAAGCCAGGTTTTGCCGCTTGCCGTAGGGCCGCATACCGCAAGCACCTTTGGTTTATTTTCGGTCATAATATCCCTCCTTTTTTAATATGAGCCTTTAGCTGTCAGCTATTAGCTAACGGCTAAAAGCTTTAAGTCCTCTTAAACTGGTGGTCAATATTCGCCTTTGTCATTGTAAACATAACAGGTCTGCCGTGGGGACAGTGACGGATTTTCTCATCGGCGAAAACCTGCTCTGCAAGGGCTTTCATCTCCTGTACAGAGTTCTTGTCATTTGCCTTTATAGCCGCCTTGCAAGCCATATTATGCAGTACATCGTCAAGATATGAGGACTGGGGATTAAGCTTATGACTGCGGAGATTTTCCGCAACTTCGCATATTATAGCCTCTGCATCACAGTCCATAAGGAATGTAGGCAGGGCAGTTGCCGTAATATAGGGCTTTTCGCTGAAATCAAAGGCAAAGCCCATATCTTCAAGAAGTGCAGCGTCATTTTCAAGAGCGTCAATTTCCTCCCCCGTCAGAAGCAGCTTTATTCCCACAAGGAGTTTCTGGCTGTACTGGCGGCAATTCCTGCTTTTCAGCCGTTCAAATATTATACGCTCGTGGGCGGCGTGCTTGTCAATCATCACAAGCTTGCCCTCGGTTTCTACGATGATATACAAGCCGAACGCTTCACCAATTACCTTTATTTCGGGGAGTTCTTCCTTTTTTGGCTCTACAGCAGGCTGTACATTCCCTATAACAGGCGGAGTCTTTGCCTCAAAAGAGTCTGCATTGAGATATTTAAAGCCGCTTGTATCCTCTTTTTCAATGACAGGTGCTTCTTCATAAATAACAGGTTCTTCCGTTTCTTCTTTCACTTCTGAAACAGAAACAGTCTGTATTTCCTGCACTATTTTCCCTGCAACAGGTACAACAGGTTCAACGGGTTCAATTACAGGTGCAGCAGGCTTTGAAACGACTTCAATCGGGGCAGGCTTTGGAATATCCTCGATTTCACGCAGTTCTTCCTCTTTTTTTGCGATATCAGAAATGGGAGTGAACATAAATTCCTGCTGTACTACAGGCTCGGGTTCGGGCTGTTTGAACCAATCGCGCTGCTGCTTTGTTTCAAATTCGTATATAAGTCCGCCCTCTGCAAACGCGTTCTTTACAGCAAAATATATGGCATTTGTAACCTGTTTTTCGTTGATGAAACGCACCTCAGCTTTTGTTGGGTGGATATTTACATCCATTTGCGAAGGATGCATATCTATCATAAGGACGCAGGCTGGAAATTTTCCCGTCATTATCATATTTTCATAGGAATTTTCAAGTGCCACGGAGCATAACTTCGACTTGACATATCTGCCGTTGACAAAGAAATTCTGGAATGAACGGTTGAATTTGGCATAAAGGGGTTTTATGGTATAACCGCTTACTTTTATGCCGTTTTCCTCGTACTCCACAGGGAGAAGGTCACGGACAAAATCCTTGCCGAAAATGGCGTATACTGCGGAATAAAGCTCTCCGTCACCGCTGGAGTTGAACTCCACACGATTGTCACGAATCATTTTTATGGCGATATCGGGGTGGGAAAGGGCGATTTTCTGGACGATACTGCTCACCGCATTTGCCTCTGTAACGTCCTTTTTCATAAACTTTGCACGGGCAGGGACATTATAGAAGATATCGCGGATAATTATAGTTGTACCGTCGGGACAGCCGCTTTCCTCGTGGGCGATTTCAGCGCTGCCCTCGATTACATAGCGTGTACCGTAGACATCTATTTTCTGTTTTGTCATAAGCTCCACCTTTGAAACAGCACAGACAGAGGCAAGAGCCTCTCCTCTGAATCCGAGAGTGAAGATATTGTCTAAATCGTCCTTTGATACAATTTTGCTTGTGGCATGACGAAGAAAGGCTTTAGGAACGTCATCAAAGGCGATACCGCAGCCGTCATCGGTAACACGCATATAGGTTGTACCGCCGTTTTTTATCTCAACGGTTATATGCCTTGCTCCCGAATCTATTGAATTTTCCACAAGCTCCTTTATAACCGAGGAGGGACGTTCAATAACCTCTCCTGCGGCAATAAGCTCTGATATTTCTTTGCTGAGGACATTAATTGGAGGCATTGCTTACTTCCTTTCTAATTTCGCCAGGTCATACCAGCTTTATATCCTTTGGTATGAGGATAACTCCGCCGTATTCTATATGCTCGACAGTATAATTGGATGTGTCCATGCGTCTGAACTGCTTTTCCGATACGATAGCAAATGGACAGGCACTGGGCTCTGCGCCCTCCTTGATATCAATTTCGGGAACGATGTCCTCGCCCAGCTCCAGCTCTGTCTGGACAGTTTTTGTCTTTGGGAGTATCCAAAGCTTTGCAGCAAGGGCTTTCAACTTCTCGACGGCTTCTTTCCTGTAGGTATGCCCCTCAGCGTGGACCTCCTCCTGAGGTATCAACAGAGTAAAGATATACTCTCCGCGTATGGGTTCCTCGTTCATGATGAAGCCGCGAACCTCGGAAAATCCGCCGTAACTAAAGCACATCTGCTTGTAATCGTTGTCGGCATTCTCATCATAATCCAGTTCAAAATCTTCTTCAAGCTTTTTCTGGTTCCATTCCATGATATCCTCGAGCGTATCATTTGCGGAATGATATGTTCCGCCCTTGAATTCAAGTCCTGCGTGTTTGATGTACGCCGTGAGCTCCTTCATATTGTCAAAATCCAACTCTGCACGGCTGTACTCCATTATTAAAGAAAAGTATGCAGGCATATTGTTCACCTCTGTTATTAACCGGGGCTATGTAGGCATCGCCCCTACAAAATAATTACGAATTAATTCTCCCGTCTGTCCTTTTTCTTCAAAAGCAATTCGGGATTTTTTATATAGCTTCTTACAACGCTTCCACAACTGCGGCATATTACGTGGCGAAGATATTTATCAGTTTCATTGAAAAAACTGTCATATTCAGGAAGAAGATAGTTCTGAAGTCCTGTTGGCTCTATAAAAGTCAGAAATTCGGTTTCTCCGCAGTAGGGACATTTTTCATCTTTTATTGTGTGTTTCATAACAATCCCCTTTTCAATTATCAATTTCGTTGCAAATTAATTCTTAATTCTGCATTCTTAATTCTTAATTCAACAGCCCTGCCATGTCACGGAGCAAATCACGGCATTCGCTGTCTGTCAATTCGTCTATATTCGTTCTTTCAAGCATATCTAAAGCCGCTTCACGGTTCATACTGCCGAAGCTTATCTGGTCGTCATTTGCGCTGTTTACGACATTTTCCGCTTTATGAGTACGCTCCATATCCGCTAAAAGCTCCCTTGCACGGCTTACCACCTTTGAGGGAAGTCCTGCAAGCTTTGCAACGTCTATACCGTAGCTTTCGTCAACTCCGCCGCGGACAATCTTTCGCAGGAAGCGGATATTTCCGCCGTGCTTATTTACGGCTATGCTGTAATTCTTAACGCCCTCCAGCTCATTCTCCAAGCCGATAAGCTCGTGATAATGGGTGGCGAAAAGTGTCTTGCAGCCAAGCTTTTTACTGCCGCAGATATGCTCTGCAACGGCACGTGCGATGCTTACACCGTCAAAAGTAGATGTTCCTCGTCCTACCTCGTCGAGAATTACAAGGCTGTTTGGCGTTGCATTTTTCAGTATATCCGAAACCTCGCTCATTTCCACCATAAAGGTTGACTGTCCTGCTGTTAAATCGTCAGAAGCTCCAACTCGTGTGAAAATCTTGTCCACTACGGAGATTTTTGCACTGTCAGCAGGAACAAAACAGCCTATCTGCGCCATAAGTACAATAAGCGCCGTCTGTCGCATATATGTGGATTTACCCGACATATTTGGGCCCGTAATAATCGACATTCTGTTAGACTTGTTGTCTATGTAAATGTCATTTGGTACAAACATTTCATCTTTGAGCATAAGCTCAACAACAGGGTGTCTGCCGCCCTTTATATCAACAGCGCCGTCAATGGCAATATCAGGCTTTACGTACATATTCCGCAGAGAAGTCTCCGCAAATGCACATAATACGTCCACTGCTGCAACTGCCGATGCCGTCTGCTGTACCGAGGCAAGCTTTGTGGCGAGAAAATCACGGACTTCGCTGAAAATATCGGCTTCAAGTGAAAGCGCCTTATCCTTTGCTCCGAGAATGGAGTTTTCGGCGTTTTTCAGCTCCTCGGTGATAAATCTCTCAGCATTTGCAAGAGTCTGCTTGCGAATCCAGCCCTCCGGGATAAGGTCGTAATAGGAGCGTGTAACTTCAAGATAATAGCCGAAAACACGGTTAAAGCCGATTTTCAGATTTTTTATGCCTGTAGCCTCTTTTTCACGCTGTTCAATTTCGTCGATTATCTCCTTGCCGTGAGTCATAATGTGGCGAAGGTCGTCAAGCTCCTTATTGAAGCCGTCCTTGATAACTCCGCCATCCTTGACAGACACAGGCGGCTCGTCCATAATTGCATTTTCCACAAGGCGGACGATTTCTCCCAAATCGGAAATTTCGCTGTTATACCGCGCTAAAAGCTTCGAATTTTCAAGCTTTGAAAGCTCCTCTTTCAGCAAGGGAAGCTGCATTGCTGTTGCTGACAAGGATTTCACATCACGGGGATTTGCCGACTTGTACATAATCTTAGTCATAAGTCGTTCAAGGTCGTATGTGCGGTCAAGAAGCTCCCCTATATCCGAGAGGACTACGCTCTTTTTATAGAGTGCATCAACAGCGTCAAGGCGCTCCATAATCCTTGCAGGACTTTTCAAAGGCTGTTCAATCCAGCTTTTAAGCATACGTCTGCCCATTGAGGTGCGTGTGGAATCCAGTACCCACAGGAGAGAACCTTTTTTCTCTTTGTTTCGCAGAGTTTCCGTAAGCTCTAAATTTCGCCTTGCATTGAGGTCAAGTCCCATAAAGGCATCGCCATTGAGGAGATTAAGGGCTGTAAAACGTGAAACAGAGGTTTTCTGAGTATCACGGATATAGTCGAAAAGTCCGCATACAGCTGCACAGTCAGCACCATTTTCAGAAATGCCAAGCTCCGCCGCAGAATTAACTCCAAACACCTCGCAGACGTAGGAACGCTGTTTTTCAGGGGAAAAGCAGTCTGCGTCACGGAGAGTTACAGCACAGTTGAGCCGTGTTTTTATGAAATCCGCAACTGTTTTCATCGAAAGGAAGCTTTCGGGAAAAATCACCTCCGCCGGCTGACAGCGTGACAGCTCGTTGATAACGCCCTGTTCCGCTTCCTTACCCTCATAAAAGCTTATATCAGCCTCGCCTGTGGAAATATCCGCAGAGGCTATACCGCAGGTTTTTTCGGCTTCATCGTAGAAAATGCTGCATATATAGTTGTTTTCGCCGTCTTCAAGCATACCCGATTCCGTAATTGTACCGGGAGTTACTACGCGGATAACATCGCGGACAACTATACCCTTTGTTTCAGCAGGGTCGGTAAGCTGCTCGCATACAGCCACTTTTTTGCCCATATCAATAAGCCGCTTTATGTACATATCCGCTGAATGATAGGGAACTCCGCACATAGGAGCTCGTTCTTCAAGTCCACAGTCACGGCCTGTCAGAGTAAGCTCCAGAGCCTTTGATACAACAACAGCATCGTCAAAGAACATCTCATAGAAATCTCCCAAACGGAAGAACAAAATGCAGTCCTTGTATTTATCCTTCACCTCGAAATACTGCTGCATCATAGGTGATAGTTTTTTTCTGTCGATTTCGATTCCCATAAGATTTTCCTTTCGTTTTTTAATAGCCGCTAGCCTTTAGCCTTTAGCTATTAGCTATGTGGGCGGCGGTTTTATTTTCTGCCGTTATTTTTTTGTATGCTGATGTTTTTCTAATATCTAACTTCTAAACAGCTAATAGCTTTTAAAATAATTACGAATTACGCATTAATTCTTAATTCTGCATTCATAATTCTTAATTAAATCAGTGGCATCCTCCGCAGGTTTCACAGCTGCCTGAGCAGCCCTGTGAGGGCTGACAGGTATCGGGATCCTCGCCGTTTGCGCAGAGTGTGATAATCTGGTTGATATTGTTAACAAGAGCCTCTAATGCACCCTGTGCAGCTGTGAATACTACCATATTCTTATTTGACATAATCTTCTTGTAGTTGGATTTTATACCATCGTCAAGCTCTTTTATTTTGTCTGTGTCCTTGTTTTCCTTGATGAGTTCAGCGTTAAGCTCGTTTCTCATTCTGTCGAAATCGTTAATCTGCTGCTGTAATTCAGCGTCGTTGTCGTTTACCTGCTTAGCCAGATTGTATGCAATATAGCGGTCATCTGCCTGTAAAGCCTTACCTAATTCTCTTGTCATTTCCATAATATCCATAGTTATTTTCTCCTTAAATATATAAATTTATTTTATTAACTTGCCAAACACCGCCCAGTTCATTGCGTCGGTGATTTCAACTTCTACAAACTGCCCGATAAGGGACTCGTCCCCCTCGAACTCAACTATTATAAATTCATCGGATTTTCCCGATATACAGCCGCTTTTCTTCTTTGAAACATCGTCTGCAAGGACACGCATTTTCTTTCCGATAAAGCGCTTGTAATGCTCTGTGGAAATTTCACGCTGCACCTCTAAAAGCCGGCGCATACGCTGTCCCTTGACATCTTCGGGAGTTAAATCCTCCATTTCAGCAGCCTTTGTGCCTGTCCGCCTTGAATAGATAAATGAATAAATATTGTCGTATTTCACGCGCTTCATCATATCTATTGTAGCTTCGAATTCCTCGTCGCTTTCGTTGGGGAATCCTACGATAATATCCGTTGTAAGAGAGAAATCCTCGTCTTTTCCGCGGATATAGTCTACTATCTCCAGATATTTTTCAGCGGTATATCGGCGGTTCATGCGCTCCAGCACATCGCTGCTGCCGCTTTGCAGGGGCAGATGCAGATGCTTTGCCACCTTTTTGCAATCGAAAATAGCGTCTATAAGCTCCCGTGTAGCGTCCTTAGGATGGGAAGACATAAACCGGATTACGAAATCCCCCTCGATTTTGTCAAGCTCACGCAGAAGCTTCGGGAACGCCTCTGTTTCGCCAAAATCATTGCCGTAGCTGTTGACGTTCTGACCAAGAAGCATAATTTCCTTATAGCCATTCTGCACAAGCTCACGCACCTCTGCGATGATATCCTCTTGCTTTCGGCTGCGTTCACGCCCTCTGACATAGGGGACAATGCAGTATGTGCAGAAATTGTTGCAGCCGAACATAATCGGCACGCTTGCTCTGAATGTGCTTTCGCGTACTTGCTCCACAACCTGCGAAAAATCGGCATATTCCGCAATATCCATACCGAATTTCTGACCTCTGATACAGTCCGCAAGAAGCTTAGGCAGACTATTCAAAGCGGAAGTTCCCACTACGATATCAACCTGCGGATATGATTTCTTAATCCGCTCCGCAATATGCTCCTGAGCCGTCATACAGCCCGATATTCCGATAATCAGCGAGGGTTTCTGCTCTTTCAGCTTCTTCATACTGCCCACTATGCCGAATACTCTGTCCTCGGCGTTTTCGCGTACAGCGCAGGTGTTGAGGATTATCAAGTCTGCCTCGGTTTCTTCCTCAGTGAAGGAATATCCCATTTTTTTCAGCAGACCTTTGATTTTCTCCCCGTCGGATATGTTAAGCTGACAACCAAAGCTCCGCACATAGGCTTTTTTCGTGTCAGCGGATGTGTATTTTCTTATTTCTTCAATATATGTATTCATTTCATCAACTCCTTGTGTTGAAATTTAGCAATACTATTTTATTATAGCATATTTCAGAGGATTATGCAAGTACTGATTTGCGGTATCTTCAAACATACTTTTTTTACCCCAAAATTGCCTTGCAGGAGATTTGTATTTTTTGTCTGTTTCATACATGCCCCTCTATAATAGGGCAAAAATCGCCCTTTTTTCAACCAAAAATGGTTGATTATTGAAAAATAATTTTTATTTTCTACTTTTTAGTCAATCTTCAACAGCGTAATTTGTTAATAACATACAAAATTTACTGTTATTTGTTTTTCTCAGTTGCGTTATATTATATTACCTTTATGTGCAGTCGGATATCATTTGCCCCAACTGTATAACAGTTAATTTCATACAATTATTTTGTGCGAAATCAATCGCTGTATTTTCAACACTTCGTTGAAACTTTTGTGCAAAATTCCGAAAATGCGTTATACCCCTTGATTTTATAGAAAAAGGTGGTAAAATATAATTAGCACTCATATCATAGGAGTGCTAAACATACATCGAATTACAGGAGGTACATTTATGAACATTAAACCATTACAGGATAGAGTAGTTGTTAAAATGGCAGAAGCTGAGGAAACTACCAAAAGCGGCATTATCCTTTCAGGCTCCGCTAAGGAAAAGCCCGAAATCGCTATTGTTATTGAAGTAGGCCCCGGTACATCTGAAGTTAAAATGGAAGTCAAGAAGAACGATAAGGTTCTTATTTCTAAATATGCAGGCACAAACGTAAAGCTTGAGGGTGAGGAATTCATTATCGTCCGCATGGAAGATATCCTTGCAATTGTTGATTAAGCCGTTAGCCTATAGCCGTTAGCCATTAGCTGACGGAAGCGGCAGATTTGCGGTTATACATTTTATTTATAGAGGCTGTCTTTGGCAGTCACCACGACAGAATGTCGTGGATAGCTAAAAGCTAAAGGCTGACAGCTGACGGCTCAGATTAAGAATTAAAGGAGAAATTTACTATGGCTAAAGATATTAAATACGGTGAGGACGCAAGAAAATCATTACAGGCAGGTATCGACAAGCTTGCTGATACTGTAAGAATTACAATGGGCCCTAAGGGCAGAAACGTTGTTCTCGACAGAAAATTCGGCGCTCCCCTTATCACTAACGACGGCGTTACTATAGCTAAGGATATCGAGTTAGAGGACGCTTTCGAGAATATGGGCGCACAGCTTGTCAAGGAAGTTGCTACAAAGACTAACGATGCAGCCGGTGACGGTACAACTACTGCTACTCTCCTTGCTCAGACAATCGTTCACGAGGGTATGAAGAACATCGCAGCAGGCGCTAATCCTATGATTCTCAAAAAGGGTATCGCTAAGGCTGTTGAGGTTGCTGTAAAAAACATCATCGACAACTCAAAGGCTGTTGAGGGTTCTGAGGATATCGCAAGAGTTGGTACTGTTTCCTCTGCTGACGAGGCTGTTGGTAAGCTTATTGCTGAGGCTATGGAAAAGGTTACTGCTGACGGTGTAATCACTATCGAGGAAAGCAAGACTGCTGAAACATACAGCGAAGTCGTTGAGGGTATGCAGTTCGACCGCGGCTATATCTCCCCCTATATGGTTACAGATACAGACAAAATGGAAGCAGTTTACGATGACGCTTTCGTTCTCATCACAGACAAGAAGATTTCTTCAATTCAGGAAATCCTCCCACTTCTTGAGCAGATCGTAAAAATGGGCAAGAAGCTTGTTATCATCGCTGAGGACGTTGAAGGCGAGGCTCTTACAACAATTATTCTCAACAATCTCCGCGGCACATTCAAGGTTGCTGCTGTTAAGGCTCCCGGCTTTGGTGACAGACGCAAGGAGATGTTAAAGGATATCGCTGTTCTCACAGGCGGCGAGGTTATCTCCTCTGAGCTTGGTCTTGAGCTTACAGAAACAACTATCGACCAGCTTGGTATGGCTAAGCAGGTTGTTATCCAGAAGGAAAATACAATCATCGTTGACGGTGCAGGCGATAAGGACGCTATCAAGGGCAGAGTTGCTCAGATCCGTGCATCTATCGAGACTACAACATCTGATTTCGACCGTGAAAAGCTCCAGGAAAGACTTGCTAAGCTTGCAGGCGGTGTAGCTGTTATCAAGGTTGGTGCTGCTACTGAAATCGAAATGAAGGAGAAGAAGCTCCGTATCGAGGACGCTCTTGCAGCTACAAAGGCAGCTGTTGAGGAAGGTATCGTTGCAGGCGGCGGTACAGCTTACATCAACGCTATTCCTGCTGTTGAGAAGATGATCAGCACTCTTGACGGCGACGAAAAGACAGGCGCTAAGATTATTCTCAAAACTCTCGAAGCTCCCGTTCGTCAGATCGCTGCAAACGCAGGACTTGAGGGCAGTGTAATCGTTGACAAGATTCGTCGTTCACGCAAGGCAGGCTATGGCTTTGACGCTTACAACGAGGTTTACACAGATATGATCCCCGCAGGTATCGTTGATCCTACTAAGGTAACACGTTCAGCACTCCAGAACGCTGCTTCTGTAGCTTCTATGGTGCTTACAACTGAGAGCCTTGTTGCAGATATCCCTGAGGCTAATCCTGCTCCTGCAATGCCTGCAGGCGGTATGGGCGGTATGTATTAATTCAGAATTAAGAATTATGAATTAAGAATTAATGCGTAATGCATAATTATTGAGTATTGAGCTGTTAGCCATTAGCTATCAGTTGAAATTATAATAATTAAGGCGGAGGGTTTCTTCCGCCTTTTTTGTTATGTCCAAAAGATTTCTTTGTGTATATTGCTGTAAAAACGCAGCCGAATTTAGGGATAAAGCCGAAAACTTGTTAATTTTGTTTCGCCCACATTGAAATTAGTTTTATTTTTATGTATAATGTAATTATTC
Organism: Ruminococcus sp.; assembly: GCA_017397925.1. Lineage (GTDB taxonomy): Bacteria > Bacillota > Clostridia > Oscillospirales > Ruminococcaceae > Ruminococcus. The sequence goes on from JAFQHO010000002.1 coordinate 43,463, forward strand.
AATGGTGTCGCCTTAAAATAAAGGAGGAATATTATATGAAAAAAATTATTGCAGGTGTGCTGGCATTAACTCTTGTCAGCGGTTTTGTCCCATTTAACAATAATATAACTGATAAATATACAGTTTATGCACAGGGCGAAAAAGCGGAATATACCGAGGGAACTTACGGTATATTGAATTACAAGAATTATGGCGATCACATCGAAATTACAGGCTGTGATACTTCTGCTGATGCGGTCGAAATCCCATCTGAAATTGATGGAGTTATTGTTACAGGTATTGACAATTATGCTTTTTATGGTTGTAATTCTCTGATTTCTGTTACAATTCCTGACAGTGTTACAAGTATTGGCGATTATGCACTTTATGGCTGTGAAGCTCTGGATTCAATTGATATTTCCAAAGCAAATGATTACTACTCAAATGTTGACGGTGTATTGTTTAATAAGGATATGACAACTATTATACGGTACCCAATTAGTAAAAATGATAATGATGAATATACAATCCCCGACGGTGTTACTAATATTGGTGCTGCAGCATTTGAATTTTGCAATGCTTTGACTTCTGTTACAATTCCTGACAGTGTTACAAGTATTGAAGATTCGGCATTTGCTTCTTGTTATAAGCTGACCTCTATTACAATCCCGAACAGTGTTACAAGTATTGGCAATAATGCATTTAATTCTTGTGAAGCTCTTACTTCTGTTACAATTTCTGACAGTATTACAAGTATTAGTGAGTCGACATTTTCTTCTTGTAAAGCTCTTGCTTCTGTTACAATCCCGGACAGTGTTACAAGTATTGGTAATTATGCATTTGTTTCTTGTGAAGCCCTTACGTCTATTACAATTCCTGACAGTGTTACAAGTATTGGCGAGTCGGCATTTTATTCCTGTAAAGCTCTGACTTCTGTTACAATTCCTGACGGTGTTACAAGTATTGGTAATCGTTTATTTGATTCTTGTGAAGCTCTGACTTCTGTAACAATTCCTGATAGTGTTACAAGTATTGGTGATGATGCATTTAATTCTTGTAAATCTCTGGCTTCTGTAACAATTCCTGACAGTGTTACTAATATTGGTTCTGCGGCATTTAATTTTTGTGAATCTCTGACTTCCGTTACTATTCCTGACGGTATTACAAAGATTAATGATAGAACATTTGGTTTATGTTTTGCTCTTACTTCTGTTACAATTCCTGACAGTGTTACAAGTATTGGTGATTCAGCATTTGCTTCTTGTGAAGCTCTTGCTTCTATTACAATTCCTGACAATGTTACAAGTATTGGTGAGTCGGCATTTGAATTATGCGATGATCTGACTTCTGTTACAATTCCTGACAATGTTACAAGTATTGGTGATTCGGCATTTACTTATTGTGAAAAGCTTACTTCCGTTACAATTCCTGACGGTGTTCCAAATATTGGTTATTCAACATTTTATGGTTGTAAAGCCCTTACTTCTATTACAATTCCTGACAGTGTTACAAGTATCGGTAATTTGGCATTTTATTCTTGTGAAGCTCTGACATCTGTTACAATCCCCCGCAGCGTTAAAAGTATTAATTTTAGTGCATTTGAATCCTGTACCGCTCTGAATTCCGTTACAATTGAAAACCCAAAATGTGAAATCTGGAACTCGTCAAATACAATATCAAATGCAAATGGCGTTTTTACCGGAACAATTTACGGCTATGAAAACTCCACCGCACAAGCATATGCAGAAAAACACAAAAGAAAATTCGTCAGCCTTGAAGATGCACCAGTTGAAAAACCCACTCTCCCCCTCGGTGATGTAAACGCTGATGGAAATTTTTCCATTGCAGATGCAGTAGTGCTGCAAAAATGGATTTTAGGCATAGGCGAGCTTAATAACTGGCAAGCAGGGGATGTGTGTACGGACGGTACTATTGATGTATTCGATTTTTGTAAAATGAGAGAAAATCTTACAACATAAATAAAAGCGGCGGAGGATTTCATTTCTTCCGCCTTTTTATTTTCGGGAAATCTCTTTGTGTATATTGCTGTGAAAATACCGCAGAATTTATGCATAAAGCTGAAATGATATTATTTTTTATAAAATCATTGAATTTTATTTTAGTTTTATGTATAATATAAGTAATCAATGATGTTTCATTGATACATCTAAAACCAAAAAAGGGGGGCTATTATATGAAAAAAATTATTGCAGGCGTGCTGGCGTTAACACTTATCAGCTGTTTTGTTCCGTTCAACAATAATACAACTGATAAATATACAGTTTATGCACAGGGCGAAACAGAAGAAGACGTTGAATATACCGAGGGAACTTATGACTTGTTGACTTACAGAAATTATGGCGATTATATCGAAATTTCAGACTGTGATGTATCTGCCGTTGAAGTTGAAATTCCCTCCGAGATTGACGGAGTCACAGTAACAAGTATTGATACGGGAATATTTTATTTTTGTTATGATCTGACTTCAATAAAGGTTTCCGAAACAAATGCTTACTTTTCAAGCATTGACGGTGTATTATTTAATAAGGATCTGACTACTATTTTACGATACCCTGCCGGCAAAACCGATACAGAATATGTAATCCCTGATAGTGTTACAAGTATAGATAATAATGCATTTACATATAGTAAAAATTTAACTTCCGTTACAATTCCTGACGGTGTTACAAGTATTGGTACGGGAGTATTTTCTCATTGTACAGCTCTGGAATCTGTGACAATTCCCGATAGTGTTAAGACTATTGAAGATTCAGCATTTTATAATTGTAAATCTTTGACTTCCGTTACCATTCCTGACGGTGTTACAAGTATTGGCAATGCGACATTTGCTAATTGTTACGCTTTGACTTCTGTTACAATTCCCGATAGTGTCACAAACATTGGTAATTCGGCATTTTCTTATTGTAAATCCCTGGAATCTGTGACAATTCCCGATAGTGTCACAAATATTGGAGCATATGCATTTGATTATTGTAGATCTTTGACATCCGTTACCATTCCCGATGGTGTTACAATTATAGATGAAGGTACATTTGCTTATTGTAACGAGCTCACTTCTGTAACAATTCCAGATAGTGTTACAGATATTGGTGCCAATGCATTTGATTATTGCATGTCACTTGCTTCTGTTACGATTCCTGACAATGTTACAAGCATTGGTTCTTCGGCATTTAATTATTGTAAATCTTTGACTTCCGTTACTATTCCTGACGGTGTTACAAGTATTAATTATTCGACATTTAAACAATGTACATCTTTGACATCGGTTACAATTCCTGATAGTGTCACAAGCATTGATATTGATGCATTTGCTTCTTGTAAATCTCTTGCTTCTGTCACAATTCCTGACAGTGTAACAAGCATTGGCGGCGTTGCGTTTGGTGGCTGTGAGTCTTTGATTTCTGTAACAATTCCTGACAGTGTTACAAGCATTGATATGTATGCATTTACCAACTGTAAAAATCTTACTTCTGTTACAATCGAAAACCCTGACTGTAAAATATATGCCATGTTAGATACAATATCAAATACGGGAAAAATTTTTACCGGCACAATCTACGGCTATGAAAACTCCACCGCACAAGCATACGCAGAAAAATATGACAGAAAATTCGTCAGCCTTGAAGACCCCACCCTCCCCCTCGGCGATGTAAACGCTGACGGAGAATTTTCCATTGCAGATGCAGTGGTGCTGCAAAAATGGATTTTAGGCATAGGCGAGCTTAATAACTGGCAAGCAGGGGATGTGTGTACGGACGGTACTATTGATGTATTCGATTTTTGTAAAATGAGAGAAACACTTACAACATAAAACAACGTGAAATAGCCTATTTCAGGGGTGAGCATTGCTCACCCCTAATTTCATCTATTGTTAAAATCAACCAAAACCATCACTATATTTTTGTGCAGTCATACAAACTTGAATAAAACTTTCAAAAACCTATTGACATTCGTATATTGATATGCTACAATACAAGTAGAGCTAAAATCCACTGTGATAGATGTAGAAAAGCTCCCCCTAAGGAGAGCTTTTCTGAAAGGGTATTATGATAGAAATAGGGTTATCTTATTTTTCGGGAAGTGAGGATATAACGCCTGCTACTAACTTCTGAATTGAAATAGCATCAGAAGCGGTAACACCTTCTCCGCCTGATACATCGGCGTTCTTTCTTCCCTGCTCCGATAATGCATACTTATCGGGATTGCCTATGCTCTGGAAAATTGCTGCGGCATCTGCCATTGTAACAACACCGTCACAGTTTGCATCGCCTATAATTCCCACTGTAGGAGTTTCCACAGGAGTTGTAGTAGTTGTTACAGGAGGCACTGTTGTTGGTGGTACTGTTGTTACAGGTGCAGCGGGTGCGTTTTCCTTGACGAGAACAGCATAGTTCATAACGTTGTATGATGTTGTGTTAGTACCAAGTGAAATAACTTCGCCTGCCTTTACGGACTTTTCGTAGATATCAAATACTACATCATTGCTGCTTGCTGCCTGCTCTGAGGTCTTTGTCCAGCCGTTAAGCCATTCGGGAATTGCTCCCATAGACTCCTGTACTCGTGTATCAAGAAGAACTGATACTGTGATATCCTTTGCCGCTGTAAATTCAGCAAGCTCATTTGCACTGTTTTTGGAATCGCAGGCTGTCTGTATCATTTCAGCTCCTGCGAGAGAAGCAGGAAGCTGTGTATAGGTGAAATCTCTGTCACCGTAAATGAGAGAGCCTACTGCTGCATTGCCTGTGATTTTCCAGTCTGCACTATTATCCATATCCTTGACAGCAAGCTCCTTTACAAGCTCACCGCTGATAGTGTTATAATTAATTTCCAGAATCCACTTCTGGTCGTCACTGTCGTTACATTCCCATTCAATAACATTTGCACCTGCTTCTGTTGATGCGCCTGATACGCCAATGCCGCTTGCGTCCTTAGTGACCTTTGTGCATATAGCATATGTTCCGTCGCCGTTGTCAACAAGCTTGAAAAGCTGTGCATCGCTATTGGTATTATCCCAAATTCCGATGTTTGTTCCATTCTCTGTCTTTGCAGAGTCAACATCGAGTAAAAATGTCTTTCCGTCACCTACTTCTGAGTAGATGTAGTAATATCCCGGTGCTGATGATTCAGCAAACTTCCATACAGTACTGCCAGCTGTACCCTGCTGAACATTTGTACCGTTTTCAGCCTTTGAATCAGCTACTTCCAGATACAATCCGCTTTTCTTGTTCTTTATCTTATAGTTATATCCTGTGTCAATTACGGCACCTGTCTTTGAGGGATTGGCTGAGATTCCGTTTGTGTTGACCGTATCTGTAGGTCTTGCAGGAAGGTCATAGCCTGTGCCAAGGAAAAAGCTTGTATGAGGTGGCTGATTGTATGCGGTATTCTGTGAAGAAACCTGCATACGGTACTGTGCGTCGTGCATAAGAGTTGTTATGCGGTAATCTGTTTCGTATGGTGTACAATAAATTCTCACCGAGTTGTTATCTGCGGCTCTTACAATAAGTTCCTCACGCCAGTCGCCGAAAAGGTCAGCAGAAAGGCAAGGGTTGCCCTTTGTGGAGTTATTTGTGATAAATCCTGTAGTTGTAAGAAGTGTATCAATTTTGCCGCTTGCGTTCATCTTTGAAATTGTGGCAGGCTTAGCATCGCCGCCGTCAAGGTACTCTCTTTCAAGGTCGCCGTCCCAATAGGTGAAGAAATTCTGTGCGCCCTTCGTGGAGGATACCTGTCCTCCCTTTACGTTGATAGTACCGTTTGTGTATGGTCCCCAGTATTCCGAACCGGGATTTGCGGCAGTTACGTTAGCCGCACCGCATCGTCCTGTATCTTTTGTACCGTTTTCGTGGTAGATTGTCTTACCTGATGCGGCTTCAATAATACTTACGCCCCAGCCTGAGGATTGTTCCTCGTGGCAGACAAAAAGTTCCAGACCTGCTCTGTCGGGTTCGAAATCGGAAAGATGCATAGCGTCACCGTGTCCTAAATTGGTACACCATAAAACCTTGCCGTTATCATCAATACAAGTTGCACCTGTGATGATTTCTTGTTTGCCGTCACCGTCAACGTCAGCAGGCATACTGTTGTGGTTTCCGTCGCCGTATCCTGCCGCAGATGAATTGTTTCCTGTATCAAACGCCCATTTTTTAATGAGTTTCTTATTTTCAACTCCGTAGCAAGTCGCTGTCATACGTGTATAATATCCGCGTCCTGTGATTACGCAGGGGTGAACACCGTCAACATAAGCTACTGAACCCCAGAAACGGTCTACACGGTTTCCGTACTTATCGCCCCAGCTGCTGACTGTGCCTCTTGCAGGCTCATAATCAACAGTATCAAGAGCCGCACCTGTTGCACCGTCAAAGAGGGTGTAGTATTCGGGACCGTCCAGAATATATCCGTCACCATTGCGGTAATCCTTAGAGCCGTCACCGATAACTTTTCCTGTGCCGTCCTTTGTTCCGTCGGCTGTCTTACAGGTCATTTCAGCCTTTCCGTCAAGGTCGAAATCGGCTACGTAGAACTGTGTATAGTGGGCACCTGCACGGATATTGACGCCTAAATCAATTCTCCATACTCTTGTGCCGTCCAGTCTTACGCAGTCGATAAAGACATTGCCTGTCTTTCCGCCCTTTGAGTTGTCTTGAGAGTTGCTGGGGTCCCACTTGACGAAAAGCTCATACTGACCATCACCGTCAATATCTCCTACGGACATATCGTTAGGACTGTATGTACATCCCGAACCTGTGGGCGGCGACATAGGGATATCGAAATATGTATTGCCTGAAACAAGACGGCAATTTTCGGAGCTTACCAAAGCACCGCTTGATGAGAGGGTATCAACACGATATTTTGATGAAGCACTTCCCTGTGCGTCGAGGTAACAAGTAGCCTTACCGGCCTCACTCGTATAAATCAGTGTATTGTCACGATAAAGCTTATACACGGCATTATCATCATCATTGGCAAGATAGCGCCAGCTCACAAGCATACCTTTGCCTGTATTGACAGCAGTGATACCTCTGTCGAGATATTCCAGCATTACATTTGAAGCTGCCTTTGCTTCAAGGCTGTAATCTGCCGCAGGTAGAGCAAATGAGGATGATGCTGTTACTGCAATTGCTGCCGATGCTGATAGCAGGCGTCTGAATTTGTTCTTCATAATAATCTCCTCCATATGGCTGTCTTTAAGGATAACTGCACTAAAAATAATCCACAAAACAGTTGATGATATCGTGTCGCTTTATATGACGTTCTCTGACTACAGTCATATTATACACGATTTTCCCCTGCATTTCAATGAATAAAAATATTCAATGTAAAGGATTATTTTACGTTTTATCATCGGATATGCATTTTTGTCTTGCATTTCCTTCAGATGTATGATATAATAGTACATATCAAAGATACTTTAGAGGTTCCCTTTATTATAATTATACATCAATAATATTATACCCTAAACTTATTAATAAATCAATGACTTTTTGTGTCTTTTTACTAACATTTTGTCCCGAGGCGGTGATATAATGAAAAAACGACTGCTCATAGGTGTAATAATTACAGAATGCCAGATTAATTTTCAGATAGAAATACTAAAAGGCATAATTTCACAGGCATTTAAAACAAACTGCGATATTGTAATTCTCGCCCCACTCCATAACTTTTATGTGGATAATCCCCATAAACAGGCGGAAAGACACATACTCAAACTCATAAAATCCAATCGTTTCGATGGTTTCCTCTATGACCGCAACACCTTCTACGACGATGGTATAAAAACTTATATAGATAATCTGCTCATAGCCACAGGAAAGCCCGTAATGCTTCTCGACAGCCAGGAGCATAAGCTCTTTGAATCAACTGCTATTGACGACTGTACCGCGTTTGAACAGATTACAGACCATCTCATAGACGTTCACGGCTACAAAAATATATATTGCCTTACCGGTCCGAAGAAATTTTTTGTTTCCGATGAACGTTTACGTGGATTTCTCAACTCAATGAAAAATCACGGTTTAAATAACGGCAAAGAAGTCTGCTTCTATGGCGATTTCTGGAAAAATGCCGCTGAGGAGCTTGCTGCAAGGATAATCAAGGGAGAGCTTAAACGTCCCGAAGCCATTGTCTGCGGAAATGATATCTCAGCCATTGCTCTTGCAGAAGCGCTTATAAGGGGCGGTATACGCGTCCCTGAGGATATTGCTGTCACAGGTTATGACGCTTCCGATGAGGCTAAACGAAATATACCGCGAATTGCAAGCTATCGCCGTCCGAACTTTCAGCTTGGCGCAGAGGCTTTCCGCCGTATTTACCGTATGATTACGGGCAAAATATGCCGTAAAGTACGTGATGACAGAGGCAATTTCTGTCCTGCCAGAAGCTGCGGCTGTAAAAATTCGCCTATACAGGCTCCTACTCGTAGTGACAAGATGATTAGCGCTTATGAAAACGATATTCTCCACAGAGATATGCTTTTCGATATTACAAATACTTCAAATCCCGAGGAATTCGCCCACAGGCTTGACAACTATACCTACTACCTTTATAAAATGCGGCATATGAATATATGCCTTACAAAAAAATACATCGACTGTAAAAACGGAAAGCTGACTGACAGCCTTACATTCGAAACAGGCGATGAAATGAAGGTTATACTTTCAAAAGACGGAGCATTCCGCCGTTTTGACAATACCGTTTTTTTCTCCTCCGAGGATATTCTCCCCGACTATTGCGCAGAACGTCCCTATCCTGTAGCGTACTTCATCACTCCCCTGCACTTCAATGAGAATTTTTTCGGATATTCCGCTATATCATTCGGAAAACTCCCTATGAGCTTCAGTGAGCTGTATCTCCACTGGATAAATTATATAAACGTAGCTCTTGAACAGGTTCGGATAAAATCAATTCTGGACAGGACTATCGTAAAGGCAAGCCACGCAATGCTCTATGACAACAGCACCGGACTTCTCAACAGGACAGGCGTTAAAAAGACCTTTTCCGAGCGTATTGGTGAATTCCGCAGAAAAGGCTCTGATGTAGAATTTATCCGCATACAGCTTTCGGGGTTAAACGATGCGCACTATCAGGGTGACGATGACAAGTGCAGCAGAATTACTGCAGCTTTTGCAGGATACATCCGTGATTGTATCAAGGAGGACGAAATATGCGGTATATGGTCGGTTTATTCCTTTGCTGTAATAACCTCCCGAAAAAACAGAAGCGATGAAATTTTCAATTATCTCTCCGAAAAGGTGAAAGCCTCACGATTCAGTGAAACTGATAACTGCAACACCAATTTCACTATCGGAACGGATAGTCAACCGCTTTCTACTGCCCCCTCCCCCGGTGCCTGTCTGCATAAGGCGGCTTTGAACAGAATTCACAGCTATACTGTATCGGAAACAACTGAAAATCCGCAGTATGAAAAGCTTTGTATTCTCCGCGGCAGGATTATGAAAAACCCCGAATTACCTTGGAATTTGAATGATATTGCAGCAGAGCTTTATCTCAGCAAAAGCTATCTGCAGAAGATGTACAAGCAGTATTTCGGAAAAAGCATTATTATGGATATGATTGACTTCCGACTTGAAAAAGCTAAGGAATTCCTGACATCATCGGATATGACTGTTACAGATATATCCAGAGAATGCGGATATTCCTCATATAATTACTTTGTGCGTCAATTCAAAGCGGCAGAGGGTATATCTCCTACAGAATTCAGAGAATTATCTGAACAGAAAAAGAAAAATAATACCAATCCCTAAAATATCAGCAGACAGAGATGATAAGCAGAAACGACGACACACAGCATTTATGCCATTAGATTTGTCTACCGAGAACCCATACTGTTGTTTCAGGAATTGGTATAAGTTAAGGCGGCTTCTGTTATCGAAGCCGCCTTTCGTTTTACTGATTTGCAAGATAATATTTGAGCGAACCTTTGCCGCCTGTGGAATTGAAACCGTAATATCCAAGAATTGCAGAAGCGTCTGAAGAATCAACTGCACTATCCCCGTTTACATTTCCCGCTTTAAGCTGATTTTCTGTAATTGTAGCATTCTTTCCTGTGGAGAGAAGCCCATACTGCTCCAGTACAAGTGAAGCATCAGTGGAGTTAATAAATCCGTCACTGTTAACATCACCGAGATAATAGCTGCCTGCAAGCTTGTTATACTGAGATAATGCATATGCAGGGTAATTTTCTACACCGCTGAGTCCGTTGAATGTAAGTGAAATAAGTCCGTTATCTTCGCTCTTTTTGCCGATTGTATTAAGAACTGTTGCTGCAATTGCTACATGTCCTGCCTGTGTGGGGTGAATATCAAAATTCTTCTTGCCGCCCTGTACATTTGTGAAGTACCAGCCGTATTTCTCGCCATTAGCATCCTCAGAGCTGAAATCAGCAAGAACATCGGCAATTTCTATGCCCTCCACTTCCTTTATCTGCTCAGAAAATCTTCTTGTGGTATTATTGAAAATTGTCTTGAACTTCTGATATGCTGTAAAATAAGAGTCAGATACTCTATCCTTTATGCTTGCTTCATACTCCTTGCTGAATTGCAGCGGATTGTAAACTGTCTGCACGATTACTCTTGCATCAGGATTTACAGCCTTGATTTCTTCAGTCATAGCATTTATGTTAGGGATAATCTGCTTGGCAATAATCTGCTTGTATGCAGCAGCGTTGGAATTAGCGTCAGTATATGTAATATTCTTATATATATTGTCAAGCTTATCGCTGAACTTGATTGCGTTTGAAAGGTTGGCTGTGTACTCCTTTACAGCTTCCATATCAAAGAATTCGCTAAGAGTCTGAAAATCCTTCTTCTCAGGCATATCTTCTGCCGTTTTACCCTCTGCAAGGAGGTTATTCTTGGCAGCAAATTCCAGCAGACTTCCTGCCATATAGTTCATCATATCGTTTCCGCCGATAGAAATTACAACGATCTCACTATCTGCAAGCTGTGCCTTCTGAGTGCTGTCAAAGGCACGTATCTGTGCAAGAGTTTCTGCGGATTCATAGCCTGATACGGCATAATTCCACACATCTCCGCCAAGATAATCAGCAACAAGCTGACCATAGTTATACTCAGATTCGGAAAGTCCATAACCAGAACCTATGCTGTCACCCAGCACCATAATATCTGTATCGCCATTTCCATAGCTTTCAGCTGAAGCTGTAAAAACTGAAAGCGAAGAAACCGCCATTGCTGCCGCAAGAACGGCTGAAATATATTTCTTCATATCATTTCTCCTTTAAATAATATTAACAGCATTATATCAGCTGTCTACACTATTATAAATCATTTTTTAATAAATGTCAAGTAAACGAAAATAATACCATTTATTGCATTAAATTTTATTTGTGCATAATCAACAAATTCGTTCCAAAATAATTGTATAGTATATTTCTTTTGACTGCTATTGACATATTCTTGCTATTATGGTAAAATTAATTTATCGGGTTAGACCCAAAAAATTTAAAAAGGAGGAAAGTATATGAATGCTTTCAAAAAGTATGTAGCTGAGTTTATCGGTACTATGGTACTTGTTACTCTCGGCTGCGGAACAGCTATGCTCGTTGGCTGTAATGCTGCACAGGGCGGCGGTTATATTCTCACTGCTCTTGCATTCGGTCTTGTAATCGTAGGTATGGCTTACTGTGTGGGAAATATTTCAGGATGTCACATCAACCCAGCAGTTTCTCTCGGTGTACTCATCAGCGGCGGTATGTCATTTACTGATTTTATCGGTTATATCATCGCTCAGTGCGCTGGTGCATTTGTAGGCTCAGGTCTGCTTGCCGCTATATTCTCCCTCGGAAACGTTACAGATATGACAGGCGGCTTCGGTTCCAACGGTCTCGGCGGTGTTGGCGATAATGCCCTTGCAGGACTTATCGTTGAAATCGTCCTCACATTCATCTTTGTGATGACAATTCTCGGAGTAACATCAAAGAAAGCAGGTCACGGCTCATTCGGCGGACTTGTAATCGGTCTTACACTTACTCTCGTTCACATTCTTGGAATTGGCCTTACAGGTACATCTGTTAACCCTGCAAGAAGTATAGGTCCTGCTATTGTTGCTGCAATTGACGGCAACACAACACCTATTTCTTGTATCTGGGTATTCATCGTAGGTCCTCTTCTTGGCGCAGCAGCTGCTGCTGGCGTTTATATGTATCTTTCAAAAGAACCTGAAAAGCCTGCAAAGGTTGACGCTAAGAACAATAACAAGCCAACTAAGAAAAAGTAATTTTCACAAATAAAAGCTCTCCTGTCAGCGGACGGGAGAGCTTTTTTTATCATTCAAGCTGTTTGGAAAGAAAACGAACAGCCGCTGTAATAAGACTTTTCTGCAGGTCAGACGCCTCTGTATGCTCATCATTTGTCATAAAGGCAACTGCTCCTGATACATCGCCGCCGCTGATTATAGGCAATGCTGCAATAGCTGTACGTTCAAGATTTTCAGCAGGATAGAAATTATTATTGCCACCATCGGGACAGAAATACTGTCCGCGGCTTTCCATAATTCCCTCCAGCTGCGCCGATGGCTTACGCTCTGCTGTTTCCTTTTTAGGAATTCCAGCTGACGCTACAACGTGATCTTTATCAAAGATAATAACAGGACAGCCTGCTGTCTTGTACATTACCTCCGCCACATTTGCAGCATTTTCGCTCATTTCGCTTATAGCTGAATACTTTTTGAAAATAACCTCGCCATCACTGTTAGTGTAGATTTCAAGGGGGTCGCCCTCACTGATAACATTGACACTAAGAACATCGCCCTTTTTCCTCGAAATATGGGCGAATGGTGTGAGGCTTTCTGTTTTCTTAGTGTCTGAATTAAAATTTGCGGCTGACCTTTCAGCATTGCACTCCGGCAGTGTTCCTGTTCTAAGCAAACTGTCTATATCTGAACGCAGTTTAATGTCTATGCGATCCTCATAAACGGTTATACGCTGAATAATAAAATCAACATCTGCCTTTGAGAGCGTTTTCTTATTCAGTATATCATCAAAGACGTTCATAACTGTTTTAGCCGTTCTATTTACTTTTACAATCATATTATGCTTATCAGCCGCAAGCTGCATCTGATTGCGAAGCCCTTCAAGCCGAAGAGTGAGTTCATCTATCTGCTCCGAGTATATTTCTTCCAATATTTCCTCACGCTCAGGGTGCTTGGCAATATCCTTGACGTGCTGACGTGCCAGCATCTTTATCTCTGAACGGGTATCTTCCATTTGCTGTTCCAAAACCTCTACTACCGACTTACTTGAAGATGTTTCAGTACGTTCACGGTTTATGGATTCCTGCAATTTTTCAAGCATTGTTTCGGAGTTATCCTTAACCTGCCTGATGAATGAGCGGAGCAGTTCGTCAAGCATATCCACTCTTGTATGGTGAGAGCTGCAAGCTTTACTGCCACGTTTGTGATATGTTCCGCATCGATAGGCTTGCGGAATATCTCCACGGCTCATAGAAAACATCGGACTGCCGCAGTCTCCGCAGAACAAGTAACCTGAATAGATGTTGTCGTACTTCTTAACACCACGGTAGTTGTTGTTTGTGCGGTGCTTTATTTGTTCCTGAACGCCTGCAAAAAGCTTGTAATCCACAATAGGAGTATGGTTATCCTCGAACACAAGATGATCTGTTTCTTCAAGCTTCATATCGGAGCCGTTGATTTTCTTGCGGCGATATTTGCCCTGTCTGAGAGTGCCAATGTAAAAATCGTTACGGAGTATCTCACTGACAGTAATTATGCTCCATTCGTTTTTTCCTCGAAGTTTGCATTCTTCACCGTTAGCTTCACGACGTTCCTTTTCAGCCATGCGAGGCGTAGGTATATGCTTATCGGTAAGATGATTTGCAATACGCTTATATCCCCAGCCCTCGCTGTAAAGCCTGAATATCTCACGCACTACCTCCGCAGCAGGCTCATCAACCTCAAACTGCATAAGCTTACTGTTAGTCATTACATAACCATACGGAACAGCACATATCCAACGTCCTTCTTCCTGACGGCGTTTAACAACAGAACGCACCTTTTTAGATGTGTCCGTAACGGGCATTTCATTTATCAGAAAGCGAAACTGGATAGCTGTCCAGTCATCAAATGTAGGATAGTCTATACTATCTCCGATAGAGATTATTCTCATACCTGCGTCACGAAGATCTTCCAGTTCTACCAATCCCTTGCTGTTACGGCGACTGAAACGTGAAAAATCCTTGATAATCAGAATATCGTATTCATGCAGAAGCATTTTTTTACGCAGTTTCTGGTAACCCTCACGCTGCTCAAAAGTATAGCCGCTTCGGTCACGGTCTTCGTAGAAGTCCAGCTCCGCTGTTGGAAATGTCTTGGTAATGTAGTCCGCAATAATGGCTTTCTGGTTTTCAATGGAAGTATTATCACGATCCATTTCCTCATCAACGGAGATACGGCAATATCCGGCTATTTTCAGCTTATCGTCCATAGCGTTCCCTTTCTGTCAATGTTATTATAGAAAATTTTATTTTCGTATCATCATTGTATCATAAATATTAAATCTTGTCAAGTAGAAAAAAGAGGTGTGCTTCAAGCACACCCCAGATTCTTTAGTAGCAGTCCTTCTGTATTGGTGAATAAATCTTCGCTGCCCGACAAGAAATATACCACCTTGCACTTTTTTACAGTAGTTTCAGCAAGGAGTTGCTTTGTAAGTTCGTTGCGGTCATATTCCTGCTGCTCATCGTTTGTAAGCCAGACTTCGATGTAGCCTTTGTCTTGTTTGTTGTATATCTTCATTTTCACAGCTCCCTCCTTACTTTCGAATTATGCCCCGTAATGGTAAAAATATGCAATTTAGTAAATAAAATTATCATTATTATTATCAGGAACAGTCTCAAATGCAACGGTCTTGCCTTTGAGTGTCTTTATTACATTTCCCCTACGATAACGGCTCCAAAACTGTCCATTATCGTAGCAACTCCCCTTCTGAAGTGAATCTGCCTCATCTTTGTAACAACCGAAACGTTCAGCGTAACGAGCGAGATCATTTCCTTTAGAACGGTAGCCGCGTACTCTGCCGCAATTGCCGACAACCTTGCCGAACTGAGTTGTAGGATCAGGGAAGGATTGTGAAGCCATCAACATTGCAACTCCGTGTTTTCCGCCTTTACGGAGAAGAGTATTTACAGCACCTTTTTCGTGGAGATAAAGGTCCTGAGCCTCGTCAATCACAACGGTATACCTTGAATCAGGATAACACTGCTTGTAAGAGTAAAGGCTCTCCAACATAACGTCAATTATTTCTGAGCCCTTACCAACGCTGTCAGCACCCGTTGAAATAACAATTATCGGCTTATCTTGTGACTTGACGAATTCACCCCAGTTATTCTTGTTCTGCGGTGTATCCTCAAAATCATCAATTACAGATTTCAGCTTCCAAAAGAGTTTTCTATGAGCCTCATCCATAACCAACTCACCGTCATCGTTGTAGCCTGTACCTTCCATGTACTTGAGAATATCTGCTACCTTCATGTTTGGAGTACGTTTCATCTGTTTCACCACACAATTAACTGCAACCTTAAGTATCTGCTCTTGATAAGTACCGAGCAATCTCGTCATTATTGCGTAGACTCGTAAGATACGTTCCCTTTCATCCTTGAGAGTCAGGCATCCACGTAAATCAAGAAGATCAACTGGTAGACCGTCTTGATAAACATCCCAGAAAGAGAAGTAACTTTCCGTCAATTCTTTGCCTATGTGCTTTGCAACCTCATTCGGGGTAAATCCTCCTGTTTGGTCGAAGATAATAACAGTGTCCGCACTTTCAAACAAAACTTTTGAAATAGCTCTGTGAGCCAAAGCAAAAGTTTTTCCTGATCGTGTTGCTCCGAAGTAGACCTCGTGTAAGTTGTCGTCCATATCAGGTTCAAAAACGTAGCCTGCCGCTCTTGTGCCATCTGCGTTATAAAGTATTGGAACAAAGCCCTCGGGGTATTCGCTGACACTAAACCAATACTCGTTGTCGATTATATCATCGACATAGTCCTTAGCTTCAGCATTCAGAACCGATCTTGAGTATGAGAATACCTCAGTATCATCAAAAACTTCAGCTTCATACGCCACTCTTAGCTTACGCTTATTGGTGTGCTTGCCCTTGAGCCAGCCTTTTTGATTTAAATGTTTATTCATTCTCGTAACACTTCTTGTTGATATTTTGGGTATGATGACATTATTAATTGTATCACTACTCATGTTGATGGACTTGTCCTCATCTCTGATGAACGCGGTATGACCGTCTTCTTTATAATACGGCGGTCCTGTTTGCTTAGCTATCTTAAGCTCTCCGTTAAGAATAGCATTGCTGACAGCCGACTTGAACTCACAGCATGTAGAATCGCTCATCGATAATCTTGATGTAGCTTCTGTTCTGAACCAATTAATTATACCGCTCAAGTCAGAATCAGTAACAATACCCAGTCTCTTTAAGATATGAGCAGTTGCCAAGGTCATTATCATTGTATCTGTGATGTCAACATTTCTGAAGTTGCTGACTATGTGTTGAGCGGCTTCTATTCCGTCGCGCACAAGCTGTCTTGCTGCATCGGGATTGTTATATATGTATTCCTTGAATGCATAATCAAACATACCGGATAAACGCTGTAAAACAGGCAAGTTCTTTGGTATAATATCTTCATTGCTATTGATAAAGTAGACAGGATATCCCTCTGGAATTCGTTCGGGATGATCGGTGATAATTATAACAATCTTACGAGTGTTATCCTCTGCACCATTCTCTCCGGTAATATCCCACATGACCGCTTTAAAAGCGTTATCCAGGTTATGGCCTTCTTCGAAAATACCTGAAAAAGTCAAAAGTACAGTCACATCATTGGCAGCTGCGAGTTCTTTTCTCACCTTTGAAATACGATCAGTAAGAGCCTGCACAACCGTAGATGTGTAATTTTTCCTTTTCGTAAGAACGATATTTGTTTCTCTTACAGTGTCATTGCTGTAAGAGATGACAAATCCGCGATCAGAATTGAAACCCTCTGCCTCAAACAGGGAAAGAAGAATGCTGTTAATGCGCACCGTTGTCAGTAGCTTTGCATCTATGCTATTCGGGATAGCCTTACTGTAAATAGTCGACATATCCTCAAGTGAGAGAGGATGTACAACCATCGTATGCTCTCTTACTTCTGCAGGGAATAAGTCTTCCAAACCAGATATTACTGATTCAGAAGTTATGTATGTTGTTACGCCATTAGGAAGTGTAACACAACCAGCGTGTCTTGGAATTGCCAAAAACTTTTTATTCGGGCATTCGCGAATGGAGCGTAAAAAGCATTCATATTGCTTCTGTACACTAACGTTAATACCTTTTCGAGCAAAGGTTGTCTGTCTGCGAAATGCCTCTAAGGATATATCGCCATTCGGAAAAACTAACGGCTTTGGATTACCTTTAAGATAACAGACAACGTTCTCACATTTACCAGCTGCGGTAGGATTAGAAATCAACAACAATGTCGGAGTTTCTTTCCAGGCAAACTTGCGATTGCCAGTTTGGTTGTTTTTTTCTTGCCATTCGAGACTATATTGATTTTTAATAAGGATATTATCCTCATAGACAGGGTCTATGATCACCGAATCAGGGATATAGTCAGAAGCGTGCAATGCGACACCGTTAACAGTAAATTTTTCGCTTATCAGCGGAGATGTAGAGGATAACTCCATCCCCGCCTTCCTAATCCCCTCTTTTTGAAGCTGCTCTAAAACTTCAAGCTGAAATTCTTCCTTGTGAGCATTAAAAAGCGATTCCTCCTTTTCCTTGGCAAGCTTCTCAGCTTCTTCATCGATAATATTTTGAAGTTCCCTCGCCTTATCAAATGCGAACTCGATATCACAGCCACAGCCGTAAACAAAATCAAACAATGATTTTTCCATTTTATCACTCCTTAATTTTTTAACATAAGCGTTCGAACACCCTGTAAATAATTCTAGCACAAAACCGATAAAAAATCACCTGTGTTTCTAAACTTGAAGTTACAATATTATTGAGCATATCACGAAAAAACCGTTGATAGCTTTCACACTATCAACGGTTTTGAGACGTTTGGATTGTATTAAATTAAACTTGAAGTTTTTCACTTCTCTGTTTCACACAATTTTTTCTTATGATCAGGCAGCTCTTCTTGGTTGAAATACCGAAGAATTTTGTTGCATTCTTTTAAGCCTAAGAATGCATTGTTGAATAGATAACGATATGCTCTGTTTCTTAATGTATCCTCTCGTATATTGTATCCTGCCTTCTCGAACATATCGTAACACTCTTCCGAGTCGAGTTGTAATCCTATACAAAGAGCCATAACGTTTTTTATATTAACTTTTTCAGTTTTACCAGTATAGATTTTTTCTATTGCTGCAATGCTTAATCCAATACGCTTGTGAAGTTCCTTGTCATCAATTTCCTTTTCCTTCATATAATAAACAATCGTGTTGGCAAGAGTGCTTAACTCAGGACTGTTCAGCCTGGTTAAAGTATCATTATACTCTTTTATCTGACTAATAGTTGTGGGGTCTAATTCTGTATCCTCTTCACACAGCTCAAATGATTCTGGTACAATCTTGTTGTATTCGGGTATCTTGTTCAGGTAAGATGCACCATAATGCAGTATCAGATTTGCATCAGACTCATTTCTGAACTGGAATTTCAGAAGGCACTCATCAGCGTGTTCCCTTGCATAATCAGAAAGAACGAGTTTTATTCCATCTTCCTTTTTTTCGACATCTATGTATTTTGCATCAAATAAGCATACCACATACCCGAGATATACATATCTTTTCGATTCTATAAGCTCAGCAAATTTTTCGTTCTCACGCAGTAATCGCTCATAATTAGCTTGATCAATAACAAAGGTTTCATTACTTTTTAGCGTACCTGGTGTAAAATAAAACGGCTTTTTCTTATCACCATCAAATTCGATAATTGTACCATCGACAAAGTCATACCCCAACTGACGGAGGCGTTCTTTAGCAATAAAACACGATACATTGTATTTTTTTGCAAATTTGATAACGCAAGCTTGCATTCTATCTCCAAAGTTTTCATAGTAAGTCGAAGGATCGTTAGCTATCTCTTTGATTGTAGCATCTACAGTACTTGCAGGTATAGCTAGTCTCATAGCAACAGCATTAGCCTGCCATTCAGCTATACAGAGTGCTTTTTGCACGGCCGTCATACTCTCGGCGAGGATAATGGGCTGTATCTCGGATTTTAAATCAACGGTTTCTTCTCCTAATAGCGTAAGAAGCATAAAGAATCTTTGATGCAGTTGCCAATGTACTAATTCGTGAGCTATTGTTATGAGAATTCCGCCGTCTTGCTCATCATAATATTTTTCTTTATTAAGAAGAATTGTTCCCGGCAAAGCATGGTAAAGTTTTTTAGTATTGTTATGGAAAATTTCTACATCAGATTCCAAGAGAATTATTCTGCCAAGACAGCCATTTGGAAGTTCAGAAAAGAATATTGGTTCTATCTTCAACAGCTTTTCTATTGAAAGGTGAACTTCTTCAAACCCCGCGATCTCTTTATAATGTGAATACAACTGATTTCCAATACGTTCCAATTCCTCAACAGGAATATCTGGAAGAATAAACTGACTTAATAAATTATCTTCTGGGAATTCATTGCTATTAACTTTTTTAACTCTAACAGACTGAATATCATTGAATCTCTTTTGAAGATTACCTTTTACGGCAATGATAAACGAAAGCGAATCCGTCTTTTCATCATCATCAACACTTACAGATACACCAAGTTCAAATTCGGCATTGAAGTTGGCATCATCGTCAGTACACACAAGAGAATGTATAACAAGATTATTTATTGGCTTACCATTTTTCATATAATCAGAAATAGCATTGCTAATAAGATTAAAATGTTCTTTTTGAAAGTAATCTTTTAAGTTCGCATACTGTGTCATAGCACTCTCTCCTCAATATGATATATCATCTACCATTAGGATCATAAATCACATTTTTTATAGCAATTACGTCTTTTCAGAAAAATCACATTGCGATTTTCTCAAAAAAAACTTTTTTTTGAGAATTTGGGGATTTCATTTTTTTCTAAAAACGTAATCGACGTGGAATTTTTCATTTTTTATAATTATAAGCTAATGGATCCCCGCTCTCGCGGGGACATACTTAAACACATTTTGTTACTTAAATTATACCACATATAGGAGCAAAAGTAAATAGATATAATATAAAAAAATCACTGTACAAAAGCCGAGCCGCCCCAGTAGGCGGCCAGCAATAATACAACTAAAAAATGATGTTCTTGCCAAGTAGCTCTAAGGTATAAGTGTCATCAAAAGGGACAGCAGTCTTGACGACCCTAAGTCTGCGATATGGGAGATTGAATTTGATAACTACTCCTTCGATGTTCGTATATGCATCAATGTCGTAATATCTAATCTTGACTGTTGTACCTACCCTAAGCTTGTTCAGTGCGTTGGATATAGCCTCAGTTCCATCCTCGCCGAGCTTCTTCCTAAGTTCGTATATACGTTCCTGTATCCTTACCGTTTCATAGAAGCCTTTAGGTGCAGTAAACGGTGCAATTTGTATAGCTTTGTCTGCGTGACGCTGTATTTCATATTACCCATTGTGACCATCTACCATATGAACGATTTGCTGAAGGCTATCAATAATATATAAATTAAAGGCACTGTAAAAAAAGTGAAACCAAAAGTCCGAGTGGACCATGAAAATGGTCCACTCGGACTTTTTTAATATGTAAAAAGTGAAAAAGTGCAAAACTGTTGAAAACAGGGTATAACGAACACACCGGCAGAAAAATAATTTTTTGCCGTGTTGAAAAGTATTATTTTGTTGAAAACTCAGGCAGCCAATGCGAGGGATTTTTTCTTCAAATGGAACTTGTGAAGATTAAACCGCAGCAAATCAGCCCAATTTCTAAATTTAATGCTTTTAAGCCTCTTCTGCGTACACGGGTATACGACCTGTTCCATTTGATAATGCCATTTGCACCCTCGGATTGTATGCTTCGATTCATGCGAAGAAGTGCACCATGAATA
>JAFQHO010000017.1 GCA_017397925.1 Ruminococcus sp.
AACGCAACCACAACATACGAAACGCAGTTTTGCTGTGTATGTAATATGCAGACAACAGTATTGACATACCGTGTTCCTGAATATACCCGAAGCGGTGAAACAGCACTCAATCGTGATGTCAGATATTCAGACGGTACTTGTTTAGATGAAGAAAGAAAAGGAAATCTTGACTCTGGTACTCCCGGCATAGATGCTTATTATACCGGCTACCATTGGACTAAAGCCGTTTGTCAGAACTGCGGAACGATAAACTCCGGTGACGGAATGGCAACCTATTCATTTAACAACAATGTATATTCGTTAAATCCTTGTGATAATAATTTCTTTTTACAGTTTGACAATACAACTCACGAAAAATATGATGATGAATACCACTTAACCACTCTCAAACGCGGTGAGTATTGCAAATTCTGTAAAGGTACTTATGCAAGAGCTACAAGAGGACTTGCAGACCATAATTTCACCGAACAGGTTGACGGACAGGTGGCAAACAACAGATTTTACATTGCCGAGACCTGCGACGACTGCGGATATGAAACAAGCGAATATGTTACTGCAAAAGCGGTTGTTTCTTCATACTATGGTGTTGAGGACGGCGAAGCTCATACATTAACTGTTTCAGACCTCTCGGATAGTGGTGTTAAAACATCAATCCGTTACGGAACGGACGCGGATAATTGCAATAAGACAAGCGCACCGAACTACACACAGCCGGGATATTACACCGTATATTACAAAATCAATTACAGCTATTCCGGTGAAAGTATGATTGAAAACGGCGTAAGCTATGTGCATATCCTCGCTGATGAAAGCGACGAGGGCGGCAGCAATACAATAATTGTTGTTCCTCCGGCACACGAACACGATTTCAGATACCTTGAAACTATCCCTGCATCTTGTGAAAATTTAGGTTATGAGCGTTGGCAGTGCGACGGTTGCGGAGAACTCCAAAAAATGAATTACTCTCCGGCAAAAGGCCATAACTACGAAGATATTACTATCAGAGAAGCGACCTGTAAACAGGGCGGCCTTAAATTAACTCTTTGTAAGGATTGCGGAGATTTTCATCAGGAAACGACACCAACAGGAAATCATAATTACCATACTACTACCCACAACGCAACTTGCCGAAGCGTCGGCTATACAGACCACACTTGCGAGGTTTGCGGAGATAATTTCGTAACTGATATTAAGCCTTTGATTTCTCACGCATACGAGCATATCACAAAAGAGCCTACTTGTGAGGATAAAGGATATACTACCTCTACTTGTGTAATGTGCGGCAGCAGTTATGTTTCAGATTATACCGAGCCCACAGGACATAATTGGGACGAGGGCACTTCCGTTACATCTTCCACTTGCGAAGCAGACGGCGTAATTGAATATGTTTGTCAGAATGAAGATTGCGGCGAAAAAATGATTAAGGCAGACGCAGCAACAGGTCATACACCGGGCGAAGCTGCAACCTGCACCGAGCCGCAAATTTGTACTGTATGTGAAACTGTTTTAGAACTTCCGACAGGACACAATCATTCAGAATCCGTAATTGCTCCTACTTGTGAAGCAATGGGATATTCCGTGTTTACTTGTGATTGCGGAGATACCTATACTGCAAATTTCACAGATAAGGCAGAACACGAATACGAAACTGAAATTACAGAGCCCACTTGTGTAAGTATGGGACATACTCATTATGATTGTGTAAATTGCGACTATGAATTTGACGCTGATTACACAGATAAGCTCCCTCACGATTACAAGGCTGATGTAACAGCTCCAAGCTGTTCCGCTTTTGGATTTACAGTTTATACTTGTGAATGTGGCGACACCTACACAAGCGATTATACCGATAAGACAGAACACAATTATAACAAACAGATTGTAGAGCCTACTTGTGAAGAACACGGCTATGCTGTATATGAGTGCCCCGATTGCGGAGCCTCCTACATTGGAGATTATACAGAAAACAAAGAGCATATCTACAAAGAAACTGTAATTGCTCCAAGCTGTACCGAAATGGGATATACAATTTTCACTTGTGATTGCGGAGATACCTACAAAGGTAACTATACCGATAAAATTCCTCACGATTACGAAAAGAAAGTAACTCCGGCTACTTGTGAAGAAATGGGCTACACAGTTTACGATTGTAAAAATTGTGATGATACCTACACAAGCGACTACACAGATATAATTCCCCATAATTACAAGTCAGAAATTACGGCGGCAACTTGTGTAAGTTTAGGATTTACAACTTTTGTATGTGAAGATTGCGGCCATACCTACAAGGCTGAATATGTTGAGCCAAAGGGACATACTCCGTCCGATTGGATAATTGATGTTCCGGCAACCATTACAAGCGGCGGCAGCAAGCATGTTGAATGTTCTGTATGTGGTGAAACATTGCAGACAGCAGAGATTGCACAGCTTATTGACGCAGACCGTACAGACGAGGACGGCGCGGCAGAGGTTGGCGATTTCAGCATTATTCTTACCGACAAAAACGGTACTCCTATTTTCAACTCTGAAATTGTAATTGATGTTGATAATAAAATCTCAATCAAATTACCAAACGGCAGACTTCTTGATTATGCAGACCAGACCACTATTACAGCGTTCTTTACTGAAAATCAGAAGCCGGCAGCAGACCTTAATATCTTTATTGAGGATAAAAACGGTAATAATGCAACAGGCACAACAGACGCAAACGGACAGCTTAAAGTTCCAAACAATCAGAGCAGCACAGGCGACGATAACGGCACAATCGGAAACGAAAATAACGAGGTTAAAAATACTTATGTTGTAAGCGTAACCGATAAATACAATGTTATCATTCCAAACTGCGATATTAAAATCGGCGAAAGTAATAATGTTGTGGTTGACCTTCCCGACGGTTTAATTCTCACAAAGGACAGCCCTGCTATTATCACTATCACAAATCAGAACGGCGAGCCTCAAAAAGATGTTTCCGTAATTGTTATTGCGGATAAAGATTACATTGAAAAAGGCTTAACCGACAGATACGGCAAATTAACCGTACCCCCTGTAAATTCCGGCTACACCGATAAAGACGGTAAAGTAAATGTAAATGGATTTAATGTTATTGTCAATGATGAAGCAAAGCAGATTGAAAATGCTTTTGTAACTCTCAATGATGATAATACAATTTCCGTTCTTCTTCCGGCTGAAAACCTGATTGATTATTCTAACAGAATTTGTGTAACTGTTCTTGATAAGGACGGTGCAGCAGTTAAGGATATGACAGTTAAGGTTATTGATGTAACGGAAAATAACAGAAGCGGCGTAACTGATGAAAACGGTAAAATGGTTGTTCCCCCTCTTTCAGAAGATAAGACCGACAAGGACGGTAAAGCAACCGTAAACGGCCTTAATATTCTTGTTACTGATGAAAAGGCAGTTATCGAAAATGCCTTTGTTACAATCGCAGACGGTAAAATCAATATTGAGCTTCCGGCTGATAAGGTAATTGACATTGCTAACAGAATCATTGTAACCGTAACCGACAGCGAAAATAAGGCTGTTAAGGATATGAGTGTTACAGTAAAAGACAACACCGAGAGAACAGAAACAAATCTCACAGACGCAGACGGTAAGGCGGTTATACCTCCGACAACATTTGATATTACAGATGTTAACGGCTACGGCGAACTGACAGGCTTTGAAATTGTTGTTACTGATGAAAGCAAGG
>JAFQHO010000003.1 GCA_017397925.1 Ruminococcus sp.
ATGGAAGAAACCGATGACTTCCAGATGACTTTTGAATAGGGGTGATAACTACGAAATACAAGGGCTTTGAAGTGAAGATCACACCGAGCAGACCGTTCCGAGTAAATCGGGACGGTCAATCTGTTCCGTGTGATGGCTTCATGATTGAGATTTATGACAGCAAAGAAAAGAAAAACGCTGTCGACATCATCTATGCAGCAGTCGGCTATGAGCTTCTGGAAAATGATATCCATGAAGCAGAACAGCTGGCAAAAGACTATATCGACAGCGAAAAACTCGAACTGAGGGAAATGATGGAGGAATACCATGGCGATGAATGATAAACCAAAGTGTCCGCTGATCGGTGCGGACGGCAACATTTTCAATCTGCTTGGTATGGCAAGCAGGACACTCCGTGAAAACGGAATGAGAGAACAGGCAAAGGAAATGCAAAGCAGAGTTACGGCCTCCGGAAGTTATTCCGAGGCTTTGAACATTCTTGGAGAGTATGTGGAAATCTGCTCCGCCGAGGAAATGAACGAAGAACCCGACGAGGGTATGAGCATGATGTAAACCGAAAACATGGAGACCTGCAAATAAAAGTCAAGGGATAAAAAGAAAGTTTCACAAGATTTTCACAAAAGAAAAATAGGCACGACAATTAGACTGC
Source organism: Ruminococcus sp. (assembly GCA_017397925.1). GTDB lineage: Bacteria > Bacillota > Clostridia > Oscillospirales > Ruminococcaceae > Ruminococcus. Next base: position 650 of record JAFQHO010000003.1, read on the forward strand.
CGAAGCAGTCTAAAAAAATGAAGTTTAGTTGTAATCAACCGGCAACCTTGACAGAACGTCATAAAAATGCTCTGTGTGTCATGCCGATGGTGAGGAACTCATGAATAGATGCAGTCAGTCACCGTCAGGCAAGCAATTGTAGCATTTTTATGACAACCTGTCAAGGTCAAGTGGCTTGTGCCGTGCCTGGATATGCCTCTGGTTTAGAATCTATGAATAGATGCTATGCTCTCTGTGTATGCAAAGCCTCCCTTAATCTGGCAAAGTAGATACGAAGAAATTTATGTGCAGCAGCGATCATATAAACTTTGTAGGGTTTTCCTTCGGAACGTTTTTTGTCAAGAAACTGATATACTGGCTCGTCTGCAGGACACTTTACTATATAGACTGTCATAATCTGAAACAGCGTTTTTCTTAATTCAGGAGAGCCACGTTTGGATATACTTCTTGATTTTGGATCGTTGCTACCAGACTGATTTGGCGGTGGATCAATACCTGCAAGAGCCACAAGGGATTTTCCACTTTTCAACTGCTCCACATCACCAATTTCAGCAATGAGCTGTGCGCAAAATACTTTTCCAACACCATAAATGCCCATAACTGTATCATATTCAGGAAGTTGTGATGCAAGTTCATCCATTTCAGAACGCATTTTTGCAAGTGCTTCCAGTGTGGAAATGAGTAGCTTTGCGGATTCTACAATGATGGTTTTAACAGATTCTGTCATCGGCAGGGTGCTGATCTGAGATCTTGCATAAGAATGGATTTCAACAGCTTTTGATTCGCTGTATTTGTAATGATTCTTCCTGCACCAACTTTGAAATTTTGATTGGAATGCTGATAAGGAGAGTTTTGCAACCGAATCTACATGTGGAAATTTAAGCACAAAATCCACCCATTTTTCGTGTCCGTCCGATTCTCTGCGAGGGGATGCAAACAACTTGTTTGCACATGGAAAACAGCAATCCAGCAAAGCGATGAAGTTGTTCTTCTGCATCACAAGCATCTTATTCAGCTTGATGTACTGTCTATTCAGGACTTTCAGCGTTTTTCTGATTGTACTGGCTGGTGTATATTCACGAAGCTTCAACCATTTGTCAAGAGCGAATGATGCGATTTTCAGTGCATCAATTTTATCGGTCTTGACCTTTCTTACACGATTTGTGTCGTAATCATCAATAAGTAATGGATTGACTACGGATACAAATATGCCTGCGTTGTGGAGTGCATTGGCGATGGGTTCATAATATGTACCAGTGTACTCCATGACAACTTTCGTTTCACCAGACAGCGTTTTGAGAAAGGCAACCAGCTCTTTCAAGTCTTGATCCGTGTGGAACACATCAAAAGGTTCAGCTATGACAACTCCGAATGGTTGGATCACTGCTACAGTGCTTTTGCCTTTGGATACGTCAATTCCTACAGCGTTCATAATTATCTCTCCTGACTACAAAATTTGTGATCGATAAATCCACACTTTTCTTATTACTTATTCTGCCTACTGTGTGATGCGAGCGTATATGAATGGCTCTACCTGCAAAATCGAACGCTATAACGAAAGCATGGATAACTGTCTCCAAGACGGGCGTGGTGTCCCAAGGGAAAGAACGTTAGTCCAATCACTGCTTTCATTATAACTTAAGTAACAAGTGCGTGTAAACCATGGCTGGCTTGTCATGGATTTATACGACTAAATATTATTATAGTAGGGAAAGAATATGATGATTTCAAAAACAACATTTGTGGCAATTGTTTCTATGCTGATGAAGCATATATATGATAAAAAGGAACTGTTGGAATGCAGCGGTGACCTGCCTGAAGAATGCAAGGAGTGCATCATGGAAGAAACTGAGTTTCAGCAGGATCTGATCACAATGCTCACTGTAGTCACCTTCGACCACTTCGGTGTGATCCGTGATTACCTCTACGAGAGAGATGAAAATGGTGAATACTTCTTCGGGATTCCTAAGGGCAACAAACTCGAAGTTTATCTGCTGACCTCACCGGAAGATCTGTACGAATACCTTACTGAGGAAAGTGAAGGGTTCAGGTTGATTGCTATGAAAGCACACTCATAAATTTTCGAAAGCTATTGCAAATTGATCGTGAGTATGATATAATATAGAAAAAGTAACAACCAAGCGGGTGACAGTTTGAGTACTGAAAAGCATGGAAATACGTCGAAAAACAAAGTGATCAATTTCGTCACGTATTGCCAGAAAACCTTTTAAACGGTTTCCAAATCGTTTAAAAGGTTTATTTTTTTGCTTCAGTAATTCCACATCTTTATCATCTGATTGTTCAGCGTATATAATACCAATCCCTGAAACAACAGTAGACAAATCTAATGGCATAAATGCTGTATATCGTCGTTGTCCTCCTCACCATACAGCAGTATGCTTTCGTCGTCCGCCTTGATATACATCATTTCTGCTCATCATCTTTGTCTACTAACATTTTAGGGATTGGTATAAAAACAAAGCCCCTCACAATTGAGGGACTTTGTTTTTATATTGAGTACGGGTGACAGGACTTGAACCTGCACGCCTCTCGGCACCAGAACCTAATGGCAGAGTCACGTCAGTGGGGTTAATTCCTGATACTTTATGTGGTGAAATTACTAAAAGTCGAGTCTGATTGTCAGTCTGCTGTCACTATAATCAGCAGCAATCGTCCCGCCCATACGCTCCACAAGTGTCCGGGCGATAGACAGCCCTAATCCTGTTGAATTACGAGCAACCGCTACGGTATAGAACCTGTCAAAGAGCTGTTCAACCTCTACTGCGGACATTTCTTTTGCAGTATTGGTAAAGGTGATCTCGCCAGTATCGGAAAGTGTGATTTCCAGATCACCGTCGCTGTATTTAACAGCATTATTCAGCAGATTGGAAAACACCCTTGCAAGCTCTGAGCGATTCACATTCCGCACAATACGGGCATCGGTCAGATGTATTTGCGGTGTGATGCCTTTTTCGATCAGCACAGGATAAAAGCTGCTGATACTTTCTGCCAGCACTTGATTGACAAATACCTCCTCCGTTACAGTTTCATTATCGCCTGAAACTATCACGGAATATCGAAACAATTCCTCCGTAAGCTGTTTCATTGTTTCAGTTCGCCCTTCAATTATATCAAGATATTTTTTTATTTCAGAAATATCATCACTTTTTCTCATCAAGTAAATATAACTGTATATAGCTGTCAACGGAGTGCGAAGGTCGTGAGAAATATTCGTGACAGCTTTTTTCAATTCAATGTTGCCGTGTTGATATTGAAGCTGCTGCTTTCGAAGTAGATCAAGCTGTTTATTCAGCTTCGCTGTCATGGTGCAAAGCTGTTTATCTCTGCCAGATAAATAAAGCGAAACATTAGTATCACAGTTCAGTTTCTTCTCAATTTGCTTCGTCAGGTTATATAAATCCGATTTCAGCAACCGATTCCTTATTATCATGAACAATATTCCAACTGCAAAAGCAACAGTCAATATCCACGGTAACAATTGACATCACACTCACTTTATATTACGTTTGCGGAAGATGACCGCACCACCGCCTGCCAGCAGGAGCAGAAACACAGTCTGATAGATTGGAAAAAGCTGCATCCTTTTCATGTAAAGCTGATACTTATCTTCTATCTCCTTTAAAACCAGTTGTGCCTTCTCTTTTTCCACTTCACTTTGCACTTCTCCCTCTGCACGTTTCATATTATCTATTGAAAAACGGATTGAATTTATATTTTCAAAATACCATACACAGTAATCTTCAATTGGCTGCACAGGATTAAACCGAATGCAGTGTTCCAAAATCTCTCTCTTAGGTGAAGAAACATACCACATATTATCTACTGTGACAAGCGTTCCCTGCTCAATGTCAATATAACTGTATCGTGATCTGCTAAGATCAACTGCAATCAACCGTCCGCCGAACATTAGCCCGATCAGACAGCCAATACAAACAACAACATATATCGTCGGGCGATCTGAAACAAGGCAGACTGTCATAGCAATACATGAAACTGCAATATATACAAGTAACATAGATACAACATACTGCACTGGTAAGTCAATCCATTTGTTCGCAAACATAGGCGGCAACAGAAAAAGTGTTCCCTGTACAATGCTGAATACACCAACCGCAATGAATTTGCTCAGGAATACCTGCGTTTTTGTGTATCCTGCAATCAGCGAATTTCGGATGGCACCTGTTGCGAGAGTGTTGATCTCGATGAAAATGACTGCTGCCAATGTGAATGCCACGGAAATAATTGTCGTCACACGCATGATGGAGAAGAATTCGTTGTTTCGGATGCTACCCGACTCATACAGAAAACTTGCAGCCAAAAAGCAAATAACAGCAAGCAGAAGGTTCAGCATTGTGACAGCGAAAGTCTCCCAACGGAACCAAAAACGCTTACAATGAATTCTGATCAAATTTCTCATTTTGCTTCACCTCCATCACTGCCAACCAGATTGATAAAGTAGTTTTCGAGGCTTTCTTCATGCTCAGTAAGTGAAAGCAAGTCGCAATCCTCTGCCGAAAGTGCTGCTGATAAATCCGCAACTTTATATTCACCGTACAAATCAGCTTCCGTATCATTAATGATACTGTATTCTGCACCTATCTCGTCCATAACATGAGCAAATGCAGCTGTGCTTGTGACCTTCAAATGAAGATACTTTCTGCATTTCTGTTCATGCTCCTCTGTACTGATTTCCTGCACAATTTTTCCCTTATCAATAAAGCCGTAGTGCGTGGCAAGCCTTGACAATTCATCAAGTATATGTGATGAAATCAGTACCGTAATATCTCTTTCATGGTTCAGACGGAGAATCAACTCACGAATCTCCACAATGCCCTGCGGGTCAAGTCCGTTAATCGGCTCGTCAAGTATCAGAAAATCAGGATTCCCGCAGAGTGCCAACGCAATACCAAGACGCTGCTTCATACCAAGTGAAAAGTCCTTTGCCTTTTTCTTGCCTGTATTATCAAGCCGAACAAGCCTCAGCAGATCATCAATTCCGTCATAAGAGGGCAGTCCGAGCATTGCATATTGCATTTTCAGGTTCTCGGCTGCACTCATATCACCGTAATATGCAGGTGTTTCAACTACTGCTCCAATACGGCGACGAGCCTTTGATATTTTGCTGTCCGTGTGTTTCGTATCGTAGAGCGTGAACTCTCCGCTTGACGGCTTCTGCAATCCGCAGATCAACCGAATCAGCGTTGTTTTTCCTGCGCCGTTCTTGCCGACAAATCCGTAGATTGAACCCTTTGGAACATTCATCGTCACACCATTCAGAGCATGGAAACGCCGGTAGTACTTGCAAAGATTGTTTGTTTTCAGAACATAGTCCATAAGGTATCACCATTCCTTTCTGAAAACAGTATAGAACAAAAAAGTTAAGAAAACAGTAAAGAAAATAGTAAAGAAAAAGTTAAGATTTTGCAGTCAGCATAAATCCGATGCCCCATACCGAGGATATATATTCTTTACTCGTGAGTATTTTCAGTTTTTTTCGGAGATTGTAGATGTGAATTTTCAGCGAATCTTCAGTGCAATCAGGTGTATCCATGCTGATACGGTCTAAGATTGTCAGCTTTGCAACAACCTGATTGGGATTGCATATCAAAAGCTTCATGATCGCAAATTCTGTTCTTGTGAGCTTTTGTTCCTTGCCGTTTGCAGAAAGGGTATGCTTATCTGTATTGAGTGTGATCTCCCGATATGTAAAAAGCGATCTATCAGCAGATCTTTCATTCTTCCGAAGCTGCACTATTATTCTTGCAAGCAACTCTTTCATATCGAACGGCTTGGTAACATAGTCAACAGCACCGCCGACTAGCAGCTCGACCTTGTCCATCACATCGGCTTTGGCACTTACAACTATCACGGGTATATCTTTGATTTGCGGCAGAAGCTCCTCGCCTGATAATCCGGGGAGCATTAGGTCAAGTAAAATCAGATCAGGCTTGTTATGTGATAACAGCAACAGAGCTTCTGTTCCGGAATAGGCTTTTGATACTGAATATCCCTCAGCTTGCAAAGCTGTTGATAGAGAATCGTTGATATGGGCATCATCATCTATAATTAGTATTCTGGGCATCACACCACCTCATTTATGTTATAGTTTTCTGTATGAATCATGCTTCCAAACTCCTCCCCCGAAATCTCCCCACAAAGATAAGCCCTCCGAGCCGCCTGAGCCTGTGTCAGCCATGTGGTATACTGTTCAAACGTCATATCCTTTTCCGTTTCTTCTCCTGGGAGCTTCCATTCGCCACGTTCAAACCGCTTATAATTGCGGTTCTTTACACGATCATACTCCGCAAGCAGGGTGTCCTGCTGTTTCTTTAATTTTTGAATAAGCTTCGGTGCGACCTGTTTGCAGGTCTTTCCGTCCGACGTAATCACTCTGTCACAGTACAGGGTGATTTTTTCGTTTTTGGAACAAAGAATCTGCCGCAGCACTGACAGCTGCGTATCGGCTTACCAAGCTGTGTGAAATGCAACAGCATAAATGCGTAGTAATCATCAAACCGATTGAAGAAATAGGTTTCCGATAGTCGCATTTCCGCTGAACCAATCGGATGATTGATGTATTCCATCTGATAGCTCCTGCGAAACAGTTCTGTTTCCGTCAGCACACATTCAGCAAACCATTTCTGCACATCGTCATACTGCTCGCATTTATGCAAAATGCGGAATAGCAGTTCACGGAAGTACAGCGGAGCTTTCAGTGCATCGTTAACATTATTCATCAGCTGAAGAAAAAAGTTCGCTGTGCCGTCGTCAGGAATATTGGTTGTGTTGAGAATATCAGCATAGAGAAGTTCTCCCATGATATCGTCATTTTCCATAATGGCAGCCGCAACTTCAAGAGCCTTGTCAATGACTTCTATTACCTGTTCTTCCGAAATGATGCCGAAGTTTTCTCCGCCTTCCAGTTCAGAAAGTGTGCCGATATAGTCGCAGATGTATTCATAGTTGGAACTGTTCGTTGCAAGCATAGAAATCAATTCCTCATCTACAGTTGTATCTGCAAGTGGTGACAACGCACCGTGATGACATAGATAGCGGTAAACAGTGTTCCCATCCAGAACGACATAAATTCCGTTTTTGTAAGTGGTAGGCATGACTTAGCTCCTTTCTTCTCTTGCTGATTTAATTATAACATATCTATCTCGGAATTACAATTGTCTTGGATTGAAAAATGTGCAAATCTTGAATTATTACTCTCGCATTTTCAAGTGCAATGAAATCTGTTAGACTTAAAGTAGAAAGAAAGGCAGAAGCCTTGGAAACTTGAAAATTGAATACCGATACACCAAGTACGTTATTTCTGATGGTGGGGTGGTGAGCCGTACCAGCCGCTTGAGAAATCCGCCATGACCTCAAAAGAGCGAGCGAACAAGATACTCTCAGACCTGCACTTAGCAAATGCAGTCGGCGATGAAAGTCAGAAATGGATACTTACGTTCAGCCACAGTCCGAGCGTGATAAACCCGTCGCAGGCAATGGGAACGTGCAAGAAGTGTTCTGCATCAGACGCTTTATGAGTCCGATACGCTGTCGGACGCTTGGTGAATCGCCCGGATCAGAACAGCAGCAAGCGGAGGTGGGGTCTATGCTGTGATGCGATTGATGTTCGAAGTTCGGGGAGATGATCGTGCGAGAGGGTTTATGAGAAAGAAAGGACGTGATAACATGAAAAAACTCGAAACAAAATCCTGCGAAGAAATCATGAGTACCGCATACAAACCGTTTGCATACTGCGTTGACGGTTTGCTTACACAGGGCTTGTATCTTCTTGCAGGTGCACCGAAGGTCGGCAAGTCGTGGCTGGCTCTCGACATCTGTCTGTCAGTTGCAAAGGGTGAAGATGTGCTGAAACACCAAACGCACATCGGCACTGCACTCTATCTTTGCCTTGAGGACAGCTACCACCGCATTCAGAATCGTTTGTATGAACTGACCGATGAACCTACGGAGAACCTGCACTTTGCAATCACGGCTGAATCCCTTGGCAATGGATTGGAATCGCAGATAGAAAATTTCAAATCAGAGCATTTCGATTTGAAATTAGTGGTCATTGATACACTGCAGATGGTGCGTAACGAAAAGGATTGTGGTTACGGTGCAGACTACAAAGAATTATCTGTTCTGAAAAGTCTTGCAGACAAGCATGCAATTACAATTCTGCTTGTCCACCACACTCGCAAGTGCTATGACAGCGATCCGTTCAATATGATTTCTGGCTCAACAGGTATCAGTGGTTGTGCTGATGGAAGTATGGTACTCGTTGAAACATTTCGTGGCAGCAGAAAAGGTACACTTTACTGTGTTGGACGTGACATTGGCAATGCTGAAATTGCAGTTGAGTTTGATGAAGCTGTTATGAAATGGATTGTATCGGACGAACCGCCACCAATAAAAAGTCACGACAACATTTTTCTTTCTGCGGTTTATCTCTTCATCAGAAAGAGATTTCATTTTGTTGGTACAGCAACAGAGCTGATTGATGAATTGAAATCAATTACCGATGAAGAATTCTTTCCCAACAGAGTAACAAGAGATTTAGTTCAGAACGGATATGAACTTAGTAAGTACGGGATTGAATTTCAGTACAAGAGAACTCATGCAGGAAGAATTATTCACCTTGATTATTATTCAGAGCGTGACGGTAGTGACGGTAAAAACGATGATAGAGTTACCGTCACGCAGAGGTGTCTTGAAACCTCACAAACGTCTATACAGCGTTGATTGCGGTGCGTGTCGGTAGAAATTTCGTTGCAGAGTTACCGTCACGGATTAAAGTTACTGTCACGCACAATTCAGCCGAAATTCGCCCTCGTCTCTCACATAGGGTAATTACACCACTAAATCGATTGAGGGCGAAATCACCTCCGAATTTGCAGAGTGTGAGCGCATTAAAAGCGGAGATAAAATAAGATTGGATTCCGCTGAAAATATGAGGGGCGATAGAGTCCTCTTCAGAGGGCCAGCATCGCATTCGGCAGTCCGCATAGCGGCCACCGATGCAGCAGGTCGGGAGAACCCGAACCCCTTGCGGCGAGCCGCCGCTCCCGATTGTGCCTCCATAGAGTTGCTGTGGAGATGATGTTTTTATGTCGGCACGCTGAAAGTAATAGTAAACAGTAAGTGAAAGAGAGGAGTGATGCCATGAGAAAAAGAAACGTAACAATTACAATCCGTTGCACTGAGGACGAGCGTCAGCGGATTTACAGCAAGGCTCATCAGCATGGATTGACGCTGAGTGATTTCGTGATTCGGTCAGCACTTGGCAAGAAAATCGTCACCGCCAACGGACTTGCGGATGTGCTGAAAGAGCAGAAATCCATCGGGCGGAATCTCAATCAGATTGCTTTGCTTGGTAACATGGGACGATTGAAATCAGTGAGATTGGATGAGTTGATTGCACAGCATGAGAAAGCAACTGCCTCCTTATGTGAAATTGCAAAGGCGGTGACGTGATGCCGATTATTCATTTCATCAACAGCAAAACACAGACTGCAGGAGGTATGAAAAATGTCCTTGCCTATGTTACAAGGACAGAGAAAACGAAGTCAGAGGACAAGCAGTATGTAACAACTCTTAACTGTTTCGCATCAACTGCTTACAATGAAATGCTTGCAACGAAGAATGCTTACCACAAGAACAGCGGTAGGATGTATTATCATCTGGTGCAGAGTTTTCCGAAAGGCGATGACACTAAACCTGAGCTTGCACATCAGATTGCGGTTGAACTTGCAGAGAAAGTATTTGGGAAATATGAATGCGTTGTGGCAACGCATATTGATCGAGAGCATATCCATTCGCATTTCGTGTTCAATTCTGTCAGCTTCGAGGATGGCAGGAAGTATCATTCGAACGGAAATACTGTGCAGGAGCTTATGAATATATCTGATGAAATCTGCATGAAGTATAGCGTGGCGGTGCTGGATAGGCAACGGCAGAAGAAAAAAGATGTGCTCTCCGACCGTGAATATCGCTCAGCGGTGCGTGGCGAGAGCTGGAAGTTTCAGCTGATGAATGCTGTTACCGAAGTCATGAAGCAAGCGAAAAGCCGTAAGCAGTTCATTTTTATGATGAAGCAAATGGGTTACGGTGTGAGGTGGGAGGACTCACGGAAGTATATCACTTACACTTGCCCTAACGGTAGGAAGTGCCGCTGTGCTAAATTGCACGGCGAGAAATTTTCAAAGGAGTTGATGGAACATGAGTTCAAGATTAGACGTGAATGCCTTGATGGAACGCAACAAATCCGACCTGCAGGTGGCAGAGGAAACCATGCCTATGGTGGCGGTGGACAACCGAAACTGGACAGCGGTGATCAGCCTGCTGAAACGCTCCTGCGAGGTACAGGAGGAACTATTGAAGTCGCAGGACGAGCTGATGACGAAATCTGGAATCGAAATGCACCTGCAGAATCAGAAAGTGCTGTTCGATCAGGTGGAAAACGAGTGCAGGCGGATTCAGAAATCCACGGCAGAGCAGACGACAAACTCCCTGACGAGTCTCATCAGTCAATCAGAGAAGCTGTCATTACAGGCTGGGAAGCTGAACGAGGAATTCTCCTTGCAACGGAAAGAATTAGAAGAATGGAAACACAAAACGCAATCGAAAATGCTCAAAGCGATTGTGATTTCGCAGTCGGTACTCTTGATCTTGTCGCTGGCATTGCAGATGTGGCTGCGATAATGGATGAGTCGGAGGAAGATGAGGAGATCGAACGTCACAGCGACAGCAAGGTTCTCGCAGAGGAAATCCGACGCAAGGAAGCGTTGGGGATGCACATGGGATGAGGGGATAAAACGTCCCCTCACCACTCAGCAAAGGGTATCGCAAATGCCGATACCCTTTCAAATTAAATATAGAAAGGACGATCTAAAAATGTGTGTAAGCAAATCAACTTATGACGTGAAAATAAGGAGGCTAATAGATTGGCAAGAAAAATTGAAGTTCCAAAAATCAAAACAGTTACCGTTCAATACAATGGCAACTGCAAGGAGTTCGAACGTTTCATGGAGTCCATGATCCATGAGTTTCTGAATTCGTGTAGTATCGCCAAAGCTGAACAGGATGATTCTGTTGGTAACGTAGAAAAAACTGAGAAATCGGCGTAAACGCTGGATTTGCAGGAGGTTGTGTGGTATTGTCTGTGGTAACGCAGGCACCACACAGCGTACCTGCCAAAGGAGGATGATAAAATGAAAGCATGGCTATACTACCGCTTGTCCCGTGATGAGGACGAAGAAATGAACAGTCTGTACAATCAGCGTCAGATTCTGGTTGACTATGCAGAACAGCAAGGCTATGAAATTGTCGGTGAGAGCAGTGATGACAATGTTTCGGGCATGACCTTTGAAAGAAAGGGTCTTGCAGAACTTGAAAATGCTGTGGATGAGGGAAAAGTTGATGTTGTACTGGTCAAGGACTTATCAAGACTCGGCAGACATCGAACACAAACAGCTTTGTTTATTGACCATCTGCGTGAGAATAATGTGAGAGTGTATTCCGTCACGGAGGGCATCGATAGCTTTAATGACAATGATGATCTGCTCATTGGATTTAAGCAGATTATCAATGATTTCTATGCAAAGGATATTGGTAAGAAAGTCAAGACAGGTATTCGACAGAAGCAAAAGACAGGACTGGTTGTAAACTTACCAATGGGATATTACAAGGACAGGAACACTAATGAAGTTGTAATCGATGAAGTAGCGGCAGATATTGTCCGTAAGATTTTTCAAAAATATATAGATGGCTACGGTATCTCTGCAATTGCAAAACAGCTTAATGCAAGAGGAATCAAATCTCCCGAATACTTCTCCCACCGCAGAATCAGTTCCACTCGCACAAAGCTGTGCAAGAAATATCTGTGGGTACAGACTTCTGTAAAACGGATTTTGGAGAATGAAATCTATACGGGAACGCTGGTGAATCATAAGACCATAACCTCAAAAATATACAAGACTAAGAGTTTCGTACCAGCAGAGGAACAAATTCGACATGAGAATTTTCTTCCTGCGATTATCGATAAGCAGACCTATGAACAGGCACAGAAACTTCTTGAGAATCACAAGCAGGGGAATATCAGGGCAGGAGAAAACCGAACCATCCACCGCTATTGCAGTATGATCAAATGTGCGGAATGCGGTGCGATTCTGATTGCAAAGCACAGAGTATGCAAAAAAACGAATGGGTTGAGTATACCTGCAACAGCCACCACCGCTATGGCAAGGAATACTGTACGCCGCACAGAATTCACGAATCACAACTCGATGAAATCATTTATGATGAAGTGAAATTGCTGTTAATCAAGATTCAGGAACAGAGCAAGAAGTACGATAAAATCGTGCGTGACTGGCAGAGGCAAAAGCCTGCCTACGAGCGAAAGATTGGGCAATACAAGGAACGAATCGCATCCCTCCGACAGCAGATTGAAGACTTGATTATCGAGCGAATCTCCGACCGTGAACACGCTTCGGTTTACAATGGGATGATCACCAAGCGTGAGGAAGAAATCACTGACCTGCAGAAGAAGATTGAGGAGAGCAAACAGTTCGATGAAGTCAGCAAGCGAAAACGCAATGAGCTGAAAACGACGGCAGACCTGCTGGAGAAGATGATCGAGGAACAGCACATGAACGATGCAAATCTGCGACTGCTGGTGAAAACGGTCTATGTCCATCAGAATGAGGACAAAAGCCTTGATGTCAGGCTGGAATTCAATGGCGATTTTGAGGATAGTGTAGCGGTGTATGTGGAGGGGGAGTCGGCATAAAACAGGCATGCGTATTGCAAATTTTATTTTTGCAGTACGCATGCCTATGAATTTAATGATTGGATAAATGAGAAAAAGAACTTTTCCCGATTTAATCAAATAGCGTCAATTGGATAGGCTCTTTTTCTTTTACAGGTAAGGTAGTAAGATCACCGTCCCAGTTCGCATCAATGGGAACAGCACCCATACGGATCAGCTCTTGGTTCCCTCTGTATTCAGATTTGTTCCAACAAAGAACGGGGCAGATTTCATGTTTGATGCAGTCAACTGCACCATTCCATGTGCCGCCTTTTTTATAATCAGAACGGACAACGACCGTAGCATCGGACTGTGCGTAGATATATCGATTCCGCATCATTGCAGTTCCGGCAGTAAAGCCCATATCCGGTTTGACAGCGGACAGCAAAAGCAACTGATTGTTCTGGATCGCCGAAATGGTCTCTTTGTTTCGTATCTGCTTTACAAGAGAATCGGCAAGGTAGGAAATGGCAGCACTGCCGTTTCGGATCGTAGCGGAAGATGCCATTGTATCCACACCTCTCGCGCCACCCGAAACGACGGCAAATCCAAGAGAATTGACAGTAGAAACTGTACTCTCTGTAAATTGTTGGTCGTGATCATCTGCGCCACGGGCACCAACAAATCCAATTGCCTTTTTTCCGGCAAGCTGAAGGTTTCCCGCATAGTAGAACAGCGGTGGACAGCTTTTTCCAAGCCGCAGCTTCAATGACTTTGGATAGAGCGCATCTGCACGTGTGACGATGGAGATTCCCATATTTTCATATTGCTCTAATGCAAAGGAAAGACTGCCGCCCCTTTCGAGTAATTGTCTGATACGATTGATCTCCTTAGTATCGAGATACATATCACGAAACTCTGCATCAGTCAGTGTTGTCAGATCACTTGGCTGCAAATCAGCATCTAACAGTATTTGTGCAAGTTTTGACCATTCAGCCGGCTCATAAGGCTTGACAGATACATCCGATTGAAGATGGCTGCACATCATAAAAATTACTTCTGCATTCTGATTCATTCTTGATTCCTCCTGCTTTCAGAACTATCTGCTAAAGCAAACGGAAATACCATTTCACAGCCAGCCGTTGTAAGCAGATATCCACAGACGGTCATTGTCCATTTTGAGTCGATGATATCATCAACTAAAACAATTCGTGTAGGCACATCATCAATATCATCCCGTAAAGAAAACGAATTCCATGCGTTTTGACACTGATACACACTATTTTCCATATCCTTCTGTTGAATGCTTCCATGCTTTTTTAGCATTGGTATAAATGGTATTCCGCAGTGCTCTGCAAGACTGACAGCAAAATTCTCAACAATTCTGCTACGAAGTGAAGGAACACAGGTAATTGCTGTAATATCCTTTTCAGCGATAATAGTTCTTAATACACTTGCGGATTTTCCGATCAGTTCTTCACAGAATTCCGCAGGATTTCCGTATTTCCCTTTTTTGACAAGTGTTCCATATCCCGGATCACCATATTTGGACAGGCAAATTCCTTCGGCATTCGGTGTAATAATTTTAATACTTCCTGTAAATGAGGTGTTCGCCCATTGTTTACGAGGGATAATTGGAATCTGAAGTCGTTCAATATAATCAAGTGCACATTCAATATATGGTTGTGATGGGGATTCCGGAAATTCTGGATATCCAAGGCAGTTGCGGCAGATACCGCAATTTTCTGTTGTTGGATCATCCAGCTGATTCACAATAAAACGGCTAAGACACTGTGTTGTACCCATAAGTTCAGCCATTTGCTGCTGTTCATGACGGCGTATTTGTGTCACTGCATCGTAATGTTCTCGGTTGTATTGAAAGTTATGCAGTGTCGGATAATACTTTGTACCCTTTTTTAAAATGAAATTCTCGTTCTGTAAAAACATAAGCGCTTTTTCAGCACGATTTTTTCGGATGTTAATTTGATTTTGAATATCTCCTTTGGAAATACCCGATTCCGCACGAGAAAATATAATATCATAAATATTGCGTGCTTCTTTTTCCGAAGGGAATGCAGTTTCAATAAAATAATTTTGGATATTCCGATCCTCTTCACCACACATCAGAAATGTATAGGCACGGTCAATATTTCTTCCTGCACGTCCGATTTGCTGATAATAGGCAACAATATTGAAAGGCTGCTGATAGTGTATGACAAATGCAATATTCCCTTTATCATAACCCATGCCAAGCTTGACTGTAGCAACAAGAACTTTAATCTGATCGTTACGTAATAAACTTTCTGCATGTTCAGTATCATTCTGTTCCATACCCGAATGATAGGCAAAGGCAGAAATTCTATTTTCCTGTAAAAATCCTGCAAGATGTTCACAGTCCCTCTGTGTTAGGCAGTATATAATACCGCTGCCGGCAAGTTTAGGAACATTTTCGAGAATCCATGCGTAACGTTCTGCAGGTGTGGCAAGACGTAGAATCTGAATGGAAAGAGAGCGACGCATCAGTTCTCCACGAGAAACGAATACATCATCTCCAAACTGTTCTTTCAAATCTGCAATGACACGATTATTTGCAGTAGCAGTTGTGCCAAGAATGGGAACAGTATGTGGCATCCGACGGATGATCTTATTCAGTCGGGTGTATTCTAAACGAAAATCATGTCCCCAATCAGAAATACAATGTGCTTCATCAATAACAAACAGCCCGATCTGAATCTGTTGAAGAGCGTTTTGTACTTCATCTGTAAAAAGGGTTTCTGGCGTTATCAAAATTAAATCAAGATCACCATTTCTCATTGCGGCGAGATGTTCCTCACGCTGACACTTAGTGGAACTATTAAGAACGGCACATTGTAATCCAAGCTGCTGCGCCGACTGAATCTGGTTTTCCATTAACACCAAAAGAGGGCTTACTACAATTGTCATACCTTTACCGGCATTGCGCTGAAGTTTTGTGCAGACAAAGTAAATCAAACTTTTTCCCCAACCTGTTTTCTGTATGACCAGCGTTCTTCGATGGGTAAGCGTTGCTTCAATGGCTTCATATTGACCTTCACGAAAGAATGCATTTTCACCATAAAGTTGTTTTATTACCTGTAATGCCTCTGCATGGATAGATTCATTCATTTCTAGCCCTCCCTTAAGATTTATTATAATTATATATGATAAAATCCCGAAAACGAGAGCTTTCGGGATTTCTTATTGGTGCGGGTGACAGGAATCGAACCTGCACACCTTGCGGCGCGAGAACCTAAATCTCGTGCGTCTGCCAGTTCCGCCACACCCGCATATTCAATTTTGCTCTTGAAATTTACCTGCCCAGAGCTTGCAGGGAGTAAATGCACTGTAATGACGCAGCCAAAATCTGGCGTGTCTGCCAGTTCCGCCACACCCGCATATTTAATTTTCAGAACCAACTCTTACGCATTCGTTCAAGAAATTCTTCTGTAATAGGAAAACCGGAGCTTTCGCCGATAATAGAATCTACTCCACAATATGGACAGATCGCAGTACCGGATATATCCTTCAACCACTCAGTAATTTCACTTGGATTAAATATATTGCCGCAATAGAAGCAGCCACAGACAGAATCCTGCATAAGCTGTTCTTTGTGATTTGCTGAATAATAATGTGCTTCAATAACATCTTCCATAATATCACCATTATCACACCGTCGTGACGCAGCCTAAATCTCATGCGTCTGCCAGTTCCGCCATATTCACATCTCTGCCTGATTACTCGTTATCCTTTTTCTCCAGCACAAAAACGATTGTACGGATACGCTCGGTTGAAGTAGTTCTCAGATGCTTAACTGTCCAACCCTCATCAAGAAGGTTATTAACGATACTTGGATCTACCGGGAGCGATTTGCCATTATCTAATCTGTTTACATCGGATAATATAATAACTTTTTCCATTAATATATGCTCTTTTCACTAATATATTACTTCAGCGCATACCGCAGACAGCAAATATCTGCTGTCTGCGATATACATTAATACTATTTATCAGTGCTTTCAGTAGCTATAGCAGCCTCAGCAAGTGCACTTAATTCAGCAAGAGAAGGACTTGCTGCAGGTGCCGTCTGTGCAGCTGCAGATTGCTGTGCAGCGGAAGGCATCTGATTTACATTAGCAACTGCCGGTGCAGGAGCAGCATTTACAGGAACTGCCGTTGGAGCTGTTGCTGTCTGTGCAGCATTTACAGGAGCAACAGGGACATTCTGAGGAGCAGCTGTCTGCTGGGGAGCAGCCTGAGCAGGCGTTTCAACAGGCTTAGGAGCCTCTGGCTTTGGAGCTTCAACAGGCTTAGGTGCCTCAGTCTTGGGAGCTTCCTTTTTAGGTTCTTCCTTTTTCTTAGGATTTTCAAGCTCCTGCTTTTCAGCGATATCACCTGCTGACTCGATATAAATATCCTCATCAGCAAGACTTCCAACGAAGTTAAGCTGCTTTACGGGAATACGCTTTAAAGGAGAATAAACAAACTTGTTGCAGGAGTAATTGCAGTCAACAAGTCCTCTTTTTTCGCAAAGCACCTTATTTCCGTCTTTTGCACGTCTGCCGAACTGGCAGTAATCGCACTTAGGAGCCATATGCTTATCGAAATACTTTCCGCCTTTAAACATAGAAAAAAGATCCATATAATTCACCTCAATTTTTAATACATAATCAGCTACATATTATTATACCATATATTTTTTTATTTGTCCAGTATTTTTTATAAAATTGTTACAGAAAACTTTTAAGGCAATACAGCACAGAACTTATGTGGAAGATGCAAAGTCAGTTTTTTCGTCGAATTATACAAAAAACTTGTAAACATACTGTCATATATCAAAAGTTTTTTGTGCAAAATAGTGAAAATATGCATACAGATTTCGTGCAAAGCCGTCAGGCGGACTTTGTACGGTGTTACCTTTGATTTTTATCAGACGATAGTCGCAAAAATAAATTTCACACAATCCTCACATAATATTTCAGAATATTCTTATTGACAATGGGCAAAGTATATGGTAGAATAATCATATAAGCTGATGAAAAAATATCAGATGACAAAATAATTCAGAGGAGGTTTTTGATATGTCAGAAGCTAAAAAAACAAAATATTCGGGAACACAGACCGAAAAAAATCTTCTTGCCGCTTTTGCAGGCGAATCTCAGGCAAGAAACAAGTACACCTACTTTGCATCAAAGGCTAAAAAAGAGGGATATGAGCAGATTTCCGCACTTTTCCAAAAAACAGCCGATAACGAAAAGGAACACGCTAAAATGTGGTTCAAGGAGCTTAACGGCATAGGCTCAACAGCTGAAAATCTCTCTGACGCTGCTGATGGTGAAAACTACGAGTGGACAGATATGTATGATGGCTTTGCAAAGACAGCCGAGGAAGAAGGCTTTACAGAGCTTGCAGCTAAATTCAGAGCAGTTGCCGCTATTGAAAAACAACACGAGGAGCGTTACCGTGCATTACTGAACAATGTTGAAACTGCACAGGTATTCGAGAAATCCGAGGTTAAGGTATGGGAATGCCGAAACTGCGGTCATATCGTTGTGGGCCTTAAAGCTCCCGATGTATGCCCCGTATGCGCTCATCCCCAGGCTTATTTTGAAATCCACGCTGAAAATTATTAATTATGACTATATAAAAACACCTCAAAGGAAATACTCACATTTCCTTTGAGGTGTTTTTTATTTTTCACGATTTCTGCAAATTCCAAAACCAAGACCAAGGAAAATAAAGAGGTACGGTGCAGTATACGTCCTTGAAACGCCGAAGAAAGCAGAAAAACAGTAAGCGAATGCGGCAGCAAGGGATATGATTGCATACTTATCAAGCTTCGCCTTATTTTTAAGTCCGTGAATGAATACTGCCATAATTCCCGCAAGATAGCACAATGCCGCAGGGATACCATAAAACGCGGTATATTGCAGATATTCATTATGGCTTCTTTCTTCACCCGTGAGATCACGTAGACGGTCTTCTATACCATCAGTGCCAAATCCGAAGAAAGGACGTTCAGATATGCATTGAACGCTTTCTTTCCACAGTGTCCAACGAACTCTTGTTGAATCCATCGGAGCATCATTATTTTCAGCAATATTGTGAATATCAGTTGCCATATTTGAAAAACTTGATGCTACAGAATCATTATAGAAATTAATTCCAAGAGATATTGCAACAAACATTAAAATAAGAAACAGGGCAGGTAAATTGATACGCTTATCAATTATAAACATAACAATCAAAAGAAATACAAGTCCGCCAAGGCTTGCTATATAACAACCCATAGTGTCATTCAGGAAAAGGATAACTGCATTAAGCAAAAAGGTTATGAGGCTGAATACTTTGATTTTTATATCCTTTTCAAGAGCAAACAGCGCACCGCTGCAAACAACAGCGACATTGAGATAATACGCATAATGATTTGGATTCGTATATACACCGATAATCCATTCAACGCTATGATTTATATAAAGTATAAATGTCTTTGTATCAAGAATAAGAGTAGCCGCAACGCATATACCGAATATCAAGCTAATAGCAACAAAGAAATATATCAAAATTTTCTTGGGTTTTTCACTTTTAACAAGTGAAGAACAGAAAAAGAACACTATTATATAAGATAAATAGACAAATACGCTTTCCCGTCGTATTTGATGCCCATTCACAGCATATTCAGTCCAGCCATTTATCGTCGTAGATATAAGTATAAGTATCGCCATAGCCATAAAGAAAATCATAGGCGTATTCTGCTTTACAATATCGCGGAATTTTACTTTTTCAACAATACACTTGCCCGCATAGAGCAAAACTGCCGCAGCACCTAAAATGTAAAATGAAACCCACATATCATCCAACAAAAACAGATATGGATATGCTATAACAAACATCATAATAACGTCAACTATGACAGAAAAAATAAACATAACCGCAGGTATAGCCGCAAACGCCTCCACAAAGCTCCAGGGCAGGAGTTTCAGCGCTTCACCTATAGTTTTAGCCTTCATAACCGCCTTTAATTGTTCTCTCATTTATAAAACCTTTCTTACTGTATTCTCAATCCAGCGACGGAATACCCATTTCCGCATCAGGATCTATTTTATAATCATCGAATTTATACTCTTTGACAGATTTTTTAGCTTTTTCCATAACCTCTTCATTGTAGAATGTCATATTAATAGGCAGGAAATAAGGATATCCCGCATCTTCCTTGATAGCGTCATGATGCTCTTTCAGCGTTTTAAAGAAGTATATATTGAAAGCTATGAGAGCAACAACACAGATATTTACAGGAATCATCAGCAGCATAATACCAATAGAGAATTTCTTCTCATATTTTTTCTTTATAAATACCAGGAAGAAGAACGCTAAATAAATAATATTAATAGTACCAAGACAGAAGGGAATACTCTTGCTGATTTTATAAAACAAAGAGAATTTTTCACTTACAATAAAATCAAAGCTGCCGAAGGTGAAAGTAAATCCGAATATCAGTAAATAGCCGATAATGTTAAATATTAACACTTTCCAGAAATCGCGGACATATATCTCTCGCTTTTTCTGCATTTCAAACATATGGTCATTATAATCGTGTACCTCCGAATACATTTTGTCGGAAGTGATATTTATATTCGAAGTCTGAATATTCTCCTCAGTTATATAATCAAGCTCATCAATTGAGATCTGTTTGTTGTAATATCTGTTAAAATGCATAGGAACATCTCCTTACTTAAATGTAATATATATATTTATTATATCACGTTGTTCACAAAATGTCAATAAATAAGTTTGATAAAATATCTTGACACCCCCTCACTCTTATGTTATAATATGTAAAATATAACCAATTACGCAGAATTTTCAGGAGGTAAAAACTATGCTTACACATAACGGAACAAAGACAATTGAAACAGAAAGACTTATACTCCGCAGATTTGAGTATACCGACGATACAGCAATGCTTAAATACTGGATTGCAGATGAAAAAATCCAGTCACTTTATTCCGAGCCGGTTTATTCAACAAAAGAGGAAGTAAAAGAGCTGCTTGACATATATATTGGCTCTTATGAAAAGCCTGATTACTATCGCTGGGCAATTATTGAGAAAGACTGCGGCGAATGTATCGGACAGATAGCCTATTTCCTTGTTGACAACAAAAATCACTTTGCGGAAATCGAGTATTGTATCGGTTCGGAGTTTCAGTGCAGGGGATATGCTACCGAAGCAACAAAAGCAATTATTTCTTTTGGATTTGATGAAATAAATCTTCATAAGGTTCAGATTTGCACAAAGACTATAAATCAGCCCTCAAAACGTGTTATTGAGAAATGCGGTTTGACCTACGAGGGAACGCTCCGTGATTATTTCTTTATGAACGGGGAATATGTGGGCAGACATTATTTTTCAATCCTCAGAAGTGAGTATGAGAAAAATGATTAAGAGAGCAGATTTACGCGATACAGAAACAGTCAGAGCAATAACAGAGCAGACAATAAACAGCGTATATCCAAAATATTACCCCAAGGGTGCGGTGGATTTCTTTCTAAGCCACCACAGCGAGAATAATATAAAAAACGACATTGAAAAGGGCATTGTCTATATTTTATATGAGGGCGATAATGCTGTAGGAACCGTTACTGTCAAGAGAAACGAGCTGCTCCGACTTTTTGTTTTGCCGCAATTTCAGGGCAAAGGCTACGGCGGCAGACTGCTTGATTTTGCCGAGAAAAAAGCTGCGGAAAATTACAGCAAAATCATAATCGACGCTTCGTTGCCTGCAAAGCCGATTTACCTGAAAAGAGGCTATGTTTTCACGGAATATCACACTATTGAAACGGATAACGGCGATTTTCTCTGCTATGATGTTATGGAGAAATAGTTATTATTGGCAGTCAGCAGATATACATTACAGGAGCTGATATTATGACAAAAAAGTTATTTAACACACTGCTTTCATTTGTATTCCACGCAGTATTTATAGTGCTGAGC
The DNA here is from genome assembly GCA_017397925.1 of Ruminococcus sp. Taxonomy (GTDB): domain Bacteria; phylum Bacillota; class Clostridia; order Oscillospirales; family Ruminococcaceae; genus Ruminococcus. The sequence goes on from JAFQHO010000003.1 coordinate 22,420, forward strand.
TATTTTATGATGCAAAGCGATTTCGGAAATTTACAAATTGCTTTTATCATTGCAGGTATAATATATCTTTTATACTGGATAATTTCCAACATCAAAAGCTATATGCCGTGGATAGTATACCTGCATTTTTCAATAGGTGCAATTATTCAGATTATTCTGAACAACTGCGGCTTTATTCCCGAAGATGCTGGGTTTTTATCTGGATTAGGACAACTTTTCTATTGCGTTTTAGTAGCGGCACTGGTATTACTGCTTGGTCTGGCAAATCTGATATTGTTTTTGATTGATAAAGTGAGAAAAAAGAAACAAAAAATATAATGGGGAGCTGATAAAATGTCACACACAGTCACAAAACCAAATGAGAAATTCAATATAATACTTGCGGTAGTTTTTCACATTGCACTTATAATTCTTGATTATTTCTTTATAGATAATTACGGTGCTGCGTTTGGATATTTCTTTCTTCTTGTCGGTGGAGTTTATTTTTTATACTGGATTATCTCCAACAAAAAAAGCTATATGCCATGGAAAGTATATTTAGTATTTGTAATTGGTACTATTACCCAGCTTCTTCTGAGTTTAGAAGGAATAATTCCAAAGGAATATGGGACGGGTGAACCGGGCGTTGGAAAGAGTCAATTTCTTTATTGTATATTAATTCTTTTTTTAACTGTATTGATAGGTATTGCAAATTATATTTTGCATATTATTGATTCGGTGAGAAAAAACAAGGAAAATTAAATGGAGAAATAAATCTATGGTAACACAAGAATTTGAAACCCCTCGTCTTATATGCAGACCGTTTACTATGGCGGATTGCGGTGATATGCTCCGAAACTGGATAGCTGATGAGGACATTCAGAACGAGTACGGCGAGCCAATATATCCGACTCTGACAGAGGTGGAAAAGCTTGTAAGGGAGTATATAAGCAAGTACAATAACCCCGATTTTTACCGCTGGGCAATTATTGAGAAAGACTGCGGCGAATGTATCGGGCAGATAGCCTTTTGCCGTGTATATTCCGACTGTAAAACAGCTGAAATCGAGTACTGTATCGGCAAAAGCTTCTGGGGAAAGGGATACGCAGGAGAGGCTTTGCAGGGCGTGATTGACTACACATTCAGCAATACAGATTTTACAAAACTTGAAGCATACCACAGAATTGAAAATACAAAATCAGGGCGAGTTTTAGAGAAATCGACTATGCACATAACCGATAATGTGGAGCGTTTTCGAAGGGGAAATGAACTGCCACACGGAGAAATATGCTATTGTATTGAAAAAGTCTGACTCAGAATTGTTAGACACCGAAAAATCCGCAATATACCGTTTTTTCTGTAGGGGCGAGCATTGCTCGCCCCAAATTACCGCGTTTCACATTGACTGTTATATACTGTTATATACTGTTATACACTGTTATACACTGTTATACCATTTCGGGCGGATAATATCCGCCCCTACACAAAATAATATAATATAACCTAACTAAGAAAAACATATAACAGTAGATTTTGTGCAATGCGTACAATTTCGCCTGTTGGCAATTATCTAAAACAGAGAAAATAAAAATTATTTTTCAATAATCAACCATTTTTGGTTGAAAAAAGGCCGATTTTTGCCCTTATATAGAGGGGTATAATTTTCACCACTCCTAAAAGATAAAAAACCCGACAGAGAAAAACGATAAAAAAGGAGCAAAAAATTATGAAAAATTATGTAGTTGAAAATTACGAAAACTATCGCGAGGAAGACAGATTGTCCACCAATAACGCAAGAAGAATAGAATTTATCACAACATCGAAAATATTTGATGAACTTTTTGACGGCAGCAAAAAAATCCTCGATTGTGCCGCGGGAACGGGAATTTATGCCTTTCATCTTGCGGAGCAGGGACATGAAGTAACCGCCACGGATATAACTCCTCGCCACGTTGAAATTATGGATAAAATCGTTGCAGAAAAGGGATATAACGTAAAAACGGCGGTACTTGATGCCTGCGATATGAGCATTTACGAGGACGAAAGCTTTGATATTGTGCTGAATATGGGGCCTTTCTATCACCTCATCGACGAAGAAAAAAGGGCGAAATGTCTCAGCGAAAGCCTCCGTGTGCTGAAAAAGGGCGGTCTGCTTGTAACGGCGTATATTCCGCGATATTACATCTTTCAGTTCATCGCAATGGAGAACGATTATTTCCTTGACGCTGACCTTGCAAATCAGCTTATATCCACGGGAGTACTCCGCCACGACGATGAAAAATGCTTCTGGACCGACACATATTATTCCTCAGCAGAGGAAATGGAACGTCTTTACAGGGAAAACGGTCTTACAGTCACCGACCACTTTGCACAGGACGGCTGTACTCCCCAATTCCGCGAAAAAGTCGATAATTGGAACGAAGAACAGTTCAAGATCTGGTGTGATTACCATTACAGTGTATGCCGCGAGAAATCTACTCTCGGGACAAGTAATCACGTTGTAATTGTTGGAAGGAAAGACTGATGAAAAACAAGATTAAAACGATAATTTCATCAATATGGCTGATATTGACCTCTGCAATGGGAATTTACCTCGCTGCACTTGCCGCAGTTACCATAGCGGATGCAGACTACTGGATAAGCAAAAAGCAGTTTGATTCCGACAATATTGTTACATTGCTTTTCGCCTTTCTGATATGCACAAGCTATATTTATACATATTTAAAAGCAATGATTCACCTGTGCAGGCAGCTGTATAAAATAAAAAAGTGGATGATATGCCTCCCCATACTGGCATCCATAGCCGTTGTAATACTCAGCATTGTGCTGTTCTGGGCGGATTATCAGTTTGTTTAAGGCACCACAGCCAAACAATTACGAATTATGGCAATACCGCACAGAGCTTGTGTGAAAGATACGCAGTCAGATTTTTTCGTCAGATTGTACAGAAATTCCGCAGGCATACTGTCGTATGTCAAGGGGTTTCTGTGCAAGATGAGGTCAAATATGCAAGCAGATTTCGTGTAAAGCCGTCAGGCGGGCTTTGTGCGGTGTTGCCTTATATAATCTTGACTTCACCCGCAAAAATATGATATAATAGACTGAATAATTATGGGGTTCTCTAAAAAACGGAACACGAGCGGAATTTCGTACATGACAAATATCAGTTACAAGGCGACAAACCGCAGTAATACTTGATGTATTGCAAGGTTTGACAACGAAGTAAATGATATTTGTCATAGAAATTCAGCCGTGAGGGAGGTTTTTAGAGGTTCCCTTATGTATTGGAGAGGTAGATATGAGTATTTTTGATGTGTTCGACAGAATTTCGCAGAATTCGCACACTCCACAGGGTAAAATAGAATATATAATAGCTGGTCTGGGTAATCCGGGTATGCAGTACGAGGGCACACGCCATAATGCCGGCTTCTGCACACTTGATATACTTGCTTCACAAATGGGCGAGAGCATCAGCCGCCTTAAATTCAAGGGCAAAACAGCAGAGGTCAATATAAACGGCGTCCGCTGCCTGCTCCTTGAGCCTACAACTTATATGAACAACAGCGGCGAATCCGTTGTGCAGGCACTTGAATTCTATAAGCTTTCCACTGACCGCCTTATTGTCATATACGACGATATCTCCCTTGACCCCGGAAAGCTGAGAATACGCAGAAAGGGCAGTCACGGCGGCCATAACGGCATACGCAGCATTATCGAGCTTACTGGCAAGGACGATTTTCCACGCATTAAAATGGGCGTAGGAAAGAAACCTCACCCCGATTATGACCTTGCAAAATGGGTGCTTGGCAAATTCAGCAAGGAAGACGCTGAAAAATTCAAATCCGCCGCTGAAAATGCCTGCGAGTGCATTAAGCTTATGGTACAAGGCAAAACAGACGAAGCTATGAACAAATTCAACTCATAGGAGCGTTAAATGAAGCTTTTCAGTAATATTTTCAGCGAGCTTTCGGGATTTAAAAGCATTCTCGAATGCCTTGACAAAAAAATTTCACCTGTTTCCGTTACAGGTCTTTCTCACATACACAGAGCCTGCCTTGTTTCCGCCCTTGTGGGAAACAGGGTTAATCTTGTTGTTACGGGTACAGAGGCGGAATCGAAAAAACTCTGCGAGGATATAAATATAATGACAGGCAGGGAATCCGCTGTGCTTTTCCCCTCACGTGAACAGGTTTTCACTCCCGTTGACAGCTCCAATCATGAATACGAATATATGCGTATCTCTGCCCTTTCAAGAGCTGCTCACAACGAATGTGATGTGATATGCGCAAGCATTGAAGCTGTTATGCAGCCTGTTATCCCTCCCGATGTTCTCATATCATCGGCTATAGAAATATCCGCAGGTGATACCATAGACCGTGATAAGCTGTGCCTTGACCTGGCAAAATGCGGTTATCAGCGGTGTGAAAAGGTTGAAGGTGCTTCACAGTTTTCCGTAAGGGGAAGTATTATCGACATATTCCCTGTACAGTCGGATAAGCCTGTCAGAATTGAGCTATGGGATGACGAAATCGAGAGTATTGCAGAATTCGAAACCGATACACAGCGCCGTCTTGACACAGATATAAAGAAGCTTTCAATATCCCCTGCCAGTGAAATTCTGTGCGATTGTACCGTTCTTGCTGAGCGTCTTGAAGCACTCCTTAAAAAGGTACGAGGCAAGCGCACAGAGCTTGTACGCAGTCACCTGGGTGCTGATGTTAACCGCTTGAATTCCGGTGAAATTCTCCCCCACGGTATGAAATATTACAGCCTTGCTTATGAGGGTCTTTACACTGTTTTTGACTATATCGACGGCGCTGTGCTTTTCAGCGATTACTCCAACATTGCCGAAGCCGCAGGCGGTATATCAACACGTTTCAACGAGGATGTGAAAATCCTTATTGAGGACGGTCAGCTTTGCAAGGGGCTTGACAACCTACTCGTGGAACTGCCTGAAATACAGCATATAGCGAAAAAAAACACCTGCTTTTATATCAGTACATTTTTACAAAGCGGCGAACGTATTGATTTCCGCCGTATAATCAGCTTTGAAGCAATGCAAAATTCCTCCTGGAATGGTGAATTGAAGCATCTTGCTGAGGAATTGTCCGATTATATACGACAGGATTATAAAATCATCCTTTGTGCAGGCAGCGAAAAAACTCTGCCTATTATAAAAGGCGACCTTGAAGAAAATAAAATTTCCTGCGATATAGCAAATGAGGATTCAGTCCCGTTGGAAGGCCGAGTATGCCTTATTTCGGGCGGTTTAAGCGGCGGATTTGAGTTCCCCGAAAATAAAACTGTTCTCATAACACAGGGACTTTCCATTGACAACAAGGCTACAAGGGCAAGGAAAAAGAAAAAGCCGAAATCCGAGGAAATACGCAGCCTTTCCGATATTACCGAGGGCGATTTAGTCGTACACAGCAGCCACGGTATCGGGCGATTTATCGGCATACGCAAGCTTGAATTCGACGGTGTTACCAAGGATTACATAACAATACAGTACGCAGGTACGGATAAGCTGTATATCCCCGTAACTCAGCTTGATATGGTATCCAAGTACATCGGTCCCCGTGACGATACGGGAGTTAAGCTGACAAAGCTCAGTTCTGGCGAATGGCAAAGGAAAAAGGGAAATGTAAAACGCGCTGTAAAGGATATGGCGCAGGAGCTTATCGCCCTTTACGCAAAGCGTGAAAAAAGCGAGGGATTTGCATTTTATCCCGATGACGAAATACAGCACGATTTTGAGAACCGTTTCCCCTATGTTGAAACCGAGGACCAACTGACCGCTATCGCCGAAATAAAGGCGGATATGCAGCGTATTCGTCCTATGGAGCGACTTCTCTGCGGAGATGTAGGCTTTGGCAAAACTGAGGTAGCATTCCGTGCGGCTATGAAATGCGTTCTTGCAGGCAAACAATGCGCTATACTTGCTCCTACAACTGTTCTTGCTTATCAGCATTATCAGACGGCTCTCCGCAGATTTGAGCATTTTCCCGTCAATGTAGAGCTTTTAAGCCGTTACCGCAACCCGAAACAGCAGGCGGAAATCGTCAAAAAGCTGAAACAGGGACGTATCGATATACTTATAGGCACACATAAAATCATTCAGAAAAGCGTTGTGTTCAACGATTTAGGCCTTGCAATCATCGACGAGGAACAGCGTTTTGGCGTTGCTCACAAGGAAAAATTCAAGGAAAGTTTTTCGGGAGTTGACGTACTTATGCTGTCGGCTACACCTATCCCCCGTACCCTTAATATGGCTATGAGCGGTATTCGTGATATGTCCGTACTCGAAGAACCTCCCCAGAACCGCTACCCTGTTCAGACTTATGTTATCGAGTACAATTCCGCTGTTCTTGTTCAGGCTATAGTAAGGGAGCTTCGCCGAGGCGGACAAGTATACTACATCCATAACCGCGTTGAAACCATTGTTTCCTGCACCGCTAAACTGCAGGAAATGCTCCCTGAGGCACGTATAGCCTTTGCACACGGCCAAATGAGCCAGGAGGAGCTTTCGGATATATGGGAACAGCTTGTGGAACACGAAATTGATATACTTGTCTGCACCACAATCATTGAAACAGGCGTAGACGTACCCAATGTAAATACCCTTATTATTGAGGATTCCGACCGATTCGGACTTTCTCAGCTCTATCAGCTCCGCGGACGAGTAGGACGTTCCAACCGCCGCGGCTACGCATATTTCACATATAAGCGGGACAAGGTGCTTACAGAAATTGCCGCAAAGCGACTCAGCGCAATGAAAGAATTTACTCGCTTCGGCAGCGGCTTCCGTATTGCCCTCCGCGACCTTGAAATACGCGGAGCAGGCAGTATTCTCGGCGGCAGTCAGCACGGCCATATGGAGGCTGTGGGATATGATATGTATCTCCAGCTTCTCTCCGAGGCTATAACCGAGGAAAAGGGCGAAAAACCTGAAAAAATCCCCGAGTGTCTCGTGGATATCCAGATTGACGCCCATATCCCTGAAAAGTACATTTCAAGCCTTAATCAACGCCTTGAAATATACCGCAGGATTATGACCATAAGGGCTGACGAGGACAAATTCGACCTTATCGATGAGCTTATTGACCGCTACGGTGAGCCCCCTAAGTCAGTTATCGGACTTATCGAAGTTTCCCTTATAAGAAATAAGGCGGCACATCTCGGAATTACTGAAATTTCGCAGAAAAATGGCCAGATGTACTTCTATACCCAGTATCTCAACGTTGACCAGATTGCCGCACTATCCACGGAATACAGGGGAAAAATCACCTTCAACGGCTCCGGCAAATCATATGTATCTATTAAAATTATGCCTAAAGTTACTGTATTCGATATGATGAAAAATACTATTGATATACTGGATAAGGCAAAAAGCAATTAATATTCCTCTGATTTTTGTGAGAAATGACGAAAATTTCTTTTGAATATTGTATGGTATTACCCTTTTAAAATTTGTCAAATTATGTTAAAATAATCTTATAGGCTACTGTTTCAGACTATGAGGAGATAATTGATATGGAAATGAAAAAATTATTGGCAGTTTTTGCCGCTTTAGCTATGGCAGCCGCTGTAACAGGCTGCGAAAAAAACGAAGAAACTTCAACTACACAGCCGTCACAGACTACAGAAACTACTGAAGCTCCAACAGAGGAGGCTACAGAGGCTCCCACTGAGGAGGTCACTGAGGAGGAGCTTATCCCCCCCTCCCCTGCTGAGTGCGACGACCCTAACGCTATAACCTTCGATGATGGCGATTTCAGCTTCGCTCAGCCTAAGCTTGACGATGTTGACTCCGCGCAGGGTATTCTCTCCGTTGAGGAGGTTCAGGGCAATAAAATGCTTCGTTTCAGCGACGCAGGAACAAATTTCGCTGACGGAACAGTTCAGAAAGTTATGTTTGACGCGGCAAAGCTGCTCACTCCCGAAAATCTTGCAAAAGTACGCTCAATTGAGCTTGATGTATACGCGGACGCTACAGCTGATAAATTCAAGAATGACAACGGTGAGAATGTTATGGCTCCCGGCTGGATTGGCGGCGGCGGCGGTGCTAACGTTGCAGGTGATGAATGGTATGAATTTGCTGAATGGGACGGAGGAGAATATAACTTCGAGATGTCGGGCGCTGTACACGTTGAAATGAAATTCCTCCTTGCTCTCGGCGGAAAATGCTGGGATGAAACTATGGAAGAAGCTACGTTCCAGATTATGCGCTGGGGCGCTCAAAACGAGGGAAATCTCTATGTTGACAACATCGTTTTCAAAGACGAGGATGGCAATTCACTGCCTATTGACAAGGCTACTCCCTCAGAGGAACCTTCGGAGGAAATGCCTATGGCTGGGGCTATGGCAAGATAATTTTAAAAACCTATTGCATTATCACATAAAAAATGCTATAATATAATAACATATAAATACAGCCGTATAAAACGGCAAAAGGAGAATGAAAAATATGAATTACGGACATTTCGACCTTGCGAATAAGGAATATGTCATTACAAACCCTGCAACACCTGCTCCCTGGGCGAACTACCTCGGTGACCCCGAATACGGCGCTATGATTTCCAATAACGCAGCAGGTTACAGCTTTGTAAAATCAGGTGCTAACGGACGTGTATCACGTTTCCGTTTCAACTCCGATATGGCTCTCCCAGGACGTTATATCTACATCAGAGATAACGAGGCTAACGATTACTGGTCAGCTTCATGGCAGCCTGTAGGCAAGCCCCTTGACAAGTATAAGTCAGAGTGCCGCCACGGTACAGCTTATACAGTTATTTCCGCTGAATATACCGATATAAAGTCAGAGGTTACATATTACGTTCCCTACGGCAAAACATATGAGGTATGGCGCGCAAAGGTTACAAATAATTCCGACAAGGAGAGAAAGCTCTCTGTTTTCGGCTTCGTTGAGTTCACAAATGAGCCTAACTATGAGCAGGATCAGATTAACCTCCAGTACACACTTTTCATCACACGTACAAGCTTTGAGGAAAACAAAATCATTCAGCATATGAATGAAAACACAGGCTTTGATGAAAACGGATACAACGGCAGCGAGAGATTCTTCGGTATGGTTGGACAGCCTATCACAGGCTATAACGGCTCTCTCAGCAACTTCATCGGACCTTACAGAACTTTCTCAAACCCTATTGCTGTTGAAAACGGCAAGTGTGACGGTGTTATGAACTATAACTCCAACTCCTGCGGTGCGCTCCAGAGCGATATTACTCTTGCTCCAGGCGAAACAAAGGAATTCATATACATCATGGGACAGAAAACCGATGCTGAGGCTACTGCTATCCTCAACGAATACAAGGAAGCAGGCAAGGTTGATGCAGAAGTTCAGCAGCTCAAGGATTACTGGCATGGCCAGCTCTCCAACTTCTCCGTTGAAACTCCCTCAGACGAGTTCAATAATATGATTAACGTATGGAACGCTTATCAGTGCTTCATCACATTTATTTGGTCAAGAGCAGCTTCATTCATCTACTGCGGCCTTAGAAACGGCTACGGCTACCGTGATACAGTTCAGGATATTCAGGGTATTATCCACCTTGACCCCGAAATGGCTGCTGAAAAAATCCGCTTTATGCTTTCTGCTCAGGTAAGCAACGGCGGAGGACTTCCCCTTGTTAAGTTCACTCACGATGCAGGCCACGAGACTTGTCCCGATGAGAACGATGAAAACAGCGTATATGCTAAGGAAACAGGCCATCCTTCATATCGTGCAGACGATGCTCTCTGGCTATTCCCCACAATTATGAAGTATATCGGAGAAAGCGGCAATAAGTCATTCCTTGACGAGGTTATCACATATGCCGAAGAAGGCGGCGGAGAGGCTACTGTATATGAGCATCTCAAGAACGCTATCCGCTTCTCAATGGAGCGTCTTGGCGACCACGATATGCCTGCAGGTCTCCACGCTGACTGGAACGATTGTCTCCGTCTTGGCGCAAAGGGCGAGTCAACTTTCGTTGCATTCCAGCTCTACTACGCTATGACAGCTATCAAGGAAATGGCTGTATTAAAGAATGATACAGATTATATTGCATATATTGACGAGGTACAGGCAAAGCTTGCTGCTACTCTTGAAAAGTGCTGGGACGAGGACAGATTTATTCGTGGAATCCGTGAAAACGGTGATATCGTTGGTGCTAAGAATGACCCTGAGGCTAATATGTGGCTCAATCCTCAGTCCTGGAGCGTAATTTCACGTTTTGCATCTGAGGAACAGGCTGAAAAGGCTATGGACAGCGTTTACAATATCCTTAATACACCTTATGGTGCAAAGCTCCTTGACCCTCCCTACAAGTATCACCACTTCAAGGGTGCGTTAATGCAGGTATTCAACCTGGATACAAAGGAAAATGGCGGTATCTTCTCACAGTCACAAGGCTGGCTTATTCTTGCTGAGGCTCTTATGGGACACGGTAACCGTGCATTCGAGTACTTTATGGAAACTGCTCCTGCTGCTATGAATGATAAGGCTGAAATCCGTGTTATGGAGCCTTATGTACACGGTCAGTTCACTGAGAGTAAGGCTTCACCATATGAGGGACGTTCACACGTTCACTGGCTCACCGGTACAGCTTCAACTGTTATGGTTGGCTGCGTTGAGGGTATCTGCGGTATGCGTCCTGATGCTGACGGTCTTGCAATCGCTCCTTCTATCCCCTCTGAGTGGGAAAGCTTCAAGATTACAAAGATGTTCAGAGGCAAGAAGCTCAATATCGTCGTTGACAACTCCGCACACGTAGAAAGCGGCGTAAAATCTGTAACTCTCAACGGTGAAGCTCTTGAAGGAAATTATATTTCTGCTGATAAGCTTGCTGATGTGAATGAGATCACTGTTGTTCTTGGTTAATTTATAATATTTACGGGCGGATATGGTTTGATATCCGCCCGATTTTGTTTGACTTATTACAAAAATTATGATATAATAATGCTATAAAAGGAGATGAGGAAATGGAAATAATTCTTGCAATTATTATTATAGTCGTAATCTGCAAAATACTGGGAGTAAGCAATTTCGTGCTGATTTTATGCGGTCTTGGTATTATAGAGCTTATTATTATAGCTATGTTTCTCTTTTTTGTATACCATACCCTCCACCTTTTCTTCACGAAAAAATATAATGCTAACTTTGTAAAAATCGACAAGCCGAAAAAAAGTAAATTTAAGGTTGCCTACTATGAAATAGAAGGAGAAGAATGTCCCTGCATTTTTCCTATGGAGGCGAGTTTTTCCTCATCATATCGCGAGGAGAAGATATATTCGGTAAGATACAGCAAGCTTCTGAAAAAAGTGTACGACAAATGGGCGGTTATGACCTGCTTTATCGGACTTATTTTCAGTATTGTAGCTATCGCTATAACTTTCAGCATAATAAAAAATCTTGATTTTATTATATAAGGAGGCTGCTATGGAAGAAAATATATGCGGATGCGGTGCTCACGAGGACATCGTTGAAAAAGTATCACGGACAATGCCCGATGAAAATATATTGTACGATGCGGCTGAGCTGCTGAAAGTTTTCGGTGACCCTACACGTATCAGAATCCTTTATGTACTGGGACAGAGTGAAATGTGCGTCTGCGATATTGCAAGACTCATAAATATGACACAATCGGCTGTATCACATCAATTGCGCGTGCTTAAACAGGCACGTCTGGTCAAGGCACGCAGAAGCGGAAAGACTATTTTCTATTCCCTTTGCGATGACCACGTTCAGGAAATAATTCATTGTGCAATGGACCACGTTATGGAGTAATATTATGCTTTTTGATTTTCATACCCACGCTTTTGCTGATGCTATAGCTGAAAGGGCTATGGCATCGCTTCTGAATACGACAAAGAACAATAAAGAAACGGAGCATATGAAAGCCTATACCGACGGCACAATTTCAGGACTCCGTAATCTTATGCAGGAGAAAGGAATAGACAAATCCCTGCTTCTGCCAATCGCCACAAAGCCCTCACAGCAGACTACAATCAACAACTGGGCGGCTGATGTTATGGGAAGCGGTATATACTGCTGCGGCACAGTCCACCCTGATGCTGAAAATGCCGTCGAGGAAGTGGAGCGTATTAAATCTCTCGGGTTATGCGGCATAAAGCTTCACCCCGAATACCAACTTTTCTATCCCGATGAGGAGCGTGTTTTTCCTATATACCGTAAAGCGGCTGAAATTGGGCTTTTTGTAGTATTTCACGCAGGCTGGGATCCTATTGGTAAAGAAGAAATCCTTGCACCTCCAAAAAGCTTTGCAAATATAGCTGAAAAATTCCCCGATTTGACTATTGTTGCGGCTCATATGGGCGGTATGCGCCTTTTTGATGAGGTTGAGGACTGTCTTGCCGGGAAATTTAAAAATGTCTACTTTGATACTGGCGCTGTTGCCGATTATATCAACTCTGAACAGATTTTCCGCATAATTGAAAAGCACGGCGCTGATAAAATCCTGTTTGCCAGTGACGCACCGTGGGATGACCCGCTTAAAGAAACTGAAATGATAAATAATCTGCCCCTTAGCCAATCAGACAAGGATTTGATTTTTTATGGAAATGCGGAGAGATTAATTGGAGGTAACCGATATGCCTGATATCTTAAAAAGGGCTGCTGCTTTTGTTTCAGCTGTCGCTGTTATTTGTGTAATATCGCCAATAAGGACTTTTGCTTCCGATACTCAGTCTGTATTGAACGACAAAGAATGGGTTGAATTCGTAGAAGAAAAAATCGAACAGGACAGCACTCCGGGACTTTCTCTTTCAGTTGTAAACGGCTCGGAAATCGGTTACAAAAACTGGGGATATGACAAAATAGCTGATAAAACCCCTGTAACTGAAAATACAGCTTTCAGAATCGGTTCTCTTTCAAAATCTTTTACGGCACTGACTATATTCCTTTTACAGGAAGAAGACAAGCTATCCATTGAGGACAGCGTTTCAGACTATCTGTCCTGGTGGAACGTTACCTGGCAAGGCGAAAGCTATGATACAAAGATATGGCAGCTTCTCAATCATTGTTCAGGTATTCCCAACAGTACAATGATGAAATCGCCCATAGGTACTGATAATTCCCTTAAAGAGCAGAATGCACGCATTGCGGAAAATCTTGAACTTACATACGAACCCTCAACTTCGTTTGAATACTGCAACCTCGGATATGATATTCTTGCATATATCACAGAAACTGTCAGCGGAATTACCTTTGAGGAATACGTTGAACAGGAAATTCTCTCCCCTCTCGGTATGAACAACAGCGGATATGATATACAAAAGGCACAGAGCTATAGGTGGTTTTTCGGACAATTGACAGAATATGCTGCTCCACCTTTCACAGCCTGTAACGGCAGCGGCGAACTTATTTCTACTGCTGAGGATATGACCTTATGGATGAATGCACAGCTTGGAAATGGAAATATTCCTGAAAAGTTAAAAAATGCAATTCTTGCTTCTCACGAAATGCCTGAAAATCATAAGATAAAACAAGAGGGACAGACAATGAATTATTTCAACGGCTGGATGTGCTATGAGAACTTCGCACTGCACAGCGGCTCAAATCCTGATTTCAGCGCATATATAATCATCGACTATCAGCGTAATATAGGCATATTTACCGTTTCAAACGCAATGATGAATACAGCAGATTATGCTGCCAACTCTCTGTACTCTGTAATGAAGGGCGAAAATATTGACAGAGAACGGCTTAATATTCTTGATTTGATTAAAAGTATAGATGTGTTGTCAATCTGTATGACAGCAGCAGGCATAATTGCGTCGATTATAACAATTTTTCTGCTAATAACACAGAAAAAAAGGCTTGCTAAAAAGAAGATTACATACAAAAAGGAAATTAAAAAGTTTTGTGTACGCCTTTCTATTCTTATTCCTGTTTTTTGTATAGCCTGTTTTCTCCCCACCTGTATTCTTTATCTTGCAGGATACGGTATAGCAAGCTATCAGATGCTTGCTATATGGCTGCCTTACTCTTTTATTATCGGCTGTATTGCTATTGACATTTTCTGGCTTCTGCTCATTATTTCAAGCGTTGAACGATTCATCAGAGCCAAAAAATTACTTGATTTATAAACAAATCGAAAAAAGCTTGCTTTCACGGCAAGCTTTTTTCTATTCCATCCCTCTTTTTTTAAATGCAAATACAAACAGTACCACAGCAAACACAAAATTCACAACAGGTACCAAGATATTTTCTACCGTTACAGTAAAATTCCCGAGTTCATTTACGACATCACTCAACTGTTGAGTATACGTCAAATTAGCTATTTTTTCTATTTTATCATTAAACATTGAAATCATCGGCAAAAAAGAAAATATCATCATTACGGGAACTGTAACCGATGTGGCTGACATCTGATTTTTACTGAAAATACCGATTACAGCGCCTATAAGCTCTGAAAGCATTATTCCTACAGCCATTATCAGCAGAAATACAGCGAGGTCTTTACCGCTGAATTTGCCGCATACAGCAAATACCGCCGTACCTGCCATACACATCAGCCAGACATAGCTGCTAACTCCGCAGAGATACTCAAAAGGCTTCACATTACTCATCATCAGCACACGGAGAGTATTTTTCTCTTTTTCCTCTGCTATAATGGACGAAATACATGTCAACGGCGCCATTCCCACAAACATAACCGAAAACAGCTTCACGAAGAAATTTTCGGGCATACCCTCCATTTTTACCGCATTTTCCATAATTACAGCCATAAGGGGAAACATCACGAACTGTATCAATACCGCCTTATTTTTTAACGTATCCTTTAACTGTTTCAGAAAAATCACAGAAATATTTCTCATTTTGCAAGTTCCTTTCCTGTAATCGTCATAAATACCGTTTCAAGCGTAGGCTCAGAAGTATGTATTGTTTCCGCTGTGCCGTCTTTCAACATTTTTGCCACAATTTCCGCAGATTTTTCATCATGAGAAATTTCCATATCCTCGCCGCTTTTCAAGTGAATTTTCAGCATTTTCCTATGATTGTACCGCCTGCATATCTCCTGCGGATTGCCATATTCCACGATTTTCCCCTCATCAAGGAGAGCTATATTTTCGCATAGCTTTTCAGCCTCCGCCATATTGTGAGTTGTGAGGAAAATCGTTCTGCCTTTAGCTTTTTCTGCAAGAATAAGCCCTTGTATTTCTTCCGCTGTGGCAGGGTCAAGTCCGCTTGTAGGCTCGTCAAGGAATAATATATCGGGATTGTGGAGCAGTACTCTTGCCAAGCGCAAGCGGCTGCTCATTCCCTTTGAAAGTTCAGAAGCAGCTTTTTTTACTGAATTTCCGAGTCCAACAGCTTCAAGAACTTCGTAAATTCTGCTTTTGCCGATGCCGTAAATTCCAGCAAATACTTTCAGATTGTCAAAACAACTCAATCGCTCATACAAGCCGAAATCATCCATCATAATGCCGAATTGACGACATTCTCTGCCTGTAAGCTCACTGGAATTTATGCCGTTAACGAGAGCTTCTCCCCTCTCCCCTTTCAGCTGCCCTGTGAGAATTCTAATAAGCGTTGTCTTTCCTGCACCTGATGGACCTAAAAGTCCGAATATTTCGCCATTTTCAACGGAAAAACTGATACCGTCAAGGACTTTTTTCTCTCCGAAGGACTTACAGATTTCCTTGATTTCAATTGCTTTTCCCATTTTCCTCACCTTTAAATCGCTTCAAAGCCTCGTCAAGCTTTTTATTCTCCTGCTTTTCTGAATATGCGGTAATAATCGTGCTGACTGCGGAACTGATTGCAAAGCAGATAATGAACATAATCCACGGCAGAGCCATATTTGTCGGGATCCAGCCGAAAATCACAATAAACAGCGAAATTACGACAAAAATGCTCACAAACACAAGACATATTCTCATTGGATTTTTCATTTTTTTAATGAAAATGTCCGTAGTGAATAGGGTTTCAATCAGCACCAGTATAAACACTGCAAGGAGAAATTGCATAGCCGTTTTTACTCCTAATGCTCCATTTCCAAATCTGAAAATAGTTGACATTTCTTTTGCAGCGTCGCCAAAAATCAACGTAAAAATGTTAAGAATCAAAGTTGTAATTCCGTAAATTACAAAAACTTTTTGTAAAAGTTTTAAAATAGTAGGCCTGTTTTCCATTTATTTTACCCCCAGTCTGCGTTTCAGTTCGTCGGCATATTGCCTTGAAGCTATGATTTGTTCGCCGTTTTCCAGTGTTATCCTTATTTTGCGGTTTATCTCCGATTTCAGTGAACGTATATATTTCAGCTGTACAAGACAGGATTTACTAACCCGGAAAAATCCGCAGTGACACAGCTGTTCCTCAATTTCATAGAGCCGTTGTTTCAGTTCATAGCAGTCGTCAGCCGTATATATAAATGTCTTCCTGTCCACAGATTCAATGTATATAATGCTGTTAACATCTACAATAAATGCTTCATCACCTTTTACTGCGGCAATCTGTCTGTCGAATATCCGCAGAGTGCCGATTATTTTCTCCAATTCAGGAGTGATGCTTCTGGTATTGATTATAATTTCCGTATCCGAAAATTTCTCATCGGTATTGATAATTATTTTCACGTTATCACCTCTTTGACCTCATTTTACCACAATACTCCGTTTTTTTCAATAGCCTGTGACATAACTTGCCCATTTAAGTTACTGAAATGCCAAAAAACCTCCCGACAAATCATCGGGAGGCATATGTTGTATTGTATTAATTATACTGCCGCAGCAGTTTCAGATTTTTTCTTTTTATCGGGAACGCTGATAAGCTTAGCCTGACAAAGAGCAAAGCCAACAGCACCTGCCACAATAGTAGCAGCAACCATTTCAAGTATAGCATTAATGCTTATTGCACTGATAATATATGCAATAGCTGATTTACCCTGCATATATGTATCAACAAACTCCTGATTATTACCGAAAAGGATTACAAGAGCACTCATAAAGAAAATCGTATTCATAAGAGCAGTTAAAAATCCTGTAATAAAGCAGGAAGGCTTCGGATGTGTGGTACGTGCCATAAATCTGAAGAAGCAGCCTGCAAGAAATCCTTCAAGAACTCTTGGAATAAAACGCTGTAAGAAAGTAAGCACAGGGCTTATCTGGAGAGTGAAAACTCCCATTCCGCTTGTTCCGAGAATACCGAAGCACTGGAGAAAACTGCATACACCCCAAACAGCTCCTATGACAGCACCGCCTACAGGGCCAAGAGCAATTGCAGCAATAGCGACGGGAATTACCGTCATTGATATTGACAAAGGACCAATTGGAATGTTGAAGTAAGTTAACACTACAACAAGCGCTGTAAGAAGTCCCAGCAATACCAGTTTCTTGGTATCGAGTTTTTTGTTCATATTAATTTTTCCTCCTTGTTATTATTCCTCTTGTGAGGATACAATACAACAAGGTTATAATAGCACATTTTCCGCAATATGTCAAGAGGTAACAAGAAATTTTATATTTATTCAGACATATTACTAATTAACTGAAAATTAATATACAGTTACACAAATCATAACATTCTCCCTCTTGAAATATGTTAAAATAATATAATAGGATTATTGTGTAAATTTTAGGGGTGTTGTTATTTTTATCAAGTTTCCGAAAAGGGGGAGTTGGCTTGATGAACAGCAATGTAACAGAAAAAAATATCATTGATGTTATCGAAGAATTCGACTACTCAACTCAGAACGAAAAATATAATGAAAGCTTTCGTGAATGGAGAAGGCGCAAGGATAACATATATTCATTCAATTTCAAAAAAGACCAGCGTGAACGCGTTTATATCGACGGCAGAGGCTTTGTTGAGAAATCCTGTGTCAATGCTGAAAAAAAGGTACTCTCAGCTATATTCCACACTATAGGCTATGCTACGCTTATGTGGATTGTCTTTGAAGACGTACTTTCAAAGCTTATAATTTATTTGCTGGAATTCATCGGTATAAACATCCACACAAGCTTTATGACAAGGGCAATAAATGGAGGATGTCACGAGGTTGCTGTAATACTTATTGTGATAAATACAATAAAAATCGCCTTACCGATGATATATCTCCACTTCAAATTCAGAATGCCCAAGAAAATAGCATTAATGAGCAGTATGAACAATCCTTCTGCTCTTGTGGGTGCAATTTCAGCTGCGTTTATTTTAAGCGTTGTAACTACGCTGCCTTCAGCTTTTTCCAACGAAACCCGTGAGGTTATATCATTTTTCGGCTCAGAAAATATGGATGTTTCAATATGGAATCAAGGCGAATTCATAGCTTTCACAATATTTGATGTACTGATTATACCGATTATTTCGCAGATTTTCTACTGTGGTGCCGCATTTACTGCACTCCGTCAATTCGGCGACGTATTCGCAATGCTTGTTACATCCTTTACAGCAGCTGTCCTTACTCAGGATTTCCGCTATATGCCTGCGGTTTTCATTATAACTCTTGTAGGTTGCTGCGGAATGCTGACAAGCGGCTCTGTTTTTACAGCGATTGCAGTTAATATCATATTCAAGATGTATCAGATGACAATTGTGCTTATTGAAACAGACACATCAGACAATATGCCGCTTATCCGAAATTTCTTTATGTCGGCAATTGTAATTGCAGGCTTTATAGGTCTTGTTTATTTCCGTATACATACAAAAAAGCATCCTCTGAGACTGGCTCGATACAACGGGGAAATGTCCTTTATTCAGCGTATTTACCAGGCTACAAAGACATTTCCATTTTCCACTGTAGCAATACTCTGCATTTTATGTGCAATTATGGGGGCATTGATATAATGGATTATATGAAACGTGCTTTAGAGCTTGCACAGGAGGCTTTTGACGAAGGCGAAGTCCCCGTCGGAGCAGTTGTGGTGAAGAAATCCACAGGAGAAATCATCGGCGAGGGGCGTAATCGCCGCGAAAAAGACAAAAACGCCCTTGCTCACGCTGAGCTGTTCGCTATTGATGAAGCCTGCAAAAAGCTTGGCGGCTGGCGGCTTCCCGACTGTGCAATATATGTAACTCTTGAACCCTGCCCTATGTGCTGCGGAGCGATAATCAACTCCCGCATAGATGATGTATATTTCGGAGCGTATGATTACAAAAGCGGTTCTGCTGAATCCGTACAGAAGATGTTCAGCCTGCCCTATAATCACAAACCCAATGTATATGGCGGGATTTCCGAGTGCGAATGTTCCGGAAAGCTTACAGAATTTTTCAAATACCTTCGTCAGAAAAGAAAAAACAACGGCTGATTTCTGCAATCAGCCGTTATTTTATTTCAACATATTTGAATTTGCAATTATTCGTACAGCTTCTTCTGTAAGCTGTTTCAGCTTTTTGATATTTCTGGTGCTTTTTTCATATATTATCTCATCGGACTTTATAATGCATATCTTAAAGCAGCCTTTTAGTTTAAATTCAGGATACCACCCTATGTCCAGCATATGTCCTGAATCGTATTCAACTTGAAAGAACTCTGATTTCATAGTCTGTTTCACCCGACGAGAAATCAACGGCTATTTGTTTATTTAAATCAATTAACGTAAAATCCTTGTTGGGATTCAGCTCTATCAGTTCTCTTGAAAAATCATTATATGAAATAACCTTAATTTTGCACCACAACGGCACTCCATCCGTAAGTACAGCCAAATTATCGGATAATTCCAAGGATTCAAATACCGTATTCAGCCATTGGCAATAAACATCATTATTGAGTTTTTGCGCTTTTCTGTAAGCAACAGGAGCGTCATACTGAAATATTTCTCTTACTTTTGCAAGAATTTCTTCGTCCTCAAAAAAGGAGATAAAATCAAAGGAAGAAAAATCCTTAATTCTGATTTTCGCGCTGTTCTGCATCTTTTTCAGTTCATACAATTTTCTGTTTTCCATTAAATTTACTATTTATTTTCCTCAACCTTGAAATAAACCTCGGGAGCTGCCCCTTCAATGTCATTCATAGTCATTTTAAGAGTATCATATTCAATGGTGTAATCGTAAGACATAGCCTCATTATTTCCATTGATATAGGTAGAAAATAATTCGCCGAACATATCAACTTTACCGTCAATTGTCTCATAATCAAAACAATCAATCATATATATAGTGAACTTATCGCCCTTAACTTCACCTTCAAAATTAAATTTTTCAGGTGGAATGCCGAGCTGCTCAGCAAGAACATCAGTAGCAACTCCGCCAAGAATGTGATAATAACCGTCAAGGCTGTCGGGATTAGGCTCATCAAGACGCTCCATATCAATGAGAACAGAAGTTACATCCTCCTGATAAGTTTCACTGTAAACGGTATTTGTTATATAAACCTTTTTGCCGTCATACTTCATCTGCTCCTTAGGAATAAGAGCGTTCATTGTCTGGAATTCGCCATTTTCCGTAAAATGGGCGTTTTCAGAGAAGTCAATGATCAGGCTTACCTTGCGGTTTTCTCCAAATCTGTATCCGCTTAGTTCGTTCATCCAGGTACCGATAATTTCAGTATCAATGGGTGCTGTGCTTACTCTCGATGACGGTGCATCCGGATTATCCGATGTGCTGCCCTGACATGAACAAAGGCAGATAATGCACGAAAGTGCTGTAAGTGACGATAAAATTCTTTTCATTTCAATTCTCCTATAAGTTAAAATTTTATGGAATCAATTGGCATTGTAGCCACCGCATTAAGACTTTCATCAGCTGTAATTCCCGCTGCAAAGTTGTAGCTTCCCTGACAGGCAATCATAGCGGCATTGTCACCGCATAGACTCAATTCCGGCATATAAAACTCAAAGCCGCGTTCATCACAGGCTTTTGAAAGAGCCGCGCGAACTCCCGAATTTGCCGAAACACCGCCTGCAAGAGCAATTTTTTTATAGCCGTACTGCTCTGCAGCTCCCATAGTTTTTTCAGTGATAATTTCAGAAATTGTCCGCTGAATACTCGCCGAAAGATTATCTTTGTTGATTATCTCACCCTTCTGATCGGCACGGTGAAGCATATTTATAACAGAGGTTTTAAGCCCCGAAAAGCTGAAATCGAACTCATTTCCGGCAACAGCAGGATGAGGCAGCTTAAATGCCAATGCATCGCCATTTTGTGCGTGACGGTCAATGTGAACTCCCCCGGGGTAAGGAAATCCCATAGCCCTTGCGCATTTGTCAAAGCACTCCCCTGCCGCGTCATCACGAGTTCTACCGATAACACGGAACTCCGTATAACTCAGTACCTCGATCAGGTGACTGTGAGCGCCGCTTGCAACAATGCAGAGATAAGGCGGCTCAAGCTCCTTGTGACAGATGTAGTTCGCAGCAATATGCCCCGATATATGGTGAACGGGTATAAGAGGCTTTTCAGCTGCAAATGCCAGAGATTTCGCGAAATTAACGCCCACCAGCAGCGCTCCTATAAGTCCAGGCGCATAAGTAACAGCAATACCGTCCAGGTCTGCAAGAGTAACGTCAGCCTCTTTAAGAGCCTGTTTTGTGACCTCTAAAATATTCTCACAATGGCGGCGCGAAGCAATTTCAGGTACTACACCACCGTATTTTTTATGCTCCTCAATCTGCGTTGAAATTACCGAAGAACGGATATTTCTGAAATCCTCGCATATACTTGCAGCGGTTTCATCGCAGGAGCTTTCAATTCCTAAAATTAACATATTCAGCCTTCTTTATTCAATAATTTTTGCATTACAACAGCATTTTCATCGGGAAAACTATAAAAGTTTTTCCTTAAGGATATTTTTTGAAATCCAAATTTTTGGTATAAGCCTATTGCTGCAGAATTTGATTCACGGACTTCAAGAAATATGCTCTCAACAACATCGGGAAGCGTGCGAAAGTATTCCTCCATAAGAGCAGCGGCAAATCCCTTTCGCCTGTGTTCCGGAGAAACAGCAACACTTGTTATCTCCGCTTCATCAGCGGCAAAAAAGCCGCATATAAGCCCCGTAATATTGCCATTTTCTACGGTATACAGCACAATTCCGTTATCCTTTGCAGCCTCGGATTTAAAAGACTCAGCAGACCAGCCCTCTGCTCCTACACATAATTTATCAATGGCGGAAAGGCTTTCAAAAATCTGTTTCTGCGTATTTTTATCAGCACGGATTATTTCCATTGTTCAAATCCTTTCACAGCAATATAATCCGAATTATCAACCCTTAGCATCATACCAACTGCCGCCTGTATGAACATCAACGGCAAGGGGCGCTTTCATCTCACAAACATTGAGCATTTCCTCTTTCAGCAACTCAGCACAGCGGTCAGCGCAGGATATATCAGCCTCAATAATAAGTTCATCGTGAACCTGCAATATAAGCTCCGCATTGAGCTTTTCAGCCTTTAAACGATGATATACGTTAATCATCGCAATTTTTATAAGGTCGGCAGCCGTACCCTGAACAGGGGTGTTCATAGCAATTCTCTTGCCAGCTGCCTGTAACATCTTATTTGAAGAAAGGAGTTCGGGGATAAGTCTTTTACGACCAAACATAGTCGTCACAATGCCAGTTTTCATAGCATTATCAACAGTATCATCCATAAACTGCTGAACCTTCGGATATTTAGCAAGATAATCCGAAATATACTTCTTAGCCTGCGCAACGGATGTACCGATATCCTTTGACAGGGAGAAAGGTCCCATACCGTAAATTATACCGAAATTAACGGCTTTCGCGGCACTTCGCATCTCAGATGTAACCATAATCGCAGGCATGTCAAACACCTGCGCCGCCGTGGAGGTATGAATATCCTCTCCCGATGTAAAGGCGGAAATCATATTTTTATCACCGCATAGATGCGCCATTACACGCAGCTCAATCTGGCTGTAATCGGCGTCAATCAGCACTTTTCCGCTGTCAGCAACGAAAAATTTACGCATTTCCGCACCAAGCTCTGTACGCACGGGAATGTTCTGCAAATTCGGCTCAGTTGAGGAAATTCTGCCTGTTCGTGTTTCCGTCTGCTTGAAGGACGTGTGAATTCTTCCGTCCTCAGCGACTTTTTCAAGAAGTCCGGTAACATAAGTTGAATTCAGCTTGGTGTATTGCCTGTATTTCAACACGTTATCCACGATGGGACAGAAGCTTCTCAATTCCTCTAAAACCTCAGCATTTGTGGAATATCCGCTTTTTGTCTTTTTCTTGGCAGGAAGTCCCATTTCCTCGAAAAGCACTACACCCAACTGCTTTGGGGACGAGATATTAAACTCGTGACCGGCTTCGTCGTATATCAGCTGCTGTGTTTCCTCAATCATTTCGGTAAGATATTTTCCGAAATCCCGAACACCCTCCTGTGTAATTTTTATGCCGTTATGCTCCATTGACGCAAGAACCTCCGTCAGCGGCATTTCGATATTATTCAACAGGTCAGTCATTCCCTCGTTTTCAACGGCCTCACGGAGCTTTCCGATAAGCCGCGGAAGTGACGCTAATTCGGCAAATTCGCCATTTTCAGAGCAGTAATGTACGCCATACTCACCACACAGCTTTTCTGTCGTATAGTCGGAAGCGGATGTATTCAACAGATATCCGCAGATTTCCCCGTCCGTCTTAAGATTGCGGAGATTACCGCCCCGCGCCATAGCCCAGCGATAGTGAGGCTTTGCGGACATAGTGATTTTTTCGCAGTCTGAAGCCATATAATGAAGAATTATAGCTTCTGAAACCGAAGTATAAACAGTTGTATCATCAAGAACTGACAGTTTTTCTCCGTCAAATAAATAGGCTGTTGACACGAATTTGTCGATTATTTCATCTGTAAGCTCAGCTGTTGAAAGCTCCACAGGGATATATTCCTCAACAGTCTTTTCAACAGATTTTTCCGCAGCTGACGCTGAAATTTCAAGCTTATCCAGCAGCTTGTACATCTCCAGTTCAGTGAGAAAACGGCTCAGTTCAGCCTTGTCAGCCTCCCCGATTTTATAAAAATCAAGGCATTTTTCCACAGGTGCATCACGGACAATGGTAGCAAGCCATTTACTCTCTTTTGCCGATTCTTTGCCGTTTTCAAGCTTCGTCTTGACACCTTTTGTAAGAGTGGAATCGGCATATTTTTCGTAGAGATTTTCAATCGTGCCGTACTCTTTAATAAGAGCAGTCGCCGTTTTTTCGCCGATTCCCGCAACTCCCTTGATATTGTCCGAGCTATCACCCATAAGGGCTTTCAGATCAATGAGTTTAATCGGCTCAAAGCCGTAATCCTCCATAAATCGGGCAGGAGTATAGTGAATTGTTTCCTTATTTGTGGCAAGGAGAACAGTAACATTTTCATCAACAAGCTGCAGGCTGTCCCTATCTCCAGTGAGAACATAGCACTGACAGCCGCAATCGGTGCAGCTTTTGGACAGCGTACCGAGGATATCATCAGCCTCAAAGCCCTCACACTCCACAACCTTTATGCCCATAAGTGTCAGAAGCTCCTTTACAAGAGGAAGCTGCTGTGCCAGTTCGGGAGGCATACCCTTGCGGTTCGCCTTATAGCTTTCAACCTTTTTATGGCGGAAAGTAGGCGATTTCAGGTCAAATGCAACCGCAACGGAATCGGGCTGCACATCGCCTAAATTCTTAAGATATATATTCATAAAGCCGAAAATGGCATTGGTAAAAACGCCTTTCTTATTGGAAAGCAGCTTTATACCGTAAAATGCGCGGTTTAGTATACTGTTTCCGTCAATAGCAAGAAGCTTCATAATATCACCTCGTTGTAATCGTTATAGAATTAATTATATCACGTTTAACCTTAAATAGCAAGGGATTTTAAAAAAATCCGAGAAAATTTCAAAAAAAGGCTTGACAAGCTGTAAAATGTGTGCTATAATATAAAAGCTGATTTCAGCACATATCGTATTCTAAAGACAGCAGGCAAGGCAAAAGCCCGTAAGTCCCGCCGAGGAGTGCAAGTGATAAGAATTATCATTGTCCTTTTCCGAGCTGTCGGCAAAAGGATTTTTTTATTGCCCCGAATACGATAACAAATATTTCGGAGGTGAATACACAATGCCAAGCAATGCAGTTCTCGAAGCCAAGAAGGCTAAGGTTGAGCAGCTCACAGACCTCATCAAGAATTCCGTATCAGGCGTTCTCGTTGATTACAAGGGCATCACCGTTGAGGAAGACACAAAGCTCAGAAAGGAGCTTCGTGAGGCAGGAGTTAATTACTTCGTAGAGAAGAACACACTGCTCCTCCGTGCATTCCAGAATTGCGGTATTGAGGGATTCGAGGAAGTTCTTAACGGAACAACAGCTATCGCTCTCTCAAACGATGACCAGACTGCTCCAGCTCGTATTCTCGGTAAGTTCGCTGAGAAGGCAGGCGACGAAAAGTTCAATCTCAAGGCAGGCTACGTTGAAGGTGAAGTTTACGATCAGGCTGGAGTTATTGCTCTTTCCAAGATCCCTTCAAAGGACGTTCTGCTCGCTCAGCTGGTTGGCTCTCTCCAGGGTCCCATGCAGAAGCTCGCAGCTACTCTCAAGGCAGTTGCAGACAAGAAGTCAGAGGAAGCTGCCTGATTTCAATTGTTTATCTAAGTTGTCAGCTTAATTCTATCGCCGTAATCGGCAAATATTTATAAAGGAGATTATTATCATGGCTTCAGAGAAGATCACAAATTTTGTAGAAGAAATCAAGACTCTTTCCGTTCTCGAGCTTGCTGAGCTCGTAGAGGCAATCCAGGAGGAGTTCGGCGTAACAGCAATGGTTGCTGCTGCTCCCGCTGCTGGCGGTGCAGGTGCTGCTGCTGACGCTAAGACAGAGTTCGACGTAATCCTCGCTTCCTTCGGTGACGCTAAGATGGCTGTTATCAAGGCTGCTAAGGAGATCCTCGGTCTTGGTCTTAAGGAAGCTAAGGAAGTAGTTGAGTCTGCTCCTAAGGCTATCAAGGAAGGCGTTTCAGAGGCAGAGGCTAACGAGCTTAAGGAAAAGTTCGAGGCTGCTGGTGCTACAATCGAGATCAAGTAATTTATTACTTAGTCATTCAAGGGCTGTTCCGTTTGGGACAGCCTTTTTTATTCGAAATACGGAGGAATGTTATGTATTTCCGTGAAATCAAAGAAAATAAAAAGCAATATCTTTCACTTTTGCTGTTGGCTGACGAGCAGGAAGATATGATTGACCGCTATATCAACAAGGGGACAATGTATGTCCTTGACGATGACGGGGTGAAATGCGAATGTGTGGTAACGGACGAGGGTGAGGGAATCCTTGAAATCAAGAACATCGCCACAGAGCCGCAATATCAGGGAAAAGGCTATGCAAGGGCAATAATTGAATTCATCTGCCGCAAATACAAGGGGGAATTTTCTGTATTGCAAGTCGGCACAGGCGATAGTCCGCTGACTGTTCCTTTTTACGAAAAATGCGGATTTGTCCGTTCTCATACCGTAAAAAATTTTTTTACCGACAACTACGACCACCCTATATATGAATGTGGTGTATTGCTTACAGATATGATTTATCTGCGGAAAAAGTTATGATTTGTTTTGTCATCCCCCTTTATGACATAATTTAATTATAAATCAAACTCATCTGATATTGCCCTTATTTTCCCCTCTATATATACATTCAAACGAGAAGGAAAAAACGGACATCAAAATGATATATTTTTATTTTTTAACAATGCCTGCGACTATTCCGCAGGCATTTTTTTGCGTATTTTCGCCGTTTCCGCTATAACTACCCCTGTCATTAAAATAAGCATAACTGACGGCACAGGGGATGCTTCACGATAAAGACGCTCACCCGAAGCGAATACTCCAACTGCTCCCGATATGAAAAATGGCTGCAATACGCGGCATATCATATAAGTCAAAGCCGCCGCACATATACGCATTATCACAAGGGGCAGAGTTGACAATTTCCCACGGAATATAGCCGAAATCTGAAAGAAAACGCATACTCCGCCAAATGAAACAAGAGCCGCCGTTGTGGGGATATCCGCAGATATTTCAGATATTGCAGTAATATCAAGTACAGCCTTGTATAACTCCCCCTTGAAAAGTGCAGATAAACCGCAATATTCAGCCATTTTCGCAAATACTGCAAATATCACGACGCAAAGGCACATATCCCCCAATGCTCTCCCCGAAGACGCTACAGAATTTGTCAGTATATCCGCAGAAACGGCTGTATTACGTGTTTTTTCAGCTATGGGATTTTTTTTGAAATATATTGATAAAGCTACCGCCATAATTAACTCTGCCGCATGATTTGAAATAAGTATAAGTCCCCCGATTTCCGCCGTAGAAGCGGCACAGCCGAAAATAAACGCCGCACCGGAGCCAAAACAAAGCCCTGACATTATTTCAGCTGTTCTCTTAGACAATCTGCCCTCGGTATACATAGAGTAAATCATTTTTGCACCCACAGGATATCCCGACACAAGGGAAAAGAGAAATACAGCTCCGCACTCCCCATCCAAACCGAAAATACGCCGTGTTACAGGAGATATACACCGCCCAACTGTTGATAATACTCCGCTTTTAAGCAGTATAGCGGAAGCCGCCATCATAGCATAGAGAGAGGGTATAATTATCGTAATACAGCGATTTATTCCCTCCCCTACTGCTGATTTAACCTGTGCTGAAAAAAATAAACAGAACAGACAAAAGCTCACAGAAAATAAAACTGTGAGTATTTTTTTTACAATTTTCATAACATCACCCAATTAATCATATTATTAAAAACAAACGATTATTCGGAGGTTATATATGTTTGATAAATTAACTGACAAAATCAATGCCGCATTCTTTGAAGAAGCAGGCATACATATTGCAGGAAATCGGGAGCTTATACTGGAAAATTGCCGCAGAATAGAGGAATGCAGCGATGTATTAATGTCCCTTGCCTGCGGAAAGCTGCTTATTCACATATGGGGAAACGATTTACGTGCATTCGATTACAAAACAGGAGGCCTTGTTATCCGCGGCAAAATCTCGCAAATTGAACTGGAAGAAAGGAGCCCCAGATGAAAAATCAGATACGTGGCTGTGTGAAAATCAACGGTACAGGAAAAAATCTATACAGCTTTATAAACGCTCTACATCAGCGAAAAATAGCCATATTCCGCCAATATGTCAAAGGCGGCACACTGTCGGCAGAGATATACCACAGCAGTCTTGCCGATGTACAGGAAATTGCGGAGGATATGGGCATATCCCTCACCTGCTATGAATACGGAACACTTTCGGAGCAAATCCGCCGCAGAAAGGGCAGATTTGGCTTGATACTGGGATTAATTCTCATTCTGGGAGCATCCCTTTACTTTTCAAGCATAATCGTAGCCATCGAAATAGAGGGCAACGAAACCGTCAGCGACGGGGTTATCCTCTCAGCACTGTCTGAACTTGGCATTGAGGAAGGTACAAATTTCGGGCAGATAAACTATGTATGGAGCGAAAATCAGCTCCGTCTGATGATTGACAAAATCGCCTGGGCAGGTATGCACAGGACGGGAAATCGCCTTGTGGTGGAGGTCACGGAAATTGTGAAAAAGCCCGATATGCTTGTTGAGCGTATCCCCTGCAATGTAGTCGCCGCCCACGAAGCTGAAATAATCAGCGTACTTGTCCGCGACGGACAGCTTATGCATATTGTGGGAGATTACGTCTTTCCAGGGGATATGCTGATAAACGGTATGACTACCGACCACAACGGAAACATCACTCTCCACCACGCTATGGGGGAAATTATAGGGCGATACAGCGACACAGTGGAATTCAGCGGAGCTTTTACAAAGGAACGTATGATTTCCACAGGGAAAACGGACAAACGACGCAGACTAAAGCTGTTCAGCCTTGAAATTCCGCTGTATTTCGGGAAAAACCGATATGAATATTCGGATAGCAAAGAATATGACAATCCCCTGTATTTATTCAGCAAAAAGCTGCCCATAAGCATTGAAACAACTGAATATACGGAGCTTAGCCGAACAGAATCCACTCTGTCAGCAGAGGAGCTTAAAGCTGAGCTAATAGAAAAGATTTATCTTTATGAAAAAAATTTTTTAAGCGATTGTGAAATAATCAGCCGCGACATAAAGGAAACGGCAACAGATGAGGAGCTTACTCTGACCGTTACCTATAAATTGCAGGGAGATATATGCGAACAACGGGAAATAGCCATTAAATGAAGCTTATTATACCATAGAAAGAATAATTACCGTTACGTTTACACCTCATCTGTGCAAATCGGGTTTCCAAAGGACTCAGTCCCACACAGAGCATAGCTCTGCTCAACGTTCAAGCGCTCTGCAAGGGATGAATTTTCAAACAGTCCTGTGGACTGTTTGAAAAGAGGGGACGCTCTGCAAGTGAGAGCGTCCCCTTAATTACATAGAAATCTATTTATTTTGCTCCTGAAATAATACCCTCAAGAAGCGTATCATTCCATTTCATTGAAGTTCTGTTGATAATACCGTATCCGTCCTCGCCCTTAGCCTTGTTGTTATCCCACACAAAGCACTTGATACCGCGTTTTTTAGCCGCTGAAATGTAGTAATTGTAGTATTCCTTTCTTACGGAATCATCTGCTATTCCCACACAGCCAAATTCTGCGATAATAAGGGGAGTTCCCTTGTCGATGAACTTTTTCTTCATAGAATCAAACTTTGCGTCAAGCTCCGATTTCTCAGACTGGCCAAAAGTTGTACTCTCACCCGAAGAAAATCTCCAGGGCGCGTAATAATGTATGGATACAATGAGGTTTTTGTCATCGGGAACAATGACATCGTTCATTGCCACTTCCTCGGCACAAGCACCGTAAGCGGATATTATAAGGCTTCTTTCGGTATTTTTTCCGCCGCTTGCACGGACAGTATCAACAAAATCCTGAACATATCTGTTTACAACAGCGCGTTCAGAAGCAGTACCGCCCATCCATTCGTTAGCACTTCCGATAGTTCTTGCCTCGTTCATACCCTCGAATATAAGCCTGTCACCGTAATCCTTGAAATAATCGGCAACCTGCTCCCAGATTTTCTTGAACTTGGCGCTATCTCCTGAATACTCGGATTCAGTGGGATTAAACCAGATATAATCATCGTGGTGCATATTGATAATGACGTACATATCATTGTCGTAGACGTAATCCACAACCTCTTTGACACGTGCAAGCCATTCCTCCTGAATGATATCGCCATCCATATGCTCGCCCCAGGTTACAGGAACGCGTATAGCGTTGAAACCTGCGTTTTTAACGGATTTAATAAGTTCCTCAGTAGTTTTCGGGTTGCCCCAAGCCATTTCTGTAGCAAGGCCTTTTTTGTCTGTATTATAGGATTCAAGGCTGTTACCAAGGTTCCAGCCCACCTTTATATCCTTTACAATTTCAGCTGAGCTGCGGAAGCCGTATGATTCCGACTGTACGCTGTTCTGCGGCTTTTCGTCCTTGATAACGGGAACTGCTGCCGATGAAGAACCGCCAAGACTGTATTTAATTGTAACTGAATCCAGGGTTGCCTCTGTCTGTTCACTCCACCAGTAGCCCAACACCAGTTCACCATCCTCTGAAACATAATTTTTCGCCTGGGGTTCGACAATCCAGGTAAGGGAAATATCAGAGCTGTCTGTAAATTCTGCCACATCTGCCGACATATACTCGCCTTTTGAGGAATTATAGCCGAATGCGCCTGTAAATTTGCCAAATCCTCCGCCTGAGCTTATATTATAAGTCACCGACTGCGGAACTGCACCCTCAGGAAGCATATCAAGGGGAACGCGTATAGTATTGTCCTCAGCACTGTATGCAACGCTTTTTCCCACTTCCACATCAACAGTGCCGTCGCAGGGAATGTCAACTGTACGTGTGATATTGCATATTACATTTTCAACAAGCAGACCTGAGGAACCGCCCCACCAGTAGCCGAACATAACATCACCCTCAGGAGTAATGTAATCTTTGATTTCCTCAGGAACAGTCCAGGTAATTTCGCCGTATGTACCTTCTGTCGGGGCGTAAAAATCAGGTGTCTGATACCAGTTTTCATTTTTCACACCGGGACAGCCTTCACTTACATCAAGACCGCAACCGCCCTTGAATTGTCCTATATTGTAACCATCGGAAGAATAAATTACGAATGTAAAGGAATTGATTTTGTCACCCTCACTGATGAAATCGGCAAGGGGGATTTTAACAGTATTGCTGCCGTGTTCCATGCCTATAGAAACATCAATATTCTGCTGTATACCGAGGTTTGCAGTCACAGTCTCAACAGGGCTTATATGCTCTGTCGGTGCATCTGTAGGCGCTTCTGTAGGTGTATTCGCGGGAATTTCGTTTTTTTCAGCGGCAGTAGGCTGTTCTGTTTTCCCATTTTTCTCATCAGAGGGAACAAGCTCCGGATTATCGGCTTTTTCGGGAATCAGCTTTCCGCTGAAAGTAGCCACAGCTGCAAGAATCAGCGCGGACAATATAACCGCTAACTTTCTTTTCATTGTTTACATCCTTTTCTAAACGCAGATACAATATTCCGATGTCATCTTTATTGTTATCATACGATTATTTAAATTGCAAAGTCATCCTGCATAAAGCAATATACAAGCTGATTATAGCATATTTTCGCCAATATTGCAACTATTAGAGGCATTTTTGAATTGCAAATAATTTATGAACAGATTAATTTTTTCAAGTATAATATATATCAAAGCTGATTTATATAAATATGTTATAATTGACTTTTCTCAAAATTTAGTGTATACTATATGTATAGGGTTTGAAGGAGTTGTCTGATGAGAAAATTATTAATTTGTATAACCGCCTGTTTCCTTGTTCTTCTTACAGGATGCAGTAAAAAGGATGAAAAGCACTGTAAGGGAAAAGGGTTGCTTTATGGCGGATTTATGACATATTTCCTCTACGGCGGTGAAGCTGATGCTCCTGCTGTAACTACGGCAGTAACTACAACCGCCACCACTAAGGCAACAACAGTGCAGACTACTGCAATTGTGACAGAACCGCCTACAGAGCCTCCTGTAAGGTATTATACATCGGCAGCGGTATACGCTCCTGATACTGATAATATAATTTTTCATGACAAAATACACGAATCTGTTTCCCCTGCAAGTATGGCAAAGATTATGACAGCCTGTGTAGCGTTGAAATATATTCCCACTGATACAGTATTCACTGTAGGAACGGAACAGGCACTTGTCAGCCCCTACTCCAGTATGTGCTATATAGCCCCGGGACAGCAGTTCACACTGTATGACTTACTCACAGGACTGCTTCTTTCATCGGGCAATGACGCGGCGTATACAATTGCCGTAAATACTGCAAGGATTGAATCGGGGAACAGCGTTATGTCAGATTATGAAGCTGTGGAATACTTCTGCGGACTTATGAACAGCCTTGCTGCTGAGCTGAATATGACAAACAGCCATTTTTCAACTCCCGACGGCTGGGATCACCATCAGCAGCTGACTACGGTATACGATTTATTGAAACTTACACGCCATTCTATGGAATATAAGGAAATAAGGGA
The DNA here is from genome assembly GCA_017397925.1 of Ruminococcus sp. Classification (GTDB taxonomy): domain Bacteria; phylum Bacillota; class Clostridia; order Oscillospirales; family Ruminococcaceae; genus Ruminococcus. The sequence continues at coordinate 54,878 of JAFQHO010000003.1, forward strand.
AATAACTGCAACTGCGGAAAAAAATGTAACCGCACTGACAGGACAAACTTTCAACTGGAAGAACTCAAACCGCCTGCTCCACGAAAATGACACTTACTACTGTCCTTACGCTATCGGCACAAAGACAGGCTCAACGGTCAACGCAGGAAATTGCCTTATATCGCAGTTCTACATAAACGCCACCAATTATATAATCATCGTTACGGGCTGCCCCACAGATGAAAGCCGATTTGAGGAAACGCTGAAATTGTTTGACGAATTCTGTATGAAATAGAATAGCTCCCCTATGCCGCACTTTATTGTGCGGCAATTTTTTGAAATTTTTTCAGAAAATGCGTGACAAATACGGAAAAATGTGGTATAATAAAAATACTGATTTCATTCGTCAGCAAATATATCCGAAATGGAGCGATTTTTATGTCAAAGAAACCCTTTTACATTACCACACCTATTTATTACCCCTCAGGTAATCCACATATCGGTCACAGCTACACAACAGTAGCCTGCGACTCTATTGCACGTTTCAAGCGAATGCAGGGCTATGATGTAATGTTCCTCACAGGTACAGATGAACACGGCCTTAAAATAGAGCAGAAAGCCGCTGAACAGGGCGTTACTCCCAAGGAGTACGTTGATGTTATCGTTGACAAATTCAAGAATCTCTGGCAATATATGAATATTTCCTATGACAGATATATCCGTACAACCGACGACTATCACGTAGAATCCGTGCAGAAGATTTTTAAGGCACTCTACGATAAGGGATACATCTACAAGGGCGAATATTCGGGAAAATACTGCACTCCCTGCGAAAGCTTCTGGACAGATTCACAGCTTGACGAAAACGGCTGCTGCCCTGAGTGTCACAGACCTGTTAAATTCGCCAAGGAGGAGGCATACTTCTTCAAGATGTCACCATTTGCAGAGCGTATTGAGAAACTTCTCCTTGAAACAGACTACCTCCGCCCAAAGACAAGAGCAATTGAGCTTGTAAACAACTTCATCAAGCCGGGTCTGGAGGATTTGTGCGTATCACGTACTACATTCAAGTGGGGCGTTCCCGTTTCATTTGACGACAAGCACGTTGTTTATGTATGGATTGACGCACTTTCCAACTATATCACAGCTCTCGGCTATATGAACGACAAGTATGACGATTTCGAAAAATACTGGAGCGCTGATGTTCATATGGTTGCAAAGGATATTATGCGATTCCACGCTATTATCTGGCCTGCAATGCTTATGGCCCTTGACCTGCCACTCCCTAAGCACCTTGCAGTACACGGCTACATCACAATGCAGAGCAAGGGCGGCGAAAGCGTTAAGATGTCAAAATCTCTCGGCAACGTAGTTGACCCATTTGTACTTGGTGAGCGTTACGGCTGTGATGCTATCAGATACCACATTCTCCGTGAAATGGCTCTCGGTGCTGACAGCCTTTTCTCCAACGAGATTATGATAAACCGTATCAACTCCGACCTTGCCAACGGCTTCGGAAACCTTGTTTCACGTACCGTTGCAATGGCTGACAAGTATTTCGGCGGAACTCTCCCCTCTGACCGTCAGGCTGACGCCCTCGACGATGATTTCAAGAACGTAGTTCTGGGAGCTGTTTCAGCTGTTGAGGCTGCTATGGACGAAACTAAGATAAAGCAGGCTCTTGAAGAAATATTCAAGGCTGTTGACCGTGCTAACAAGTACATCGACGAAACTGAACCGTGGAAGCTTGGCAAGGACGAGTCCGCAAAGGGCAGACTTGCAACAGTTCTGTACAATCTCCTTGACGGTATCAGAATTATATCAACTCTCCTTAGCCCATTTATGCCTGCAACTATGCCTGAGGTATGGAAGCAGATCGGCGCAGCTGAGGCTGACGTTGCTTATGATAAGCTGTCTGTATTTGGTGTCCTTCCTGAAAATGTCACTGTATGTAAAGGTGCAATTCTGTTCCCAAGAATTGACGTTGAAAAGGAAATTGACGAGCTTAACTCTATTATTCAGAAGAATATGGAGTCAGCTCAGGCTAACCTTTCCGCTGAGGAAAAGGGCGAGGCAGCTATGGAAATTCCCGAGCTTGCTGAGGAAATCACAATTGATGATTTTGCAAAGGTTGAGCTGAGATGCGCTAAAATCCTCTCCGCTGAAAAGGTTAAGAAGTCCGATAAGCTGCTCTGTTTACAGCTTGACGACGGTATGGGCGGCAGACAGGTTGTTTCGGGTATTGCTGAATACTACACTCCCGAAGAACTTGTTGGAAAGAAAATCCAGCTTGTGGCTAATCTCAAGCCTGTAAAACTCCGCGGTGTTGAAAGCTGTGGTATGATTTGCGCTTCCGATACTCCCGACGGTGTAAAGGTGCTGTTCCTTGATGACAGTATTCCTTGCGGTGCGAAGATAAGATAAATTGAATCTGAATATTGTGGGCGGATAATCTCCGCCCATATCTGTAAGGCGAAATTCAGATATTTCGACAAAATGTCACGAGGAGATTTATATGAAAGAATTCATAGAAAAGGTTTTAACTATATTAATTTTTGTTGGAATAGCTATTTATCTTTTAGGTACAGCTATTTTTGATATGACAAACAAAGAGAATATGAGTACAGTAAATATTGATATAGCAACAGAAGTTTTTGAAGTTGACCACGCTATAAACAGCAAACTGATAAACAAATTAACTTTTATGAAGCGAACACATCACTACTATATCGGAATAAACGAGGATACTGATGAAGCATACATAATAAAAGCACCTGAGAAATGGTTTAAAGAAAATTTCAATTCAGACTGTAAATCTATTAACACAAATGGTCTTGAAATAACCGCGCTGGCAAAACTGTTGTCAGAATCCAATTCACAAGAGTTAATCTCGTATTTGTCACAAACAGAAGGACTTACATATCCTATTGGAATGACCGCATATCTGGATATAGAATATAAGAAGATAATAATCACAAAATTCATACTTTTTGCAGTAATGCTGTTTCTGTTTATTTCAATTTTTCTGTTTTTTAAATATCCTGAAAAAATAAAAATACCTCTACAAATTTTAGGAATCATCTTGGTTGTAATGATGATCATATGGGCACTTGCTTTTATATACATTTTAGTCATATAAGGTGAATATTATTGAAGCAGTAACTGCAAGAAAAATTACAAGCTCACAACCTTACGAAAATAAGATAAAATAAGATTTTTCAATGGGCTGATGTCGTTATGATGTCAGCCTTATTTTTATCTGTCACCAACATACCCCTTCACTATAGGGCAAAAATCGCCCTTTTTTCAACCAAAAATGGTTGATTATTGAAAAATAATTTTTATTTTCTACTTTTTCACTATTTTTCAACAGGGTATTTTATGGAAATTACATAAGATTTGTTGTTATATATTTTCGTGCATTTAGCTAATTGTTAAAGCTTAAAATTCACAATTATGACATATGAATACGTTTTTTCGATCGTAAATTAAATTTTTTCAGCTTACCTTTTAATGTCAGCTTTTATTTTTCTGAAAATAATTGCAATTATATGTAAAATATAGTATAATAGTTGCAAGGAACAGGGTATAAATTTCTTACAAGGAGAAGAAATATGACAAAGAAAAAGAAAATGAAAGTATTAATAATCTATTCCATTATATTTTACGCTTTATGGGCGGTTATGGAATTAATTTTCAAAAATGCTATTGACAACGCATTAAAAAATGAAGTTATAACAGAATTTCTGAAAGAAGTTGTTATAAAAAATCTTCTGTGGACAATACCTGCAATTGCACTTATAAAATATTTCAAAGATGATGTGTACATACCCTTAAAAGAAATGTTTTCAACTAAGGTAAATGTTCTGAAATATCTGCCGATTTTTATTATTTTTACAATTTTTTTACTGTGCAATTCTTTTGTTCTGAACGGAAAAATTACCATATCGGAAAGTATCGGTATAGATGATATAATAATTTTCATATCTGTGGGATTGACCGAAGAAATTGTATTCCGTGGTTTGCTTCTTAACGTAACATTCCGTGAAGATAAAAAATGGCAGGCTGTATTGATAAATTCCCTTATGTTCCTTGCAATTCATTTCCCAATATGGATACACAACGGAATATTCATTACTGCTTTTACAGGTTTTAGCTTTGTACCAATTATAATATTGAGCATTATTTTCAGTTGGAGTTTTATCAAAAGCAGAAATATTCTTGTACCTATTGCATTACATACGTACTGGGATTTGCTGCTTACAATGATTTCTTAAACAACGGTGATTACAGGCGAGAAATGCTTTCCCCAAAAAACAGACACTTAAAATCATTACACATTATAAAAGGCGGCAAAAATCAATTTGCCGCCCGAGATTGTCGAAAAACCTGAATTTCGTTCCGAAATTGCGGGCGGATAATATACGCACCTACACAATATACCAACCGAACACATAGCTAATGGCTAAAAGCTAATAGCTAACGGCTCATTTAATAATTACGCATTATGAATTACGAATTACGCATTATCAAAAACTGTCCGCCAGTGGCGTACAAGCGTATTCACCAAAAAAACAGTTTAAGGGGTTTTATTTTCTGCATTTCTGCCAATTGATTTTTGGCATATTTTATTATATAATATAGTAAGTATGATAGAAAAATAACAATAATATGAAAGTGGGTATTTCCTATGGCTAATAAAGTTGTAAAATTCGGTGGAAGCTCTCTTGCAGACGCTAATCAGTTCCGCAAGGTTGCTGATATTATAAAATCCGATGACAAGCGCAGATACGTTGTTCCCTCTGCTCCCGGAAAGCGTTTTTCCGATGATATCAAGGTAACTGATATGCTGTACAAGTGCTGTGAGCTTGCCGGCAGCGGCATTGACTTCACTGACGATTTCCAGATTATCAAGGACCGCTATAATGGCATTATTTCTGACCTTGGTGTTGATATCAGCCTTGATGCTGATTTCGATATCATCGTAAATGAGCTGAAAGCCCGTCCTGCAAAGGACTACGCTGCAAGCCGCGGCGAGTACCTCAACGGTAAGGTTTTAGCTGCTTACCTCGGCTTCAATTTCGTTGACGCTGCTGATGTTATCGTTTTCGATACAAAGGGACAGCTTCTCCTTGACGATACTGTAAAGGCTGTAAAGGCTCAGCTTAAAGATCTCGACAACGCTGTAATCCCAGGTTTCTACGGACGTACAACAGAAGGCGTTATCAAGACATTCTCCAGAGGCGGCTCTGATGTTACAGGTTCTATTATCGCTAACGCTGTAAATGCTGAGATTTACGAGAACTGGACTGATGTTTCAGGTTTCCTCGTTGCTGACCCCAGAATTGTTGAAAATCCTGAGGCTATCGAGACTATCACATACCGTGAGCTTCGTGAGCTTGCTTATATGGGCGCTTCTGTTCTCCACGAGGACGCTATTTTCCCTGTTCGTTCCGCAGGTATTCCAATCAATATCCGCAACACAAACAGACCTCAGGACGCAGGTACTATGATTGTTTCCAACGACTATGATTTCAGCCGTGAAAGCCTTGGTCACACAATCACCGGTATCGCAGGCAAGAAGGGATTCAGCACTATCAACATCGAAAAAGCTATGATGAACAACGAGCTTGGTTTCGGTATGAAGGTTCTCAACGTGCTTTATCAGAACGGTATCTCCTTTGAGCATATGCCCTCTGGTATTGACACTATGAGCATCACTGTTGACAGCGCTAAGCTGGAGCCTGTTCGTGAAAAAGTGCTTGCTGAAATCCGCCGCGAGGTTAATCCCGACCACCTTGAAATCGAGGACGGTATCGCAATTCTCGCAGTTGTGGGCAGACGTATGAAGAATACTCGCGGTACTGTTGCAAGAGTTTTCGCTGCTATGGCTCACGCTCGTATCAATGTTAAACTCATTGACCAGGGTTCATCTGAGCTTAATGTTATCATCGGTGTAAGCGAAAATGACCTCCCCGAAGCTATCAGACGTATCTACGATATGTTTATTAATTCTGAGAAGTAAATATTATAATTATTCCGCACAGATTTTTTGAGTCTGTGCGGATTTTTTATTAATGGATTAGTATTATTTGCAATAAATATATTGACAATCACGCGACAATATGATATCATATTAATAAAGATATGCAGTTTTTTGCATAATAATTCAAAGGGGGAAATCTACTATGAAGATGAAGAAATTCGCATCGGTTCTGCTTTCAGGATTAATGGCAGCTTCCGCTGTTCCATTCAACGCAGCCACCTTACCATACAGCAGCTTTATTGCTTCCGCAGCAGAAAATTCCGCCGCAGCAGAAATAGCAAGCGGCAAATGCGGCGAAAATGCCAGCTTTTTCCTTGACAGCGAGGGTACTCTCACTATAAGCGGTACAGGATATATGAAACAACCAAAAGAATTATACATGCCCGAAGAAGAAAATTTATTTCTGCAAACTCCCAAATATTCAGTTAAGAAAATTGTAATAGAAGAAGGAATTACAGAAATAGGAATGCAGGCTTTTAATAAATTATCAGAAGTCACTTCTCTGACTTTGCCAGAAAGCCTTGAAGCTATAAACTTAAATGCTTTTGAGGGGTGCGCAAGTCTTAAATCAGTAAAAATACCTGATTCTGTTACTTCATTAGGATGGTGTTCTTTCGCAAATTGTACTTCACTTGAAGAAGTCATCCTGCCTAATAATGACGAATATACTTGTATTTCTGTCTTTGCAAATTGCGATAATCTGAATAGTATATCTTTAGGAGATAAAACAACGCATATCCCTGAATATCTTTTTGCACAATGCAGCGGATTGAAAGAAATTACAATACCTGACGGCATAAAAGATATCGGAATAGCGGCATTTAGCGAATGTATCAATTTAGAGAATGTAATAATTCCTGACAGCGTTAAAATTATAGCGCCGGTTGCATTCTCCGACTGTACTTCCTTAAAGACCATAACAATCCCTGAGAATGTTTCGACAATAGGTAAAGGTGCATTTCTTGATTGTCCTGCGCTGACAGAAATTAATGTTGATTCCGAAAACAGCTATTTCACAAGTGCAGACGGTGTTTTATTCAACAAGGATAAAACGGCTTTGGTGCAATACCCTGAGGGAAAAGGCAATGGATATATTATCCCTGAAAGCGTTACAGAAATAAATGAAATGGCATTTTCAGACTGTGATGATTTATCCTCAATAACACTTCATAAAAATATAAATAAAATAGGCAGTTCTGCTTTTGAGGAATGTAATAATCTTACTTCAATCATTTTTTGTAATCCTGAGTGCAAAATATTCGATGACGCGTATACAATCCCCGAAAACACCATAATTTACGGCTATGCAGGCTCAACGGCACAGGAATATGCTGAAAAATATGAAAGAGAATTTGTTGTACTTGATGAAAAAGCTCCCGAATTAAAACCTACCCTCCTCGGCGATGCTAACTGCGATGAAATAGTATCACTTGCAGATGCTGCGGCTATATTCCAGAGTATCGGAAATTATGATAAATACGCTCTTTCGGAACAGGGCGCTGTAAATGCTGATATATACGAACCAGGCAGCGGTATTACTCCTCTTGATGCTATTACTATTATGCAAATTGAAGCAGGAATTTTATAATTCTTTCTCATATCAAATAATTCCGCACAGATTTTTTGAGTCTGTGCGGTTTTTGTTTATTGTGCACTGTTTTAGTATGTGCTAACTGTGCACTCCTACAAAATTGAAGAAAACTTTGTCTTTTTTGCCCTCTAAATACACTTGTATATAGAAAGAAGCAAATTAATGCCGATTTCCAATAAATATTTAAAATGGAGGACACTATATGAAACGATTAATTGCATTAACAATGGCTTTAGGTATGATTTTAAGCTGTACCGCCTGTGCCGAGAAAACCACTGAAAACAGCGAAATCTCTGCTCCCCTTGCGGAAACGGAAAAACTTCTGCTCAATGCCGCAGATATTAAGCTTTCGGACAACTTCAAAAGCATACAATGCCTCTCCCGTGACCCCTTGGGCGGTAATATTCTCACTTTCGGGGAACTGAAAAACGGCGAATATGCAGGTTTCAGCAGCAAAAACGACTTCGGAGATTATACTCAGTTCAGCTTCACTCCTCAGGAGGACGAAATTATCTTCAATGCCGCAATTCTGACAGGCGGACGAAAAGCTGTGCTGACAACTCTTGACGGTGAAACAATAATATACGTTTTCGACCGTGACGGCAATATTCAGAAAAATCTGAACTGCGGTGAAATTCTTTCAGAAAATACATTTGCTAAAATCTATAATTGCAATGACGGATTTATTATCAACGATAATAACAACACTCTGACAATTGTTTCTCTCGACGGCGAAATACTGGGAAATATTGACCTTACCCCTTATTTTGTTCACGGTGTATCCATTGACTCCGAGGGAATTCCCACAGTAGTCTACACCGACGGAAAAACCACATATACTGCACAAATTGAGGCTGCGGAGCTTGTAAATAAGCAGGAATGTTCTCCCCTTACCGATACAGCCTACACAATGACGGCAGGCTTCGGGGAATATCGGCTTGCGGCAATGTTTAATGGTATGCTTTACGGCTTAAAGGATAACAGTTGGGTTAAGCTTTGCGATTTTATCGACAACGATTTCAACAGCACCAGCATTTACTCCCTTACTATGACAGGGGAAAAGGAATTTGCCGTGGCTATGACTGACGCAAAGGGCAGTACAATGAAACTGCTCACAGAAGCTGACATCTCCGTTCTTGAAAGCAAAACCGTTATTCGCGTGGCAAATCTTGTGGCAGGCGATATGACTAATTCAACTGCAAGAGCCTATAACTCGGCAAAACCTGACAGCCCATACCGTGTAGAAGTAAAAGATTATGGTAATGCATATTCTCTTTACGATGACAGAATTACAAATCTTCATCAGGATATTTTAAGCGGAAATGCCCCCGATGTTATCACGTTTAACAGCGAAATAACTCCCGGCTCATTTGGTGCAAGAGAGTCAATTTTCGTGGATTTGTATACGCTCCTTGACAATGACACAAAGCTTAATCGTGAGGATTTTCTTGACGGCTATCTGGAGGGACTGGATTTCAACGGCAAACTTTTGCAGATTTCCCCCTGTTTCGCATTCAAAACTATGGTTGTAAAGGATAAGTTTCTTGACGGTCTTACAAGCTGGAACTATGACCAGTTTGCCGAAAAAATAAATGCTCTCCCTGAGGGAATGAGAATCAACGCATGGTCAAATAATCAGATGCACTTCAATTTCTTACAGCTTATGGATTATTCTGAATTTGTGGACTATGAAAATGCTGTGTGCAATTTTGAGGATGCGGGATTTATTAAAGCCATGAATATTGTTCGTGATAATCATATAGGTCTTAACAATGAGGAGTTTGACAGCTGGATTAATGAAAGCGGCGGATTTGATGTATACAATCAAGGTCAGTATATCAACGACGAAAGTATGATTTATGAAATGGATCTGGGCGGCTGGTTCAGTCTCCGTCAGACACTTCATGCACGATTTAATGAGCCTGCAACACTTGTCGGCTACCCCTCCGAAAACGGAAACGGCTCTTTTGTTCAGCCTTCTGAATGTATGGGAATTATGGCAAATTCTCCCTGTATTGAGGGTGCATGGGATTTCATCAAGACTGTTTACTTCTCCGAAGAATACTACTCAAATAATAATGGTGTATTTGGAGGAGACCTGTATCCAGCGGTTGAGGAATACTATATAAAGCAGCTGGAGGAGCAGAAAGACGCAACTTATACTGACGAAAACGGCGAAACAATAAGGGGTGACATGCTGTGGATTGGTCCTGAGCTTGACGATACTATCACATATTACGAGTTCACCGATGAAGAATGTGAGAAATACGACAAGATTGTCCGTGAAGCCGTAAAGGACGTAAGGCAGGGGGACGCGGTAATTTACAATATAATCTTTGAGGAAACAATGCCATTTTTCGAGGGTGACATTATCGCAGAAAAGGCAGCAGAAATTATTCAGAACCGCGTCAGCATATACCTCAGCGAGCGTTACAGCTGATAAATCGGTGTCATAACAAAAAATCGCACAGAGTATTGAAACTCTGTGCGATTTCGCTATATTCAGATTATTTTGTCACATCCGTCAAATTCCATGAGGGTTCTTCGCCAATGGATACCTTTGCATAGTATTCGAGAATTGCAGAAGCGTCTGAGGAGTTAACAAGACCATCGTCATTAACGTCAGCTGCATCTTTGTATAAAGTTAATTCTCCGCCTGTCTGAGATGCCGCATATTCTGCAAGAACAGCAGAAGCGTCTGCGGAGTCAATCTTTCCATCATCGTTTACATCGCCAAGTAAAAACGTCTCAAAAGCTAAGAACATTCTCTCATACTTACGAGCATATTCCTCAGCTGTAGAATTTTCATATCCGTAAATTATAGTATCCTCAGAGAATACATAAGGGCTATCTGCGATTTCACATTCAGGATTAAAAATTATAACTCTTGAAACATCTGTGTTGTAGAAAGCATAATCACCGATTTTATCAGTTTCTTTCAGAGTGACAGGTAATAAACTTGTACAGCCCTCAAATGCGTGTTCACCGATTACATTAGCATTGGTGAAAATATGTACAAGATTTTCACATCCAGCAAACATATTATCGCCGATTTCTGTGATATCGTCTGAAAGCTCAATTGTATTAATCTTACCAGCAAGGCTGCCCCAGAAACCACACATATTATCATTAATTGTATTAGAAAGCTTACCCTCGCCGCTTATAGTAAGAACACCATCCTCTGTAAGAGTGTATTCAATTGTTTCGCTCAGCTTACCTTCGCCAATAAACTTATCCTCAATTTCACCCCAGGATTCAAATGTTCTGTTGTACTTCTTAGCATAAGCCTCAGCTGTTGAACCTGTATAGCCATAGATTACTGTATTTTCAGGGAATACAAATTCGCTGTCTGCAATAGCACATCCGGGGTTGAATATACTTACATATTCAAGGCTGTCACATCCGTTAAATGCATAGTTGCCAATTCTAATAACGTTTTCAAAAGCACCGAAAGACGTTAACTTTTCACAGCCCTCAAACGCATGTGAACCTATCTTTAAGGAATCATATGCATAAACTCCATATCCAACTTCTTCAAGGTTTTTGCAGTTATAAAACGCATACTCACCAATTGAACCCGATCTGATATCAAAGAAAGCATATTCTATCTTATCGGAATATTCACCCCAGAGGTTAGTCCTTATACCATTGCGCATATTTCCCTCGCCTGAAAGGTTTAATACACCATTATTTAATAAGTACCACGTATAATTTTCGTCAAGTTTGCCCTCTGTTGCTATAGTGCAATCCTCATAGTTGAAATTGTACTTTTCAGCATATGCCTTTACGTTATCGCTTGCACCAGCAATTGTAATATCCTCAGGGAATACATTTGGGCTGTCAGCTATTACACTTTCTTCATCAATATAAATATAATCAAGATTATCGCATCCACTAAATGCAAAGTCACCTATTTCTACATTATATATGTTTACATTTTCAAGTTTTTCACAGCCCTCAAATGCGTGTTCACCTATAACTCCTGTTGCACCATATATTTCCTGGAGATTTTTACAGCTTGAGAATGCATAATCGCCGATTTTTCTAAAGTTTCCAGCAAATTGAACATTAGTAATTGAATCAGCGTATTCGCCCCAGATATTTACACCGTCACAATCAGGTATATCACCCTCGCCTTCTATATAAAGGCTGCCATCGCTGTTAAGTCTCCAGGTAACACTTTCGCTTAATTTACCATTTGCAACTTCTTCCGGGAAAGCGTAAAACTCTCTGTTGTATTTCTTAGCGTAAGCCTCAGCTGTTGAACCTTTATAGCCACCGATAACCGTATTTTTCGGGAATACATAGGGACTGTCTGCAATAACGCACTGCGGATTTTCAATGCCGATAAACTCAGCATTATAACAACCGTAGAACGCATAATCACCGATTGACTCAACATTTTTGCCAATATACATACTTCCGAGATTATTGCAGTTAAAGAAGTTATATGCACCAATGGCAGTAATATTCTCTGAAAGCGTCAAGCTTGTAACTTTTTCGCTGTCTTCAAAAGCAATACTCCATCTTGTTAAATCTTCAAGTTTGCCTTCGCCTTCAACGATAAACTCGCCCATTGAAGTAAGCTTGTATGGGAATTTTTCAAACAGTGTGCCTTGTGCTATCAATTCCTGCTCAGGCTCAGATGATTTTAAGGGTAAAAAATTCCTGTCATATTTTAAAGCATAGGAATATGCTGTTGAATCAAAATGACCGTATATTCCTGTGCTCTCAGGAAATACAATAGGATCGTCAGAAATTACGCAGTCAGCATTATGAATATAAACAAATTCCAGCGTTTCGCATCCCTTGAATGCATTTTTTTCTATTTCGGTAATATATTCAGGAGCTGCAAAGGATTTAAGACTATCACAGCCCTCAAATGCACTGGAACCAATTTTAAAGGATTTCTCATTATTAACTAACATTGTGATGTTTTCAAGATTTTTACAATTATAGAATGTATAATCACCTATGGATGTTACATTTTCATTAATACTAACAAATTTGATCGAATCAGCATATTCGCCCCAGAAATTTGCTCCATCACAGTCAATCATATCTCCCTTGCCCTCAATGCTGAGAGAACCGTTATGAAGAAGTGTCCAGTTAATATTGTCACCAATTTTTCCTGATGCTAAGACACGACAATCTTCATATTTAATGCCATACTTTTCAGCATAAGTCTTTAAATCTTCACATTTTCCAAAAATTGTAATTCCCTCAGGAAAAACATTCGGGCTGTCTGCAACTGTACATTTTTCAGAAATAGATTCAATCATTTTCAATGAATCGCAGCCGTAGAAAGCATAATCCTGTATTTCTTCAGCATAAACGAAAATAGTTGAGCTAAGTGAAGTACAACCGTCAAATGCGTGTGCACCAATTCTTGTAATCTGATTTGCCATTCCCTCACGCTGAACATCTGTAAGCTTTGTCAAGCCGCTGAATGCATAATCACCGATACTTTCAATATTTCCGTCAACACTGACATATGTAATCTTATCTGCATATTCAGCCCAGGGTACAAGGTCAGCACTTGCCCAGTTGTTCATAACGCCTTCTCCGCTAAGCCGGAGATAGCCTTTATTTTCGTCAAAACTCCAGTTGATGGCTTCGCCGCATTTACCTCCAGGCATAACACCCTGTTCACCGTTACCAGGTGTGCTGATTTCCTCAAATTCTCTATTGTATTTCTCAGCGTAAGCCTGTGCTGTTGAACCAATTTCACCGCCTACTGTCATACCATCGGGAATTGTTGTTTCTGTGTCAGGAATAATGCAATCAGGATTTTCAACGATAACTATATCAAGATATTCGTTGTTTAATGCCGAAAATGCATTCTCGCCTATATTTGCAACTCCTTTTTCAAGACGTACAGCCACAATAAAGCTATTATACTTAGCCCAGGGTGTAGAGTCAGAGCTTTCCCAGCTGTCCATTGCACCCTCACCGCTGATAATAAGGCACTTTTCGTCATCATAAATTTTCCAGGTAAGATTTTCACCGCATTTACCCTCGGCTACTACTGCCTGTTCACCGTTACCAGGTGTGCTGATTTCCTCAAACTCTCTATTGTATTTCTCAGCGTAAGCCTGTGCTGTTGAACCGGCAATACCCCCAATAGCCACACTTTCAGGGAATACATATGGGCTGTCTGCGATAATACAATCAGGATTTTCAATATCAAATCTGCCATAACACCCATTATCAAAATATTCATTTTTTAAAGCAGAAAATGCATTTTCTCCTATATTTGCAACTCCGTTTTCAATGCGTGCTGCTTGAATGTAATCGCTATATTCAGCCCAAGGTGTTGCATCAAAACTTTCCCAGTTTGTCATGGTGCCCTCACCGCTGATTACAAGCAACTTGTCGAAATCATAAATTTTCCAGGTAAGATTCTCACCGCATTTACCTTTGGCTACTACTGCCTGTTCACCTGCTTCTGCGCTTTCATCCTCAACAGCATAAGCATTCATATTGCTGTAAGGAACAAGTCCTGCACATGGAACTGATGTAGCCGCAATCATAGCAGCAAGGATTACGGATGATAAGTTTTTGAGTTTCATAAATTTTTCCCCTTTTATATTCTGTTTTAAGCGTTTTAAAACCGCTTTCATAAGTAATACACCTTAGGATTTAAAAAAGTTGCATTTCCCCAAAAAAAATTTTTTATTTCACGAAATCCGGTATATAGCCTAATTCTTATATAAAATTATCAATTTTGAGGTAGGTATATAAAATTTATATACATTTTTAGAAGCTTTTTGAAAAAATCCCTCACATTTGAATCTGTGAGGATAAAAAATATTTTGCAGATTAATTTATAATTATGCCTGTTCTTTTCTGAATGTGATAATAAATGCGCCTTTAAACTGTGTTGAAGTAGCCATATAATCATAAGTTACAAGCTCCCAACCCTCAGCGTATCTGTCATTTACAAGTTTATCAAGACGCATAAGGTCATTTTCATCAGCTTTATCTGAAAACAGCTTAAAGCTTGCCTGCATAATTTCAGTTTTGTAAACGTACATCGAAATTCCCCTTTCATATTATTTTATTCACGGCTTATATTTTTCATAAATACAATCCATATGATTACTATATCATAGATATTTATTTTTGTCAAGCAATTTTACACATTTTTCTTATTTATTTTCCATATGCTAAATCAACAGACATAAAATCCCCCCTCGAATAAACCGAGGGGGGATAAATATCGTTACAGCATATTTTTTACATCAAAGATGTATACGTCTTGAATTAGTCCTGTCCGTAGAGAGTTGTAAGACGTGTAAGATAATCGTATCTATCCTTAGCGTTAGCAACAGCAGCATCGAAGAGCTTCTCAGCGCGCTCAGGGTTAGCACGTGCAAGTGAGTTGTAACGAACCTCGCCCATAAGGAAGTTCTTGAACTCATCTGTGTTAGGAGCCTTAGAATCAAGGATGAATGGGTTCTTGCCCTCTTCCTTGAGTGCAGGGTTGTATCTGTAGAGGTGCCAGTAACCAGCCTCAACAGCCTTCTTCTCCTCAGCCTGAGCTGTAGCCATACCTGTCTTGATACCGTGGTTGATACAAGGAGCATAGCAGATGATGATAGAAGGACCGTCGTAAGCCTCAGCCTCAGCAAATGCCTTGATACACTGGTTCATATTTGCACCCATAGCAACGTGTGCAACGTATACGTAACCATAGCTCATTGCGATACCAGCAAGATCCTTCTTCTTAACAACCTTACCAGCAGCAGCGAACTGTGCAATAGCACCTGTAGGTGTGGACTTAGAAGCCTGTCCGCCTGTATTTGAGTAAACCTCTGTATCGAATACGAGGATATTTACGTTCTTACCGGAAGCAATTACGTGGTCGAGACCGCCGAAACCGATATCGTAAGCCCAACCGTCACCACCGAGGATCCACTGTGACTTCTTGGAGAGATAGAGCTTCTCAGCAAGGATAGCCTTAGCGTCGTCGCATCCGCAAGCCTCAAGAGCAGCTACGAGCTTATCTGTAGCTACGCTGTTAGCAGCGCCGTTGTTGTATGTCTCGAAGTACTCAGCGATAGCAGCCTTAACGTCTGCACACTCTGTCTTAGCCTCAAGAGCCTTAACCTTCTCAGTAACTCTTGCTCTGAGTGTCTCCTGAGCGAGATACATACCGTAACCGAACTCAGCATTATCCTCAAAGAGTGAGTTAGACCAAGCGGGACCTCTGCCCTGCTTGTTAACTGTGTAAGGAGTTGAAGGAGCAGAACCACCCCAGATTGAAGAACAACCTGTAGCGTTAGCAATCATCATTCTGTCGCCGAAAAGCTGTGTAGCGAGCTTAGCGTAAGGTGTCTCACCACAGCCAGCACAAGCGCCGGAGAATTCAAGGAGGGGCTGTCTGAACTGTGAGCCCTTAACTGTGTCAGCCTTGAACTTAGCAGCAACCTCTGCCTTTTCGTCGATAGTTGTACCGTAAGCGAATACATCCTGCTGATCCATCTGAGAAGCGATAGGCTTCATAACGAGAGCCTTCTCCTTAGCAGGACAAACGTTAGCACAAACGCCGCATCCTGTACAGTCAAGTGTAGAAACAGTCATCATGTACTTAAGACCGCCCATAGCAGGCTTGAAGTCAACGATTTTAGCACCTGCAGGAGCATTAGCAGCCTCTTCCTCTGTAAGAGCAACAGGTCTGATTACAGCGTGAGGACATACATAAGCACACTGGTTACACTGGATACAATTCTCAGGAATCCACTCAGGAACGTCAACAGCGATACCGCGCTTCTCGAAAGCAGCAGAACCCTGTGGGAATGTACCGTCAGCCATGTCTACGAATGTAGAAACAGGGAGAGTGTCACCCTTCTGAGCGTTGCAGGGGATCTGAATGTTGTTTACGTAATCCTGGAGGTTCTTGTCCTCGCAAGTTACAGCAGCCATACCCATCTGAGTATCAGCAGCGTCTGCCCAAGCAGCAGGAACGTCAATCTTAACGATGTTCTGGTGACCAGCATCGATAGCATTCCAGTTCTTCTCAACGATGTCCTGTCCCTTCTTGCCGTAAGAAGCCTCAGCAGCAGCCTTCATGTAGCCAACTGCTTCCTCGAAAGGAATGATGTTAGCAAGCTTGAAGAAAGCAGACTGGAGGATAGTATTGATACGTGTACCCATACCAGTTTCCTTACCGAGCTTAACACCGTCGATTGTGTAGAAGTTGATGTTGTTCTGAGCGATATATCTCTTAACCTGACCTGGGAGGTTCTTATCAAGCTCCTCAGGAGACCAGATAGTGTTAAGGAGGAATGTACCGCCGGGCTTGATATCAGAAACCATATCATACTTGTCGATATAGCTCTGGTTGTGACAAGCTACGAAATCAGCCTTATTGATAAGGTATGTAGACTTGATAGGTGTCTTACCGAAACGGAGGTGGGAAATAGTTACACCGCCTGACTTCTTTGAGTCATATGCAAAGTAAGCCTGTGCATAGAGGTCTGTGTGGTCGCCGATGATCTTGATAGAGTTCTTGTTAGCACCAACAGTACCGTCAGAACCAAGACCCCAGAACTTACAAGCTGTTGTGCCTGCAGGAGCAGAGTCAGGGTTAGCCTCGAGAGGAAGTGAAAGGTTAGTAACGTCGTCCTCGATACCGATTGTAAATCTTGGCTTTGTCTCGTTCTTGAATACAGCAACGATCTGAGCAGGAACTGTGTCCTTGGAACCAAGACCATATCGGCCTGTGAAGATAGGAGTATCGTTGAACTTAGTACCCTTGAGAGCAGCTACTACATCGAGGTAGAGAGGCTCACCGAGAGAACCGGGCTCCTTAGTTCTGTCGAGAACAGAAATTCTCTTAACAGACTCAGGAATAACTTCAACGAGCTTTTCAGCAACGAAAGGTCTGTAGAGGCGAACCTTAACAAGACCGTACTTACCGCCTGCAGCGTTGAGGTAATCGATTGTCTCTTCGATTGTCTCGTTAACTGAACCCATAGCGATGATGATATGCTCAGCATCAGCAGCACCATAGTAGTTGAAGAGCTTATAATCTGTACCGATGAGGTCATTGATCTTGTTCATGTAATCCTCAACGATAGCAGGAAGAGCATCGTAGTACTTGTTGCAAGCCTCACGAGCCTGGAAGAAGATGTCAGGGTTCTGAGCTGTACCGCGGAGAACAGGAGCCTCTGGGTGGAGAGCCTGATCACGGAATCTCTGAGCTGCATCCTTATCGAGGAGTGAGAGGAGAGTTTCGTCATCCCAAGTCTCAATCTTCTGGATTTCGTGTGATGTACGGAAACCATCGAAGAAGTGAAGGAAAGGAACTCTGCCCTTTATTGTGGAAAGGTGGGCAACAGCACCGAGGTCCATAACTTCCTGAGCAGAACCGGAGCAAAGCATTGCATAACCTGTCTGACGGCAAGCGTAAACGTCGGAGTGGTCACCGAAGATGTTAAGAGCGTGTGAAGATACGCAGCGAGCAGAAACGTGAATTACGTTAGGAAGAAGCTCACCTGCAATCTTGTACATATTAGGAATCATCAGGAGAAGACCCTGTGATGCTGTGTATGTAGTTGTAAGTGCGCCAGCGGAAAGTGAACCGTGAACTGTACCAGCAGCACCAGCCTCAGACTGCATTTCTGCAACTGTTACAGGCTGTCCGAAAAGGTTCTTCTTGTCCTTTGCAGACCAGCTGTCGGTAACCTCAGCCATAACAGATGAGGGAGTGATAGGATAAATAGCAGCAACGTCGGTAAAGGGATATGACACCCAAGCAGCGGCGTTATTACCATCCATGGTTTTCATTTTTCTTTTGATTGCCATTGGTAATGACCTCCATTAAAAAATTTTTTCAGTTTTTGCCTGTTAAAAATGTAACAATGACGTTTCATTTTAACCTGGCTCACAACTTCAAATATAATTATACCACAAAGTAACCGCTTTGTAAACATTTTTTTGGCATATAAAAACAATTTATGTTAGCACCATAAAACATATTATTTGAAATATTTGGCTAATTTGCTGAATTGAAACAGTTAGTTGTTGTGAAAAGTTACAAATCGCAGATTTTTTTTACAAATTTACTTGACTGTATTCGGGAAATACGGTATAATATCAATAGTGGTAAATACTAAGAACTATTTATCACTCGTTTTGTTGTCTCCTTTCTTTTGTTCTACACATTTATGTCTTTTCTAATTTATGTGAAGCCCGAATTTTCGGGCTTCTTTTTTCATTTACACAAAGAAACCTCTAAAAACCTGAATTTCGTTCTGAAATTGCTCGCCTTAAACAATTATACATGCTGAAAGCTCCCCGAATCAGAACGGGGAGCTTTTTCATTATTCGCCTATAAAGTCGTGCTGTCCGAACACAAGAGTATTCAGTATAAACTCAAATTCATCGGCATATTCATCGTATTTGCCGGTATTATAGAAATTATTTGAAGCCACATAGCCGTTTTCATAGCCATAGAAACGCCATTTGCCGTTTGCTCCGTATTTTTTCGCATCATATCCGTTAACAGTTACGGGGAATACATCATAAGGCTCACGGATAGAGAATGAGCTGTGCCAGGTTATGTCAAGTCCTGTCGTTTCCCCCTTTGGTATAATACGGTAGCCCCAGTCGGTAAAATCCCCCTCTGTGGGATATTCAATCTCTGAAACTGTCCAATCCTCAGGAAGAAGTACAGTAAAGGACTCACTTACAGCAGGATTATCGCATACAAAATGCTTCACATCCGCTTTATACAGCGCCTTCTCAGTCACTTCAACGGAATAAACCTTTGATAACCGTGCAGGATAACTTTCAAGAATATAACCGTCGTGTACAACTTGTATTTTATCTCCGATTTCAAGAGAATTCATAAGTTCAGCGTCACTGACGCCTACAGTCATAAGCGACAAATCAACTTCTTTAATAAGCACAGATTTATCAAGTTTTCTGTAAACAACGCCCTCAAGGTAATATTCCTCACGCTCTGCCTCAGTGGGAGTTTCCTCAACTACGGTATTTTCCCCCGAATTATCAGCAGGAGGCTCATTGTTTTCGGGAGCCTCTGTAGCTTCAGCAGGCTCATCAGGAACTTTTGTTGCAGTCTGGCTGCTTTCATCCTTTTCATCGGATTTATCATCAGCTATTGCCGTAGTTTCAGTGCTTTCCTCAGTTTCATCCTCAACTGCCGATGTTTTTTCAACGGCAGGTCTGACTTTCGGCAAGGTCGAAACAGGCTCTGTTTCAACTATGTGGTAAGCGTCCTCGGTATGTTCCAAAAGTACACCTTCATCATTACCGCATGAGAATAAAGCCGCAGCAGAGATAACAATTGCGGATATAGCATATATAAATTTCTTCATAAATATCACCTTGCATTTTTACGGCATAGCTATAACTATTACATATCGCCGTAATCTTCAAAATTGAAGCGGTCAACCTCGGTGAGAGTTTCAATATCAGCTGAAACAAAGCAGTTCTGAGAAACAGCGTACACATAATTTCCGATATAAACGGCACGGCTGCCACCGTAACCATTAATATCCCCCATACTAAGCTCGCCCTTAAAGACAAACTCACCATTTTCATAGGAGAAGAACATATATTTAGAATCTGATGTAAAATGATACTCGGGACTATAGGTTTCTACAGTAACAGGCACACCGATAAGATTCTTATTCGGAGCTATAAGAAGTGCCTTTCGCTCCCATATCGCTTCTGAATAGATATAACTGTTTCCCTCGTGATGAATGGGGTAAAGTCCAACTTCTTTAAGGTCGTAGGGGTCGGAATTATCAAACATAACAAGCTTTATACCGTTTTCTACACCTCTTTCATCGGCATCCGCACCAAATCCAAGGAGAAGTCCCTCATCCCATTTCTGCATATATGTGCTGTAGCCTAAAATCTTGAATTCATCTGTAATAAAGGGATTTGCAGGTTCTGAAAGGTCAATTGCAAAGAGAGGGTCTGTCTGTTCATATGTTACAACATAGCCCATATCTCCGCTGAAACTTACGGATTTTATGCTCTCATCCTTGCCGAAGCCCTCTACGCTGCCCACAATATTCATATCCATATCAAGAACATAAACATTATTATGATTTATACGGTGGCTTTCATAGGGAATATCAAGTGCGTCCTTTATGATATTTCCGTTATCAACCCACTTATCAATAGTTGTGGCAACTCGGAGATAGCCGTTGTACTCACTGAAAGAGAACTGGTCTTTTACAACTCCATCAACAGTACCGCTTGCCTGTGGGACAATCTGTCCGCCGTCTATGGCAATTCGTGTAATATCTGTATCCTCCCAGCCTGTTGCTGTGTAGAGATTATCCTCTGAGGAATATATGTCTCCGCTGTAGCCTGCAAGCGCCTTTGTATCACAAGCTGTAAACTCTCCCGATACCGTCAGGTCAATGCTTCCAATTACAGTATAGCTCATATATTCGTAATTGTCAAGTTCATTTTCAGGAAGGAGTATACTTTTACAAGGAATATACGCAGAGTTATCAACTCCGCATTTAGGAATATAATTTTCAAGGTCGTCGCTGCCCTCAATATCAGAGAAATAATCTGTTGTATATCCTGTAATAAGATACATATATCCCTCAGGAGATATACGCACATCATTATAACGTCCGTCCTGTGTGTATGTGCCAAGATGCTGAGGTTCATTCTCCTGTGTATAGAAAGAAACGAATGTTGATGTATTTTCATCGTAGAACTGGTATTCACCGTCATAATCCCAGCCGAATTCTGTATAAGTGTCGTGATAAGCGTTTACAGCGCCTACAACTACAAGCATATCATTGTAAATGTACATATCATTTACAGATATATTTTTCTCCCATTCATCGCCCAGACCGCAGTCATACTCTATATTAAGAGTATATGCATCTGTAATATCACCGTCATCAACAGAGGCAATACGCATTGCAGCATAATTTCCGCCATATTTTGACGCATTTTCAAAATCGTACTCATTGAACAAACAGTAAATCCTCTCACCGTCAGTTTTTACAATATCAGCTTCAAGGACGTTTTCCTCCTGGCTGTATGTGTCGGAGTAGTCATCCTCGTCCTCATCTTCATTTTCCTCTGTTGTTTCCTCAGTCGCTTCTTCGGTTGCTTCTTCGGTCATTTCCTCTGTAGGTGCTTCTGTGGGTTCTGTAACAATTTCCTCAGTGGGAGTTTCTGTAGTTTCCCCTGTTGCGGGTTCGGTTGTACCTTTAATAGAAGTTTTTTTATCTCCCTCTGTTGTGGATTCGTTTGTTTCTTCAACGGGAGGTAATTCAGGAGATTCCATTTCGGAGTCACTTCTGTTATTATCGTCACTTCCTATAATAAGCTCCTGTTCAGACTCTGTTTCGCCGCCCATTCCGCCGCTTACAAAGCTTTCATTTGTAGATGAGGATACATCACCCTTGAGTTCGCCTCTATCTTCGGGAGCGGCAGACACCACATCATCTACTACTGCATTCTCAAAGAATACCCTGTCTCCTGCATAAAGGAAGTTATCTTTGTTGTTCTTTTGTGCTTTTTCCACAAGCTTGTAAACCTGCTCATAGGACTCAGCACCTTTCATATATGGGCCTTTTGCCTCTACCTCGTTCTTATCAGAGGTTGCAATCTGAACGCCGCTTACCTCGCTTCCTTCACTTTCCCCCGGCATAGACTCCAGACTGCTGCAGCTGCAATCCCCGAATAAATGAAAATCATCACGATTAATAAGTCCTTTTGTTCCCATTGCAGCTCCGACTATTACGGCGCAGGCAGCTGACGCTGCTGTTATACGCCCTGCCATTGATATACGGCTTGAACGCTTTTTTGCAGGGGCTTTTTCGTCAAGCATCTTCTTCATATTATCAGGGGAAATCTCCTCGGGGATTTCCACATTTTCCATTGCCTTTTTAACATTTTCGTCATTGTAATTCATAATTATTCTCCTTTCAGGTAATACCGCACAAGGCTCGCACGAAAGATGCAAGCAGATTTCGTATAAAGCCGTCAGGTGGGCTTTGTGCGGTGTTGCCTTATTTGTCTATTGCCATACGCAGTTTTTTCTTCGCCCTCGATATGAGCGAACGGACTGTATTGGCATTTATTCCGCATATTTGTGATATCTCATCGCCTGTGTAGCCCTCAATGACAGACATTGACAGACACAGTCTTGACTGTGGATCAAGATTGTCCATAGCGTGTTTCAGCTCTGACATTTCACAGTTGAACTCTACCGCAGGTTCTACACTCTCGGTCAGTTCAACGGTATCGACAAAATATTCACGCTGTTTACGCTTGATTTTCGCTGAGAGTATACGCATTATCCACCCTCTGAACGCCTTTTCGTCCTTAAGCTTGCCGATTGTACAGAAAGCGTCAAGAACTGTATCGCTTACAACGTCGCAGGCATCGTGGGTATTCCTCAGGCTGTACAGGGCGATTTTGTACAAGTCTTCATATATGAGTGCATAAAGTCTTGAAAAAGCGGCTGTATCGCCTTTGGATGCAAGTCGTACATCTTCAGTAAAGTTTTCAGTCATAGGTTTTCACGTCCCTTTCTATATGTATGTGTGGTGTTTTCTCATGAGAGTATGTCGGATGATTCAGCATTATTTATCGCTTCATTAATATAGTGTCAAAAAAAAGCGATTTTGTTGCAAGAAAAATACGATTTGTTAAATATAACCAAAATTACCACATTTTCGTAGTGCATTTTGCACTTATTTTAACTTTTTGTATTTCTCACTTTCTTTTCAACTCAATGTTATTATACACAAAAAAAAGTCTTTCGTCAATAGAATTTTATGAATTTTTTCAAAAAGGTATTGACATTTAAAAAAATATATAGTATAATATTACTTGTGAGATGATAAAGATAACACAATGTAACAATTTATTAAAAAAGTTTTGTGAACTTTGCACATATTGCGTGTGGGCGCTTTGTGCAAATAGTATTGTTCAAAATTGGAGCAATATTTTACGAGGGAGTAATAAACACAACAATACGGCAGTTTCATTACTGCTGAAAACTAATGTATATAATATGAAAAGAGGTTTTTTTAATGAACAAATTTGTCAAAAGAGTAACAAGCGCATTATGCTCTGCAGTTGTTGCAGTTTCAACACTTCTGCCAATTCTCAGAAGCGGCAATACTTCTGAGGTTGAAGCTTATTCAAATGCGCAGAAATTTGTTGATACGGCTATGGAGCTTGATTATATCTCAGGCAGAACTAACGAAGCTACGCTGCATTATAATGTAAGTAACTGCGATTGGTGTGCCATGTTTGTACATCTGTCAGCTTACAGATGCGGTTTAGGCGATAAAATCCCCAAGCTTGCCTACTGTGATAACCAGTATCTCACTGACAGCGGCTACCCTATGGAAGGCTACAAAAGCTACTATGAGAAAAAAGGTCTGTTTATCCCCAGAACATCAGGTCAGCTCCCTAAGATCGGCGATCTGATCGTATTTGAAACAAGCAGAATTCCCGATGGAAAAGCTGATCACATAGGTATTGTTATCGGAATTGATTACGCTGCAGGCCTTATATATACAATAGAAGGCAACGGCGGCGACGATATGGTAAAATATAAGAGCTACCCCTACTACGATTCATCTATTATAGGCTATTGTCAGACTATGTTGGACGGCCCTTCAACAGGCGCTATCATTCCTTCAACTCCTGCAACTCCTTCTCTCCCTGCAGGCCCCTCTATCCCTTCTGTTGATATGTCAAGCAAGCAGTGGGAGGTTACAAGCCCTGTAGGATGTAATCTCAGAACTTCACCTAACGGCGAAAAGCTCGGTATAATCTCAACCGGTACTATTCTCACCTGCGACCCCTCTAAAAATCAGGGAGAATGGATTTTTGTTAAGGCTGCAATCACCGAAACAGGCGCTATTTTTGACGGCTATATTCACTGCTCTACTGTTATGCCTGAAAGCAACAAAAAACCCGTTACAACTACAACTGTAACTACAACATCAACTACATCTACAACTACTACAACTGCTGCTACAGCCTCAACAACTGCTTCTGAGGCTGAACAAAGCACAACAACTACAGTTTCTACTGCGCCTTCCGCAACAGAAACTACTCCACAGGCACCTCAGATTCCTGCAAATACACCCTCTCACTACATTTCAAGCCTCATTGGCGCAAATGGACGTACCTCCGCTGAATTCGATAAAAATAATATTGCAAGAATCATTGACACAGACACATACCTTATTATAAATTATTATAAAAACGGCTTTGCAAACTGCACAATCGCTGAAACAGGAGAAACATATTTCATACATACCTCTACTATTTCGGAACTTCCTCCAAGCGGCGATGCTTATACTGAATGTGCAAGAACTAACTGTTTCGTTTCCTCTGACTGCGGTGTAAATCTCCGTGCAGAAGGTAACTACAACGGCGCTGTTCTCTGTATTCTCGACACTTATCAGGATATCTCTGTCCTCACTGCCCCTAACGAACTCGGATTTGTATATGTTGAGTTTACATTCGGCGACGGCGTAATCCACAATGGATACGTTCACATCGACCACATTTCTTCATATTGATACGCCTCTCCCCCGTAATTCTGTATCTGCACGCGGAATTACGGGGTATTTTGATAGCAAATCATTGTGCAGATATAACAAATATCTACAATAAAGTTTCATAAAGTTTGTGCCGCAAAATCGTATTTCAAAAAAGAGAAATGGAGAGAAAACGAGAAAAACTAAGAGAATTAAAGAGAAACTATGGTATAGATTGAAAAAAATCCAAAAAAACCATTGACTTTTCTTTCCTTTTCGTGTATAATATTTATTGTCACTGTTGGAAATGCGATATATCGCACTTTTCAACCAAAGGGAGCTATGCTCCCCGAATTCCCAAAAATATTCAGGAGGAAAAAACTATGTCTACTACAATGGCAAAGCCTGCAGAAGTTAGCAGAACTTGGTATATCCTTGACGCTGCAGGACAGCCTCTCGGTAGAGTTGCTGCTAAGGCTGCTCATATTCTCAGAGGCAAGCACAAGCCCACATACACTCCCCACGTTGACTGCGGAGACCACGTAATCGTTATTAACTGCGATAAGGCTATCCTTACAGGAAGAAAGCTTGAGCAGAAGAAGTATTACTGGCACACAGGCTGGATTGGCGGTCTTAAGTCCATTTCTTACAAGGATATGATGGCTAATCAGGCTGACAGAGCTATGACAATCGCTGTAAACGGTATGCTCCCAAACAACTCCCTCGGCAGAACTCAGATTAAGCGTCTGAAGGCTTACAAGGGTGCAGAGCATAAGCACGAGGCTCAGAAGCCCGTTGCTTACACACTTTAAGGAGGTGCTTTAAAATGTACGAATCAAAGGTTAAATACTACTACGGAACAGGCAGAAGAAAGCACTCCGTTGCAAGAGTTAGAATCTATCCCGGTACTGGTAATGTTACTATCAACGGCAGAGGTATTGATGATTACTTCGGTCTTGAGACTCTCAAGCTCATCGTTCGTCAGCCCCTCGCTCTCACTGATAACCTCGACAAGTTCGATATCGTTTGCACTGTTACAGGCGGCGGTGTTACTGGTCAGGCTGGTGCTATCCGTCACGGTGTTTCCAGAGCTCTCCTCGAATTCGATGCTGAGCTTCGTCCCGCTCTCAAGAAGGCTGGATTCCTCACTCGTGACCCAAGAATGAAGGAGAGAAAGAAGTACGGTCTCAAGGCTGCTCGTCGCGCTCCTCAGTTCTCAAAGAGATAAGTACCACCCCATTTATTTGGCGTGTTTACGTATTTTCCAGAAGTTGCAAATTGCATTTGGACAACTTTTGGTCAACTAAATATTGCATCAAGAGCCTCCCTGTTTTTTCAGGGAGGTTTTTGCATCTTTATGCAAGTTTAAGTGCGATTAAATTTGCAGCTTTGTCTTTGCTTGACATTGGTGGATCTATTAAGTGAAGCTTTGAATAATAATATCGACTTATTAATACTAATGTATATACCGCACCGACTGCCACAACTGCACGGGCTTTTTGCCGCACCTTTCCGCTGACTGCCCACGGGCACTGCGCGGCAAAATATGATATACTTGATATGGCACGTTGAATACGTGACTACATATCAAGGAGGTCTATCAAAATGGTGGACTATAAAGAAATTCTCAGATTAAGCCATAACGGATATAGCCTGAGACAGATTGCAGCAAGCACAGGACATTCACATCATACTGTTAAGAATGTTCTGGAGCTTTCAGAAAAGTATCATGTGAATTGGCAGTTGGATGATTCCATAACCAATTCCGAACTCGAAAAGCTGTTCTATCCTGAAAGAAAAACAGCAGGCAGTCATTATGCTGAACCCAACTACGACTACATCCACAAGGAGCTTTCCAAGAAAGGCGTGACACTTACACTGCTGTGGCAGGAATACTGCGAACATGCCTATGCAAATGGCGAAACTCCTTACATGAGTACGCAGTTTGGTGACAAATATCGCCGCTGGGCTCGTGCAACTAAAGCAACAATGCGTGTAACACATAAACCCGGAGATACAATGCAGGTAGACTGGGCAGGTGGTACAATCCCGTATTTTGATTCAATTACAGGCGAAGAATACAAAGCATATCTTTTTGTTGCTGCATTGCCTTGCAGCAATTATCTTTACCTAGAGGCATGCACTGATATGAAGCAGGAAAACTGGCTTATGTGCCATGTTCACGCTTATGAGTATTTCGGAGGCGTCACAAGAATCCTTGTGCCTGACAATCTTAAAACAGGAGTAACAGCAAATACACGTTATGAAACGCAGTTAAATCAAAGCTATCAGGAACTTGCCGAATATTATGGTACTGCTATTGTTCCTGCCCGTGTACGTAAACCACAGGATAAAGGTCTTGTAGAACGTTCTGTTGGATTTTCAACCACATGGATTACGGCAGCACTTCGTGAACATAAGTTTTTCTCGTTTTCAGAGGTTAAAGAAGCAGTTGCGGAACGTCTTGAATTTATCAATACAAAGCCTTTTCAGAAACGTCCAGGAAACCGTAAAGAAGCGTATCTTGCCGAAGAAAAGGAGTTTATGCTGCCACTTCCTAAACAGCCATACGAGCCGTCTGTATGGAAACAGCAGACCGTTGGCAATGATTATCTCATTAGTGACGGTGTAAATAAATATTCTGTTCCGTTTGACCTTATCGGAGAACAGGTACAGATAAGACTGACAAGAGATATTGTTGAAATATACTTCAAGGGAAGCCGTATGACATCTCATAAAAGACTTACAAAATTCAGTGTGCAGCCAATTATAAAACCTGAACACATGCCGGACAGACATCGTGAATATCTGAATTGCAATGCCGATGAATTTAAAGAATGGGCAAAAACTATAGGAAAGTCAGTTGAGGAAGTTGTAAAATATTTCCTGACTTCCGGTAATGCCGTTGAACAAGGTTACAAGTCATGTGTAAGTCTTTCAAAACTTGGTAAACGTTATGGCAAAAAGAAGCTTGAAGCTGCTTGTGAGCGAATGCTGGCATTTTCTTCTTCTCCTTCTATTCGTACAATTACAACACTCTTAAAGAATAACAGAGATACCGACACTACAACCCAAACTGATAATAATGATTACGGCATTACACGTGGTGCTGCTTACTGGAAGAAAGGCGGTGGCGGTAATGCTGAATAACACAATTGAACGCCTTCGTGCGATGAAGATGAATGCTTTTGCATCTGAACTTGAACGTCAGATTGAAGATTCAGAAAGTTATAATCAGCTTGGATTCGAGGACAGACTTGCACTGCTTGTCGATAGTGAATGGAATCGCAGACAGGACAATAAGCTTATCAGATTTATCAGAAATGCCAGATTCTCTGATGCTTCTGCTACAATAGAAGGTATTGAATACATTGAAGACAGACATCTTGACAAAGGTAAAATGCTTAGATTTGCTACCTGCAACTATATTGAAAATGGCAGACATATCATCCTTAAAGGTGCCTCAGGAAATGGTAAGACATATATTGCTTGTGCATTGGGAAACGCTGCCTGTCGCAAGTTTAAAACCGTACGTTACATCAGAATGCCGGAACTTCTTGATGAACTGAATATTGCAAGAATAAACGGAGAATTCAGCAAAGTAATCAATGCGTACAAGAAAGTCGATTTATTGATACTTGATGAATGGCTGATACGAAAACTTAATGCAAATGAAAGCTACGATTTACTGGAGATAATTGAGTCAAGAATCGAGAAATCCATGATATTTTGCACACAGTATCACTCGGAAGGCTGGTATAATCGTATAAATCCTGATCCGGATAATGACAGCCCTATTTCTGACGCTATCATTGACAGAATTATCAATAATGCCTATGACATTATGATTGACGGTGCCGTTTCCATGAGAAAACGTCATGGATTACCGGAAGGAGCTGAGCCGTGATGAATGATTACTGTGCTTTCAGCCACAATCACAAGTGCCTGAAGTGGGAGGATTATGAGCTCATTCGTCAAGAATTGGAAGAGGCTGATAATTTGTGTCATGGCAATTGGATAGAAATTCAAAGACTGTATGACTACATAGATAAGCTCAAAGCTATTCTTGATAAGAATGATATCGATTATCCAGAAATCTGATTAAGCTCAACTATTACTCCATACAGTAAGAGTAATATCTGATAAGAGCTTGTTTGATTCCATATCAGGCAGGCTCTTTTTACTGGGCACTTTCCGCGGGCAGTCAGCGGCAAGGTGTGGCAAAAAGCCCGTGCAGTTGTGGCAGTCGGTGCGGTATATACA
>JAFQHO010000018.1 GCA_017397925.1 Ruminococcus sp.
ATCATCCCTTACAATCAAAGGCGGAGAAATCAACGTAGACGCTGAGGGAGATGCGCTTAAATCTTCAAAGGGCGATGTTTTAATCGAGGGCGGAAAGATTTCTGCAAAGGCAGGAAATGACGCTGTACAGGCAGAAACAACACTCACAATAACCGACGGAACAGTAATAGCCTGCGGTGACAGAGGTCTGAGAGCTGTAACAGGAGTAAGTGTTACAGGCGGAAATGTGCTTGCTACCGCTACAGATTATCAGTGTGAAAACCTTACAGCTTCACAGGCAGCATATCTCTTTGATTTTGTGAAGGAATGGGAAAAGAATAACCCTATTGCCTTGACTGACAGCTCTGAAAATATCGTGTTTGATGTGAATACACTGAAAAAATTCAGTTATGCCCTTGTTTCATCTCCTGAAATCAGCAGCGGCACAGATTACAAGCTGTTTGCAGGGGGCATAGGTATGCTTACAGATACAGGAAACAGTACATTTACAGCCGATACTCCGGCAATTTACAAGGGCATTAACAACAGCGATACAGCAGAACTGCTTTACGACGGACTGTTTGCAACTGAGCAGGTGCATAAAATCGATATACAAATGGATGAAGCACAGTGGAACCACCTCATTGCAAATTCAGATACAGAAGAATATTATGCCTGCGATATAGTTATTGACGGCGAGCTTATTGAAAATGTTGCTATCAGAACAAAGGGTAATACCTCACGTTCATCTGTGGCACAGGCAGGACGTGATAAATTCAGCTTCCGCGTTAAGCTTGATAAATACGATAAAACAAAGAATTACCGCGGTCTGACAGAAATATGTATGAATAATATGTTCTCTGACCCATCCTGTATGAGAGATATGCTCTGCTATAATGCAATGCACGAAATCGGCGCCTATGCTCCTAAATGCAGCTATACCGATATGCATCTCAACGGTCAGCTTTTCAGCTTTTATCTCCTTGCTGAACAGCCGGGAAAGACTCTTACTGAGCGACTTTCTACAAGCAGCGATGCCTGCCTTTATAAAGCAGCTGAAAAGGGTCAGGATTGCAACAGCACATTTACAACAAATATGTCTCTTGATTATTTTGATACAAAAGTAGGAGACGATATTGAAAAAGTTCATATCAAGGAAGTAGTGGACGCTATAAACCGCGTTACTCCCAATGATTATAAATTTGTAGAAGACGTAATCGACGTAGACAGCTTCCTCAAGGGATTTGCTGTTAACGCTGTAATGTGTAACTATGACAGCTATAACGGAATGATGCCGCACAACTTCTACGTTATGTACAATGACGGAAAGATGAGCTATGTTGGCTGGGATTATAACCTTGCTTTAGGCGGATTTATGGATTACGGTGCATCTGCCGAATCAGACATCAAGACAGGTCTTTACCAGGCTGATGCAAATCAACGTCCTATGATAAAAAATCTCTTACAGGTACAGGAGTATTACGAGAGATACATAGGATATGTCAGAGAAATAACATCTCTTTACAGCAATCCTGAGCAGAGCGTTAATGCGTATGCCGAACTTATAAGAAATCACGTAAAGTCAGATCCACGATTTCTTTTCACAGCTGACCAGTTTGAAACAAATATTGCAAAAAGTGCAAACGGACTCCAGACAGGCGGAGGCGGAGGCTTTGGCGGCTTTGGCGGCTGGGGCGGCGGCTTCGGCGGTATGTGGGGCGGTGGATTCGGCGGTGGCGGAATGATGTCCTTCGGCGGCGAAAACGTATCCATCGTTGACTTTATGATAAAAAGATTTGAAGTAATTAAGAATGCTATAGGATAAAAAAACATATCTATTCCCCCTCTGTATATATAACGCACGAGAAGGTCAAAAGGTCACATTTTTTGAGCAAGTTTTTTCATATATATTCTTAATTGTATTATATGATAATCTATATAAACAAAAACTCCCCGAAACACTGCGTTTCGGGGAGTTTTTTGAAAATTATTTCAGGCTGTCGTTATGTATTAGAAAAATATTTAATCTCCTATAATAATCAATCCTTTTTTATTCAGTAATGCTGATTTCGTTAATTGTAATAAATCATTAATCATTTCAACGCCTTTATCATAATCATCATAGCCTTCAATGATACCTGTTTCGATGCATAATGAACATATATAATTTATTTCCCTAACATTTTCATATTCTAAAAAAGTATCAGAATAGGGATTGACTTCAAATAATACATTTGAATCAGCCGATATTTGTTCACGATGATTATAAATGTACTGCAAAAGGTCATCAGAGAATTCGATATTATAATCGTTCCTTTTTATTTCATCTAAACTATTTCCAACATAAAAATTCATTCTATATCACCTTTTCAATTATATAACGATTTGCTTTTACTGCATGACTTCATAAATATTATAACATATTTCATTTTGAAATACAAGACATTTTATTTGGAGTATCAGTTTCAATAAGACAATATAACTTATTATATATACAGTATTGAAAATTTATATATAAAAACTTTGCCAAAAAATGTGACCTTTTGGGGGTCTTGTGCGTTATATATATAGACGGGAAGATTACAGGTTGAATCCGTGATGTACAGGCCCGCTGCCCTTACCCAGGTCAAGCATAGCAGACAAAGCACCCGAAATATATTCCTTTGCCAGTTTCACAGCCGTTTTCATATCACAACCCTTGGCAAGATTGGAAGCAATAGCAGAGGAAAGAGTACAACCCGTGCCGTGAGTGTTGGGATTATCTATGCGCACCCCTTCAAACCGGGATATTTCGCCATTATCGCAAAGCAAATCATCAGCATCGCTGACGCTGTGCCCACCTTTGAGCAGCACCGCGCAACTGTAGGACTTGCTGATGAATACCGCAGCATTTTCCATATCGGTTTTGCTTGCAATCTTCATTCCTGATAACACCTCTGCCTCGGGGATATTAGGCGTAACAACCGTCGCAATGGGCAAAAGCTTTTCTTTGAGAATATTCACAGCATTTTCAGAAATCAGCCTTGCGCCGCTTGTGGCAATCATAACAGGGTCAACTACGATATTCCTCGCCTTGTAAAAGCTGAGCTTTTCCGCAATAACCTCAATAAGCCTGTCATTTGCCGTCATACCGATTTTCACCGCATCGGGGAAAATATCTGTGAATACCGCGTCAAGCTGCTGACCGAGAAATTCGGGAGAAACCTCTGAAATTGCCGAAACGCCCATAGTATTCTGTGCTGTAAGAGCAGTTATGACGCTCATTCCGTAAACGCCGTTTGCAAGCATAGTTTTCAAGTCAGTCTGAATACCTGCACCTCCGCTGCAATCGCTTCCTGCAATTGTAAGGGCAGTATTAATTCTGCAATTCATAAAAAGCCTCCCTTAATTCTTTGGCTGCAATACAGGGGCTACCCGCTTTCATAATCGCAGAAACAGCGCATATACCGTCAATTCCGCTGTCTTTCAGTATATGTATATTCTCCTTGTTCAGCCCACCTATTGCATTGACCTTAATCGGCACAGCTTTGACAATATCCTTCAGCGTTTCAACGGATGTAAGCACGGTTTTCACCTTTGTTGTGGTGGGGTATATCGCTCCCACACCCAGATAATCTGCGCCCTGCTCGTGGGCTTCAAGTGCTTGCGGAACTGTTTTTGCGGTTGCCCCCACAATTTTATCATCACCCATAAGCTTTCTTGCAATATGTACAGGCATATCCGACTGTCCCACGTGAACGCCCTCTGCGTTGACCGCAAGAGCAATATCCACTCTGTCATCAATAATCAAAGGGATATTGTATCGCTGTGAAATTTCGTGTACCTTTTCAGCAAGGGCAAGATATTCCCTCGTTGTGCGCTCCTTTTCACGAAGCTGAATAAGCGTTACACCGCCCTTGCAGGCTTCTTCCACACGGTACAGGAATTCTTCTTCACCGTAACCCGTGCTGTCGGTAATGAAATACATTGTTGTATCAATTTGTTTCATAATCAAGCACCTCACATATAAATATAATCGTTAAGTACAGGCTGTAAGCCCTCCGCAGCAATATCTTTGTACATCACATCAAGAGAACGGGCATCGTTGATTTCAAACTGCTCATCTCCCTCATTTCCGTCAGTTTCCTTGCCATTGTATTTGCTTTCGTGGTCGCCGATACCTGTTGAAACACCTGCTGAAACCTTTGTTGCGGCTATTTTAACAATGCCGTTTCTGAAACTTTCACTTTCCCTTGAAGAAACGGTAATCCCAACAAAGGGCAGAAAAATGCGATACGCACATATAATCTGACAAAGCTGTGTTTCGTGAACATCAAGGGGATTAATTTTGTCATTGTTGATAATCGGGCGCAATCTCGGGCAGGACAGCGACATTTCAGCGTGGGGATATTTACGCTGTAAGTAATAAACGTGCAAAGCACTTGCAAGCGCGTCTTTTCGGAAATCCGAAAGTCCTAAAAGTGCCGAGAATGCAACACCGCGCATACCGCCCATTAAAGCGCGTTCCTGAGCGTCAAAGCGATAAGGATAAATACGCTTATGCCCCAACAAATGCAGCTCAGAATAACGGTCACTGTCATAGGTTTCCTGAAATACTGTTACATAGTCTGCACCGCATTGATGAAGATATTTGTATTCATCAGTATTTACAGGATATATTTCAAGTCCCACCATACGGAAATACTTTCTTGCAAGCCTGCAGGCTTCACCGATGTATTCAATGTTGCTCTGAGCGCGGCTTTCACCCGTGAGAATGAGTATTTCCTCCATACCGCTGTCTGCGATTATACGCATTTCATTTTCTATCTGCTCCATATTAAGCTTCATACGGCTGATATTGTTGTAGCAGTTGAAGCCGCAGTAAACGCAGTAATTTTCACAGTAATTTGCGATATAAAGGGGCGTGAACATATACACCGTATTGCCGAAATGCCTTGATGTTTCAAGCCTTGCGCGCTGTGCAATCAGCTCTAAAAACGGCTCTGCTGCAGGGGATAAAAGAGCCTTGAAATCCTCAATTGTGCAGGTTTCGTGTTCAAGAGCCGCCTTTACATCCTTTGCGGTATATCGTGAATAATCGTAGTTATTCATTTCCCACAGCACTTTATCCATAATATCGGAATTTATCTGCTCCATACCCTTCATATATTCCATATGATTAGTTCGGCTTGCAGGGTCAGTTTCAAGGCGATGCTTTTTCTCAAGCGCAGAGGGAGAAAGATGTTCTCCGTCAACAAAAAATCTGTTATCCATTTTGCACCTCAATCCCGTAAAAAGCCTGTCAGAGGGTCAGAAGCGGAGGCTCCTCTTGTCAGAATACGTCCAAGTCCCGAAAGATAAGCCTTTCTTCCTGCCTCAACAGCCTGACGGAAAGCCGCCGCCATAAGAGGTAAATCGCCTGCTGTTGCAAGTGCTGTATTCGCCATAATTGCCGCTGCACCCATTTCCATAGCCTCACAAGCCTGTGACGGTCTGCCGATACCCGCGTCAACAATAACAGGCAGGTCAATTTCGTCTATGAGTATCTGAATGAATTCTTTTGCAGCAAGCCCCTTGTTAGAGCCGATAGGAGCTGCAAGAGGCATAACAGCTGCCGCACCTGCATTGACTAAATCACGGGCAGAATACAAATCGGGAAACATATAAGGAAGTACCACAAATCCCTCTTTTGCAAGGATTTCGGTAGCTTTTATAGTTTCGCTGTTATCGGGAAGCAGATATTTCGTATCACGCATAATCTCGATTTTTACAAAATCTCCACAGCCAAGTTCACGGGCAAGCCTTGCTATACGGACAGCTTCATCAGCTGTTCTTGCCCCCGATGTATTCGGAAGCAGAGTTACTCCTTTTGGTATGTAGTCGAGAATATTCTCCTGCTCCTTTGTGTTTGCACGGCGGACAGCAAGTGTAATAATCTCTGCTCCTGCGTCACGGACAGCTGCTTCAATAAGGTTAAGGGAATATTTTCCCGAGCCGAGAATAAAACGGGAATTAAATTCATGACCGCCTAAAATAAGTTTATCTTCCATAATAATTTCCTTTCTACACTTCGAATTTTCCTGCAATAATACGCAGAACTGCGTTTGCCTGATGTGCGGCACAAAGCATTACACGGGGAGCAAAAAGCGTTCCGTCAGTATTGACATCGCTTGTTCCATCACCGCATATATAAAGCCGTTTGCCCAGCTTTTTCGTGAGTATTGCATTACTTGAATGAAGTCCCGACATTCCCGAAGCTGATACAATATATTTTTCGGGATAATGCTCAGATATTCCATTTACAAGCATTGCCTTGCATACGGCATTGTCAAAGCACTCGCATATAATTTCACAATCGGATAATAATGACAAATTATTCTCTGTAAGACGTACAGTGTGTGTCATAACATTACAGTAAGGAGAAATGGCTGAAATAGTCTGCCTCATAGCCTCAGTTTTGTACATTCCAAGCTGTGAAACCGTATACTGCTGACGGTGAAGATTTGAAATATCCACCTTGTCAAAGTCTATGAGCCGAAGCGTTCCAACTCCTGCTCTTGCAAGTGAAACAGCCACATTTGAGCCAAGACCGCCAAGACCGCACAGGGCAACAGAAGCGGATGAGAATTTCTGCTGTAAATCTGTTCCGTGCCGTATTGCAAGTGCGTTGTACCATTCTTCTTTTGTCATATCAGCCACCGCCTACAAAGCTTACAACTTCAATATTGTCACCGTCGTTTATCACTGTGATTTCATACTGAGTTTTCGGCAGAATATCGCCATTCAGCTCAACAGCTACACGTTTTGTATCGTAACCGCTTTCAATTAGATACTGCGCAACTGTTGTGCCTGCCACATTCAATTCCTCGCCATTGATTTTTACCATTTTGCCACCTCACAGAATATCAATATATTCGCCTTCAAGAGCCTTGTTCATACTTCTCACTGCGCAGAATTTACCGCACATTGAACAGCTTTCCTCAATTTCGGGCTTTCTGTCGTCACGGATTTTCTTTGCAGTTTCGGGGTCTATGGAGCATTCCCACTGCATATCCCAGTCGAAGTTTCTGCGAGCGTCCGCCATTTTATCGTCAATATCCCTTGCGTGAGGAATATGCTTTGCAATATCGGCAGCGTGTGCGGCGATTTTTGAGGCAATTATACCCTGTTTTACGTCGTCCACATTGGGCAGTGCAAGATGCTCAGCAGGGGTTACATAGCAGAGGAATGCCGCACCTGAAGCCGCTGCAACAGCACCGCCGATAGCCGATGTTATATGGTCGTAACCTGGTGCAATGTCTGTCACAATAGGACCGAGAACGTAAAAGGGTGCGCCCATACATATTGTCTGTTGGAGCTTCATATTGGCTTCAATCTGGTCGAGAGGCATATGTCCCGGACCTTCAATCATAACCTGTACATCCTTTTCCCAGGCTCTTTTTGTAAGCTCACCAAGGCGTACAAGCTCCTCAATCTGACAAACATCGCTTGCATCCGCAAGACAGCCCGGACGGCAGGCGTCACCGAGAGAAATTGTCACATCATACTCACGGCAGATATCAAGGATTTCGTCGTAATATTCATAGAACGGATTTTCATTGCCTGTCATACACATCCACGCAAATACAAGCGAGCCTCCCCGTGAAACGATATTCATTTTACGCTTATGCTTTTTAATCTGCTCAATTGTTTTACGTGTAATACCGCAATGGAGCGTTACAAAATCAACTCCGTCCTCAGCGTGAAGTCTTACAACATCAATGAAATCCTTTGCAGTAAGAGTGGAAAGATCACGCTGATAGTGAATTACACTGTCATAAACGGGAACAGTGCCTATCATAGCAGGACATTCTGCCACAAGCTTCTGTCTGAATGGCTGTGTGTTGCCGTGAGAGGACAAATCCATAATTGCCTCTGCTCCCATATTTACCGCTGTCATAACCTTTTCCATTTCAACGTCATAATCCTTGCAGTCCCTTGATACACCGAGATTGACATTGATTTTCGTGCAGAGCATCGAGCCTACGCCGTTGGGTTCAATGCATTTGTGTAGTCTGTTGGCGCATATAGCTACCTGTCCCTTTGCCACAAGTTCGCGGATTTTCTCAGCAGTACGGTACTCTTTAGCAGCAACCGCCTCCATTTCCTTTGTGATTATGCCTTTTCTTGCGGCCTCCATTTGTGTTTTGTACATACAATTCCTCCGTAAAAATATTTTTAACAGACGGTAATAAAAAAGAAGCTACCGATTTCGATAGCTTCCAATTATGCAATATTATTTTATTGCACCGACGTGTAAGCGTCAGCGCTTTACAGTCGTCCCTACGTTGGCATTATCCAAATCAGGTTATCGGTCGGAGGTTATACCTCCCTCTCAGCCTGTAACACAAGCTCCCGTCTGTTAAATTGTTCTTTTATTATACACCATATTTTGAAAAAATGCAAGAGAAAAATGAAAATATTTCAAAAAATATTTCGAATTTGTATAAGTTGCTTTTTTTAGATAGTAAGTTGTATTGACAATGTCCTCGTTTTTGTGCTATTATTAATATGGAAAACAAAATATCAAAATACTGATTGTATGCAATGGTTTGGGACAATACAAGAAACCGCATAAACAAAACGGAGGTCGATGATGAAAATTATAATCGAATCCCCTCATCCTGATGAAGAAGATGTAATAATAGTAAGATGCGCTTCGCCTGACCAGCAGTTGATTTCAATGCTGCTTACATTCCAGAATTCCAACACAGAACTGATCGGATATCTTGACAATAAAATCGTTCGTCTTAATTATCGCGATGTGTATTATTTTGAGGCAAATGAAAATCGCATTTTTGCCTATTGTCATTCAGATGTTTACGAGATAAAATATAAGCTTTATGAGCTTGAGGAGCAGTTTTCTTCATTGGATTTCGCACGATGTTCAAAATCAATGATTGTAAATCTTGAAAAAATAGAATATCTTTCGCCTCTTTTCAGCGGCAAAATGGAAGCACATTTAAAAAATGGCGAAAATGTTGTAATATCACGGCAATACATCCGAAGTTTAAAAAACCGATTAGGCGTTTAGGAGATATAACAATGATAAAGGAATTCTTTTCCTCATTATTACACTATTTCGTAAATATCACAACAGCTGTTTTGATTGTAACAGCAATATACCTGACAATTTCAGAACAGCAAATGGATAGCGTAATATTATGGGAAATACTTCTCAGCGGTCTTATTACCGCTTTGCCGTCTGCTTTTCTTGTTTGCCTTGATATCAGAAACGGCAGGATTTTATTGCTGCTGTGGATTGCACATTTTCTTCTTATATTTATCATAACATTGCTTCTGATAAATATTTTCGGGTGGTATAAAATCACAGCCATATCAGCAATGCTGACATTTTTAGCAGTTGTATTCATCTACTTGTTCACCTGCATTGTTCATTACATTGTAGATATGAAACACGCTGCACTTATGAATAAGCAGCTTAAACAACGTTATCCCAAAAAATAACAGAATGGAGGAATTACTATGAAAAACAAACTTTTATCCCTTTTAACAGCAGGAATGGTACTTGCTTCTTCAACAGCAATACCGCCTGTACTTGCCGCAGATATCAACTCAATGGATTCTGCTATCGGCACACTGCCCGACTGGACGCCGATGAATTTTATTGATGCAATGGAATTCTATAACACCTACGGAAAAACTCACGTAGAGGATAATTTCATTTGTATTGTAAAACCAATGCGTTCAGATGAAAAAGATAAATATATAACATCTTATTCGGGAAGTATGGCGATGATTAATGCTCCTGCCTGTACAAATACTGCGGTATTTAAGCTTGAAATCCCCGAACAGCCCGACCCGAATGATGAGGAAGCTCTTGCAGAATATGAAGAATTATGCAATAAATTAGGTATTCCTACGGACGATTACAGCTTTTTCGAAAATTATGCAAACAGCGAAGTTCAGTATATCTTTAAAGTCCAGATGTTCCGAGTACTGGAGGGACACGAC
>JAFQHO010000019.1 GCA_017397925.1 Ruminococcus sp.
AGACAGTGTAAAATAATATATTGTGAGTGTTTACAATTTTAATTTTAAATAAAGTATGAGGGTGAAAACATGAGTATTTATATTACAGGTCATAAAAATCCGGATACCGACTCTATCTGTTCTGCTATCGGTTATGCAGCACTGAAAGGGGAAGGGTATGCGGCAGGTCGCCTGGGCGAGCTGAATCCGGAAACACAGTTTGTGCTGAATCATTTTGGTGTGGATGCGCCAACATTGCTGGGCAATATGGCAGGTCAGGAAATCATTCTGGTAGACCACAATGAAGCTGCGCAGAGTGCAGATGGTATCGAAGAAGCGAAAATTTTAGAAATCGTGGATCATCACAAAATCGGCGGTATCAAAACAAGCGAACCGATTATGTTTTGCAATATGCCTTTAGGCTGTACCGCAACAATTGTGACAATGCTTTACAAACACGAACACAAAATGCCGGAAGCGAAAATTGCAGGTGTATTATGTTCTGCTATTTTATCTGACACACTGGCTTTCCGTTCTCCTACCTGCACAGAAACCGATAAAATCATTGCGCTGCAGCTGGCAGAAATCGCAGGTATCGCAGATGTAGAAGCTTATGCCAAAGAAATGTTTGTAGCCGGCAGTGAATTGGGCAGCAAAACAGAAAAAGAAATTCTGTATCTGGACTTCAAAAAATTTGAATCCGGCAATACCACATTCGGTGTTGGTCAGGTAACTTCTATGAGCGGTGAAGAACTGCAGGAACTGAAACCTCGTATGCAGCAGTATATGGAGCAGAGCTTTGCAGAACACGGCGCAGATATGCTGTTCTTGATGCTGACCGATATTATGGATGAATCCACCGACTTAATTTATTGCGGTGAAGGTGCAAAAGAAGCAGTAGATAAAGCATTCACTTCCGATGCAGCAGATCGTACTTATCTGAAGGGCTGCATGTCTCGTAAGAAGCAGGTAGTGCCGCAGCTGACCGACGCATTAAAATAATAAGGCTGGTCTTTTTTGTCCCTGACGTTGTTGTTTTTGATTTTCCTCGCCTTGCGTACCTTAAGTACGCGTCGCTCGAAAAATCAAAAGCCGCCTAGTCAGATACAAAAAATCCTGCGCCTTGGGGTAGTGGAATCAATTACTGCCTTTTTTGTTGCATTGAGGGACGCAGAAATACAATAACACGAAAATAATTCGTGATTTTGAAAAATAACAGTTGCATTTATAGCCACGAGATGCTATAATATGTCTCGTGGTTTTCATTGGGGTATCGCCAAGCGGTAAGGCAACGGACTCTGACTCCGTTATCCCTAGGTTCGAATCCTAGTACCCCAGCCAATGCATAGTATCCGGTTCAGATATTTCTGAGCCGGTTTTTTTGTTCTGAGAGAATTTTGCGAAGCCTTGTATAATAGTAAACAAGGTGTTTTGCGTAATCAAACAAAAAAGAAATGCTTATGGATTTTCGATTCTTTTCGTTGACTTTTCATACGAAGAACTGTATAATCTTATTTTGTAGGCACTATGTGCTGAAACCGCGCAGGCTGGGTTTGAAAATGCCTGTAAATAAGGCATTACCTAAGTTTAGGCGAGTATTTTGAAGGAGGTGCAGAGAATGTACGCAATTATCGAAACAGGTGGGAAACAGTACAAAGTTCAGGAAGGCGATGTAATCACAGTTGAATTATTACACGCTGAAGCTGGCGAAAC
>JAFQHO010000020.1 GCA_017397925.1 Ruminococcus sp.
GATGCAAATACTTCTTCTTCATAACTATCATACTCCTTCACATTGTACGGCATCCCCCTCAAATGCAATACATATTAAAATAATAACAAAAATAAATTGCTAATAGTATTATACATTTAATTTCTTAAAACAGTCTTAAAAAAATCAGGATTATTACCGATTTTTCCATATATTTTTACGTTATCAGCCGTTGTATTTAGGATTTACATAAAAATTTAAGGCAACACCACACAGGCTCTGTGCGGTATTGCCCTGAAATAATTATTATTGATCCCCAAAAGGAAGCTTTCTGTTATCTATTTTGGACTGAATCGTTTGTGAAACAATATTGATGCTGAGGGTGTAACCCTCAACAGGAGCTGCTTTTAACGGTTTACACTCTGAAATCAGCGCCGTTGTAGTTTCTCCCTTTTTAAGAACAGTTTTATAATAGTAAAATCCGTCTTTGTTTTCCCAATCATCGCCATATTCAATGCTGTAATCTGTACCCTCGACAGGTGTAACAGCAAGCGTATTCCCGTTAGCATCCTGCCACGAAGCTACAATTATCGCTCTGACTCTGACAGAAAATTCGTTGTTATTTGTAACTGTAACATTTTTCTTTTCGGTGATATAATTATCGTTTCCCGA
The DNA here is from genome assembly GCA_017397925.1 of Ruminococcus sp. Taxonomy (GTDB): domain Bacteria; phylum Bacillota; class Clostridia; order Oscillospirales; family Ruminococcaceae; genus Ruminococcus. Next base: position 631 of record JAFQHO010000020.1, read on the forward strand.
AACAATTTCGTTTATCTGTGGAGCTTTATTCTCCATTGGCGAAAATGAATTTTCTACAGTTTCGGATTTCATTTGCAGCGCTGCATATGTATTCTGTATTCCAAAAGTTATAAGAACAAAAAATGCAGACACGACTAACGCCAACATTGATTGTTTCCTTCTTGCTTTTGTCATATCGTATCTGCACCTCCTTTTCAGCTTACCGCCGCGAATACATTATTAATATTCGATTCATCGCCAAGCAGCTTATTTTCATTTCTGCTGTTTTCAAATTCAACGGTATGGTCTGTTGTGATTGTAATACTTTTTGCTTCAATAGCATTATATTTCCATGACCAATCGCTGATTTCGGTTATTGTATATTCGCCCTGCGGAATATAATCAATCGTTGTTGAATTATTTCCTGTAATTGATACAACCTTATCAAACTTGCCGTCAGTACTTGCAACGTTAAACAAAAACGTTTCATTTGCCTTAACATCGCCTTTTTTGGTGATTGTCAATGAACAGGGTTCCACCTTTGCATAATAGGTTGCCTGACTGAGAATTCCGTTTTCAGGCTTAGGAGTTATTTTGTTATCAGCACCAATCCAATCAGGAGAAACTTTCTTACTGCATTGTTCATCAGCATACCAACCGTCAAAATAGTACCCCGGGGCAATATGTGGAGTTGAACCGTTTACTGAACTGTCGTGAGAGCTTGTACTGTTAAGAGTTGGAGTTACATAACAGCCGCTGATATTTGTACCGACGACACCATTCACTATAATACGGTAATTGATTTCTATAGGCTCTGAAACATAATAAAATGTTATTACATTATCACCGTCAGTAATGATTTTACTTTGGTAAAGTCGGCTTGGGTCAGTTTTACTTCCATCAACGTAGTATCCTTTTGCAAGAGCTTCTTCCTGCTTAGCCCGACCTTCAAAACGATCTCCGTACTTCTTAGTACCTGTTTCTGAGGAGTTTTCCTCTGTTCCGAACAGCCATCCGCCGCCGAGAATCTTATGTTCAATAGTATAATTATGTGAAGTAAGAACATAGTAAAAGCGAATAACAAGGATTTTTCCGCTTTCAAGCTCACCTGCGGCACTGTATGTATTATCTCCCTGGATATATGTCGTTACCCATTTATCGCCATCTGTAGGCTCTAACTCCTGTCCCTGAGTATTTACCCAGTCGGCTTTGGGTTTGAAAACATGACCTGCATAATCAAAAGTGTGACGACTGATAGTCTCTCCTGTATTTCCTGTTGAAAATTCACGCACCTGAACAGTCCAAGTACCATCAAGGTTTTCAGTCAGATGCTCAACAAGAAACATGGGCGACTGGTTTTTAGTATAGTAAAAATTAATAATATTACGGTCAGGGTAAGCTGTCAGAACAATTCGCTTCTGATACTCATCGGGAACGTACTTTTGAATCATCTTGAACCTTTCAGTTGTAACAGCTTCATCTGTAAATTGTGATTTACTTGCAACTTCAAAAGTATCCGTGTCATTCTCAGCTGATTCAAATATATTATTACCTGTTGCAGTATTTATGTAATTGACCGTATACTGTACTTCGTCAAGATGAACATAGTAAAATGTATATTCAATTGTATAGGTATATTCTCCCTCACCGTCATATGGCGTACCGTCCATATTTACCTTGGTAACGGTAACATCATGGTCAGTATCATTAGTGTCCTCTGAGAACATGATTGCGTGGCTTGCAAGTTCAGGGAAATATCCTGTGTTATATCCGTCCCATAATTCCGGAAGTGCTTTTGCTGAGAAGGTCTTGGTTCTTCCGTCCTGGAGCTGTCCTACCGTATCATCTGCAATCGGTTTGCAAGTTTCCATATCAAGAACGTATTTTCCGTTACTAAGCAGATATTCACCATTATTGTCTTTCTGCGCATCTGCGCCTACATAATGGATAGTATAGCGTATCATTTTGTCTGCTACCCATTCTGCATAGATTTTCAAATCCTTGTTGACAGGCATATTATTGGGCAAAAACGCAATTTTCTCGTTTGTATTCTCATTAAGGTAAAACCAACCAACAAAGCTGTAACCGTCACGGCTTATTGTTGACGGATAATTTACAGGCTCACCGTGAGGTACATTAACGTCATTATCGGCATTTTCACCGTCAGGAATAGCCTTGCCATTTTTCATATCGTTATATGTTTCATAGAATTTTACGTTGTGAGTTGTTTTTTCCCAATATGCGTAAACTGATAAATCTGCATCATCCATACAGAAATTTTCCCAATCCACAGGCACATAGGCGCTTGGAGAAAGTGACCAGCCTTTAAATGTATAAGCCCCTTGTTCGTATTGCGAGGGATAATAATCTCTCTCCATAACCTCTGCTGTGAAAGTATTGAAGCTTTCGATTTTTTGGCCATACACAAGATTGTCAGTATGAATTTTGTCGTCAATGTTGTAAAATTCAAGTATATGAGGATTTCTTGTGTAATAGAATGTTGAGTTTTGATGAGCTTCAAAACCGTCTTTAGGTGGTACTGGAGTGTATGTACATTTTTCTTTTTCTACGGTAACACCATATAAATCAATAGGTGTAATTTGAGTGGAATTATTATAAGACATGATATAAGAAATATCTGGTTGTTTTATATAACCAATTCCGCCATTGGTTACTTCAGCTTCTTCATCAGGAAGCGCAGAATAATATATATGGAAGTTCTGAATTTGAAAGTTTTCATTAGAATGGTTTTTATCTCCCCACCAAGCAACAAATTTACTGCTTTCAGAATCACCGGGGTCATTTATAATTTCAGCGGATAAAGTGGAATACACCTTAAGTGTAGCGTTCGCTTTATTGTCAGTACGATATTTACAGCCATCAAAAGGTGCCCATTCAGGAGTAAGATAATGCATAACCTGTGGTAAAACGTTGACAGGCCATAGATGAGTGATTATCTGATTATATTTCACATTATTAAGTGTCAGATAATGATACATATACCCATCAATAATATCATATCCATAGGTATATCGATCATCAGAAAATTCAGGGAATGTGAATGTATTATAACTCCATGTCATATTTTGCATTATAGGTTGTCTTGTGCTTGAACATACTTGATATTTTGAAATCACAGGATTATCTAAAGGTTGGGATATAAGAAGTTGACATCCAGAATCAATGGTATCATAGCCAGCCGCTACATTTGCTCCACTTCCTCCGTATTGATTAAGATATTGTCTGTCACATTTAAGAAGCCAAAAATCCCCATCTGAGTTATAAGTAACTGTTATATTAGTAGCAGTTTCACGGAATTCAGCACTTCCACCCCCTATGAACAGATAACGGCCATTTTCATCAGTAACATAATACGAACTATCACTGATATGTTCAAATTTCAAGGTATAAGCATTAGGTACATTTACATTTCCACTTAATCGGAGCTGATTACCACTCGTATTATTTGTAACAACTTTATCATTTATGGTTGCTCCTTTAAACCAAACAACATAATCACCATTTGGAAGAATGCCATCACTATTTGGCATAATATTCTTGCAGTATTGATTATTATCATTAACAGAACTGCGAGCATAATAATATTTCAAATCATAAGTATTGCGCTTATAATAAACATTTAAAACAGTAGAACTATCACCCATTACAACTTTTGAATTGTCGCTTGAATCAGGATCATAGGTGAAAAATTCATATTCATATCTTGCAGGAATTGCACTGTAAACCTCACCTTGATAACCAGTAGAAGTCGCATTCACCGCTTCCTGCACAACATCCGATGAAAAATCAAGATAAGCAGTATTAAAAACAGGATTATCAGGATCAAAAGTAATTGTATCACCTGATTGTGCAGTCTGAGTTACAGTACCCCAGTAGCTGTAGCCGGTATCATTGGCATTTTCTTTCCAATATACAACATTGTAGGTAGCTTCTGCTTTAGCCCACTTAGCTTTGAAGGTTATATCAAAGTCAGGAATTGAAACAGCTTCTCCGCCCTTAAGACTTTCAGCTATTTCGCCAGCCTTTATGACTTGTTCATTATTAAGCTGATTATTATCATTGACGATTTCCCATCCTTCAAATATATAACCTGCCTTGCTTGGTTTAGAGATCTTAAAATCTGTGCCATAACGAGCGTATACAGGCTCTACACCGTGACCGCCTTCAAGCTGGAAGTTCATAAGATGATATTTTCTGTCAAAGAAAATTTCAATAACTGTAGAATCGTCAGCAGCAACAGTAACGGAATCATATTCAAGCATTGTGAAACCCTCAGTATTGAGATTCAGTTCTGTTGAGTTTGATATTACACTGCCTACGGGAGCTTCTTTTATAATGGATTTACCAAAAGAATAGAAATCATCATATTTATTCTGAAAATAAGTGCTGATGTGATATTTAGCAGGCTGAGGGAGATAAACTACATAGAAAATATAGTCCCTACTGATATTTTTAATATCTATTTTTACATTTTCGCCTTTAGTGAGTGTGGCTTCATCTGCGCCGAAAAACCAGCGATTATCTGTTGAGCTCCAGTTTTCTTCTGTTGCCAGATACGCTTTGTATCCTGTACGTACAGGACTTGAAACTTCGGCATCAAAATCTGTAATTGCAGCAATAGTTGCAATATAGTCATTGGCAACAGATCCAACCATATCAGGTGATTCGTTATAATAAAGATATTTAATTGTAACGGTATGTGTTTTGAAAGCCCCTTCACCAGGGGTATTGTTGGCATTGTCCGCAAGAAGCATAGGCTTATTTATTTTCAGGGGCTTTGCGTCCTTTGCTGCGGCATCTGTAATTTCCACTGTCAATGTGCTGCTCTGATTGATTTTGCCGTTTTTTTCAATTTCACAGCGAAGCTGAGATTTATTACTGCTGTCGATAAAACTCTCTAAAAGTGTATAGCTGATTTCACAGGAAACCGAGGTTTTATCGTATATATCAATCCACTGTGAAGAAGCAGGCATAAAAATCTGCCACTGATAAGAATCAGCATCTTTATCGCTTACTGAAATTATTGTTTTCTCATTACTTGGAAGTTTTATCTCTGATACAGCCTTCCCGTCGTGAAGAATACGGATATCATCTGCTTCAAAGCTGACAGAATTGAAAGGAAGTACACAGAAAAGCATAATTACAGCCATAATAAGAGAAAATATTCTTTTGTTAGTAATGGCGTTTTTCATCTGTATTCCTCCTTTGTTTATAATTTGGGAACCTCTAAAAACCTCCCTCACGGCGAACTTTCTATGACAAATATCATTTACTGCGTTGTCAAACCTTGCAATACATCAAGTATTACTGCGGTTTGCCTCCTTGTAACTGATATTTGTCATATACAAAATTTCGCTCGTGTTCCGGTTTTTAGAGAACCCCATTTATGATTCTGATGTTACTCTTGAATATGTTTCTTCGGCAGTTTCATTATTCAATTTCTGATAAAGATAAGCTGTGAAGTTAAGATTGAAAGATTCTCCGTTGTATTGTGCTGAAACATTAAGAATGTCATCATTCAGAATTTTTATAGAAGAGTCAAAATCATCTCTTGTATACACATAAATATTGCCTGTATTACTGATTTTTCTCCAGTGTTCACAAAGTGAATATGTAACCGATTCAGGAATATTTGTTTCTGTAACTTCAACAAACAAATATGAAGGGATTCCTGTTTTGCCGGTTACTGTAATTGCAGGATCCTTTGGAATATTTACTCCAGGCATTACCTTATAACTATTTTCAAACACTTTATTATTTTGTTTAAGTTCATATCCGCCGCTTTCGGTAAGAACTGCTTCGCTCTCATTAAGCTCTACTTCTTCGGCAAGCTTAGAAGAAAACTCCACTGAGCCTTGCAGACTGACTTTACGTACATATTTCGCGTGAAGTCCTGCAGTTACTGCAATAACAAGTGTAACTGCCAAAATTATGCCAAAGAGGATAATGCGTTTTTTTATCATTCTTTTCTGCATATTGTCCTCCTTAATCTATCTGGGTAAAAGATATCTCTGCTTCAAAATGCGCTGTAAGAGAAGCATTCTGGCCATCGTGAGTAGCCATTATTCTGTTATATATGTCCTCGTTTATGGTAATTCGGAGAGTTTCTCCAGTAGTATCTCCTGAGGAAAGATTGGCAAAACTTCCGAATTGCAGAGTGCTTCCGTTGTTATTTTTAATTGTATTACCCCTGAACGTAAATTCAGCGTCGTTAAGCATATCATCGGGGAAAGAGATTTCAAGACTACAATCTACATCAACCTCTGAGGGATTTGTGAGTTGTATCTGATACTCAAAGTAATATGAATTATCAGAGTCAAAAACCCATGTATCTTCGACAAAGCTTGCAGCAGGTGCAAACTTCGCAACGGCTGCTGAATTACCTGTTGTATTTTCAGTTGTATATCTTGCGAATAACCCCGATACAAAATATACAGAAATCAGCGTCAGGCAAAGCAGCACCGCAGCAAGCTGTAACGGGATATTCAATTTTGAATTGTATTCCGAACGCATTGCTCATCACCTGCTTTATTTAGTTTCCTGTTCCTCTTTTAGACGTCTGATTTCGGCTTTAATAGCGTCAATATCTTCATAATCACGCTTTTTCTTACGGTGGAATGACATTTCTATAAGAAGAAATGCCGCAACAATCATTATTATAATTCCAATTGTGGATTTAAGAAAATTAACTATAACTCCGACAAATGGAATGCTTGTTATTACGCTTCCTTTGATGTTTTTTCTGCTTATGGGTTCATCTGCTATATTATTTGCATCTCCCATTGTGGTTACAATTTCGTCGTTTATGTCTATAATACGATGTACAATCAGGTCATAGCCGTTCTGATAAACGACAACATCCCCGATTTCATAGCTGTCTTTCTGCTGAACGATAATCAGGTCATTTACACTGAGTTCAGGTTCCATACTTCCCGAAAGTACTACTGCTGAACCATATCCGAAAGGCATAGGCATTGCATTGCCGACAAGTGTTTCAGCATTCCAGGAATATATCTTCAAACCAATTATTACCGCAACGAAAGCTATCAGCGTTACACGTAATATGTCCTTGAGTTTCTTCATGTATTTTCCTCCGTATCCTTACGTTTATCCTTAATAACGAAAGACAGGAAAAGAATAAGAAGAGCAGAAACAATTATTATTGAATACAGCTTGATGTTAAAGGTGTCACCAGTCTTAGGCGGTAAAATACCCATATCATCAGCCTGAGGAGCATCACTGTATGAGGCAGTTGTATTAATGCGGATATTGAGCGCAAGTTCATTATCAACTGCAAGATTTCCCAACATAGTGTCAAACTCATCATTATCCTGTTCAAAGGGCCATACCCATTCAAGAGTATAGACGGCATATCTTCCTGAACCGAGAATACCGTCCTGATTGACATTATTCAGTTCCATAACAGGAACGGTTTCATCAGCACTGCCCGAAAGATAGTTGTTTTCATAATCCCATACACGGACTCTTACGGGAATTTCAAATTCTGTTCCTGTTATCCAGGACTCCATATTCAGATTATATCCCAAAGGAACATCGCCTGTGTTTGCAAGAGTAAAAGAATACTTGTTTGATGTTCCGGGAGCAATTAGTTTATCGGTATTATCATCCTGTCCGCTGACTGTAATTCCTCCATTGCTATTTTCGTATGAAACATTGAAAATTTCAACATCGGTTTCAGCCTGCCAGACAGTATTTTCATCGTAAGCTGAAAATGAGGGATTTGCAAGCCTTACAATTCCCTGTGTTCCCTCAGAGGCAGCCACAGGACTTTTTACAGGCTTTTTTGTGATTGTCACAACAGTATTGCCATTTGATTCTGTAAGTGGAATTATATTGGTGAATTCCTGCTGTGAGTATTTACTGATATGACTGAAAAGAACAGCCAATGATGCTGCTTCACAAAGTAGAAGCAGTGTTAAAATGAGACCAAGCGCTCTGCTTTTACCTTTCACAGCCATTGCTGTTCCTCCTTTCCGTTTTTTCTTCGGCATTTACCACAGCCCGAAATTTCAGACGGCGGTAAAAACCGAAGTGTGTGCAGACATTGCCACATATGCCTGCACAACTCCGAAGATACTAATTAATTATCTGTTGAATTTCAGAAAAATCAGATTATTAGTCTATTTGTGTTACTGTAATTGTAAATTCGAGTGATGTATTCAGATTGTAAGAATCCGCTGCTGCTGTTACTCCATTGCCAGCTTCAGGTAGTGTAATTGCATTAACCCCCTCAATATTAGCCGTTGTTATAGCATCGTTTATTGCAGTAACTGCACCGCCAACGTTTCCGGCAGCAAGGTCTCCAAGGAGTGTATCCTGCTTATCATTTGTGCCTGCACCGCTTGCATCAAAATCCCATTCCCAGGTAAGCTGGAAGTTACCTAATGCTTTTGAAAGGTCAGTACCAGCTTTATACACCGTTTCACTACCTGTACCGTTTAAGGCGGTGTTTAATGCCTTAATAACAGCATCTAAATTGCCACCGTTAACAAGTTGTGTACTTCCCTTTGTGAGAGTATACTTAATTGGATAGTAAGCATCTGTAGTTGTAAAAATATCGTTATCTGCAACATATTTGTTGTCAAATACATCTCCATTAGTCATATTGGGATATGTACCTTTTCCAAGCCATACATCTGATGTGTTCTTAATATCAATCTTAACGGTAACATCAACCTCAGGTTGACCTGTAACAGAAAAGCTTATACCTTTGTCATTTTTTGTGCCAGGGGCAACAACGTTATCAGCAGGATCACTAAGAGATTTTACAGTAATACCTGTGGTATCGGTAGTTGGACTGTTTTCATCAGCTTCCAGATAATTTTTGCCAAAAAGTGTACCATCAGCCTTAACTTCAACACCAAACTTAGCAACTCTTGCCGAATCCTTTGCACTATCAGAAGTAACATATTTTGCATAAGTACCGCTTACAATACTTGTGGAGAGCAGAGTAGCAATCATAAGACCGCCTGCTGCGCGCATAGATTTATTTTTTTTCATACTAAATACTCCTTTCATAAGGGGTTTGAATTATTCCTCCCTTTTCAGCCAATACCTGACAGGGGAGATATTCCGTTATATATATCCATCCCCGTGTGGCACCGAGGGAAGAATAAACTTATTTGGTTTCGCTGTTTTCCTTTGCGGCTTTTTCAGCTTTAAGTGCTTCAAGCTCTGCAAGAAGTGCTGCTGTGTCTTTCTGATTTTCCTTTTCATAGCGGCGGCGTCTGATAATATCATAGCCTACGAGAAGAATAAGAGGAAGAATTACGCATACTACAAGGCCTGCTGTACTCTGCATAAACATTGCAATATTACCTGCTGCAGGAATTCTTGTTTTATATATTCCAACCAGCTTATCTGCTGAAACGGCAAGTCTGTCCTCCGTGTTGTTCGCGTCACCCTTTGTGCGGAATGATAATGAATTATCTTCGGTTAATACCTCTATAACACGGTGGGTAAGTACGCTGTTGCTTGTGCTTTCAGGGTCGAAAAAGGCTATTACATCGCCGACTTTTACGTCTTCACCTTCAATTTGCTTTACTATAATAAGGTCACCGTCTTCAATTTCGGGTTCCATAGAGCCTGTTAGAACAATTAACGGGCAATATCCGCCGATTTTCGGGACTTCATCCTTGTTGGTGTAGCTTTTGATAATAAGTGTTATATTAACAAAAAGTATCGGAATAAGCAACACACAGATTATTATGCCAATTACTGACATAATCTTGTGGGATTTTGAAGTTTCAGCAGCCTTTGAATTGTTTTTATTTTCCATTTCTTTTATCACCTTTATTTTAATATTACTTTTACTCTCAGTAGAAAACACATTGTGATATACATTACAAAATATTATGTTTTTCTTTAAACTTATTATAACATAATTATATGAAGTTGTCAACTAAATGCAAATAACGTCGCAAAAGTTCGTGTATTTCAACAAAACATATAAGTTTTATATGTGCATTTTAACATTATGAAATATCGTGAAATATACGAACAGTAATCATTATTCGGCATATTCCATTATGTCAACATTTATACTAATCCCCGAAATGTCAGCAGACAACAATAACATACAGCGTTTATGCCATTATATTTGTTTAAGAGGTTAGTATCAGAATGCAATATTACTGTATATTGTATTCAGGGGTTATCTTACCCTCTACTATATACATTCAAATGAGATGCAAAAAACGGACACGAAATACAATAATTTTTATTATTTAACAATAAAAATCAAAACTCCCCTTATTTAATTCAAGGGATTCTCAAAAAATCTCCCTTAAATCAAGAGGAGCTGTATAGCTAAATTTTTTCAAAAACGGCTGTTACAAGCATATTGCCATTTTTAATTTCAGCAAATGTCTCACCATTCATTTTGCGCATAAGCTGTCGGCATATATATAAACCAAGTCCGCTGCCTTTTATATTATCGGCATTTGTACCCCTCCAGAAGCTTTCAAAAATATGAGGCAAATCTGTATCAGAAAGGGTACATCCGCTGTTTTGTACAGTAATAAGTATACAGCCTTCTTCCTCAGAGAAACTGAGATTAATGCTTTTACCGTCACCATATTTCACAGCGTTTTCAATTATATTCTGAACAACCTCAATACCTCTGTCTATATCGCCGTTTAAAAGACAATCGTCGTATTTTCCTACAGAAAAATCAATCTTTATAAGTGAAAGCTTTTCTGAGTAGTACCGGGTAATTTTCGTTACAAGTTCTGATAGATAAAATTCGCCAATATTAACATCAAGGCTGAGGAAATCCTCCCTTGAAGCAGTAATAATCTGTGATACATAGCCTTCGATTTCATCTGCCTTTGTGTTGATGTTCTCCGCTATTTCAAGCTGCTTTTCCTTATCGGTATACAGGCCTTTAGATAAAGCCTTTGAGTAAAGCTTAATTGCAGACAAAGGGGTTTTTATGTCATGAGAAAGCGAAAGAAGAAGCATTTTTCTTTCCTTTTGTAAATCAAGTTCGCGTTCCTTCTGCTGTTCTATATTTTCGCGGAGCATATCGACTCCCCATATAAATTTTCCGAAAAATCGATTTTTCGTTTCTTTTATGGGGGATGTAAGATTTCCTTTTGACAATTCATATGGAACATCGCTTAACTTTTCAAATGGATTGAGAATTTTCCATCGCATATAGAGCATAACAACAAGAATTATAACTGCCATTAAGCCGAGAAATATATTTATAGTTATAATAAAACGTTTGATTTCCGATTCGCCCCGTGTGCTGTATTCAAAGCGGTAAAGCTCACCGTTTACTTTGTATATGACATAATCGCTGTCAGTATCATAAAAATCATCGGTGCATTTTACAATATCTGTAACATAGTTGCAGGCTGAAATATCAGGGGTATTTCCCTGCTCCATATCATAGACAAGGCGGCTTATTTCCACTTTATACGGTCTTCCGCTTTCTCTGTCGGCAGTTATGAGAATATAGTTTGCAGCTACAAAAAGTACGATTATAACTGCGATTACAGCGCAAAAAATCTTTTTAAATGCCTTCATATTTATAGCCTACTCCCCATACTGTCAGGATATGCTTTGGTTTTTTCGTATCATCTTCAATTTTCTCACGAAGCCATTTTATATGCACTGTCAGCGTCTGTTGTTCAGAAAAGCTGTCGCTGCCCCATATCTGGTTAAAAAGGTATTCCTTGCTCAGCGTTTTGCCCTTATTTTCCATAAGAAGCAAAAGCAGGTCAAACTCTTTCGAAGTCATTTCAATCGGCTTATCATTTTTATAGACGATACGCGTGATTTTGTTTATTTTTATATCTCCGTCAATAAGCTCATCAACAGCATATCTGCGCTTGAAAATGCCGTCAATTTTAGCAAGCATAATGTCAATATCGTAAGGCTTTTCAATGTAATCATCAGCACCCAGAACAAGCCCAGTCAGCTTATCTTCCTTGCCTGTTTTGGCACTTACAATAAGTATGGGCGTATTGCTTTCCTCGCGTATTTTCTTGCACACAGCAAAGCCGTCCATTCCCGGGAGCATTACATCAAGCACAACAAGCTTTGCACCGTATTTTTCATACAGCGACAAGGCTTTTTCACCTGTTTCGGCAACAGATACCGTATAATTTTCCCCACGGAGAAAATCACACAGCAAATCTGCAAGCTCTTTTTCGTCCTCAACAATTAAAATATCAGTCACTTATATCATTCCAATCCCGTATGGGCGGATAATATCCGCCCGATACAAATATATTACCAGCCTAATTCCAACAGCCAGTTATTCAGTGCACGTTCACGCTCTCTTAACTGGGAGTCGTTTTCGTATCTATTTAAATTATACTCTCCTTTTATGTTTCCGTCAACTATATATAAAATTCTTGTGCATTTTGCCGCAACTTTTACGTCGTGAGTTACAAGCATTATGGTAGTTCCGTCATTATTCAGCTTTGTCAGTTCTTTCATTACTTCATCGGAAGATGTTCTGTTCAGCGCTCCTGTAGGCTCATCGGCAAAAATTATTTTTGGATTGTTTATCATACTGCGGCAAATGCAGGCTCTTTGGAGCTGTCCACCCGATACTTCGTTAATGTCGTTATCGGCAATTTCGATTATATCAAGCTTACGCATAAGCTGATGTGCCTGCTCCACGACTTCTTTGCGGCTTTTGTTATTCTTTTTCGACTGGAGAACAGGGAGGATTATATTGTCAAGCACTGTAAGATTTTTCAGCATATACATCTGCTGGAAAATAAATCCCATTTCGTCAAGTCGCAATTCAGCCAGTTCCTTTGAATTCATTTTGCTTATATCCTTGCCTGAAAAAAGCACTGTTCCCGATGTGAGGGAATCCATACCCGAAGCTGTATAAAGCAGGGTAGACTTACCTGAGCCTGAGGGTCCCATTACAGCTACCATTTCCCCCTCGCTGATTGAGAAATTCACATTTTTCAGAACGTTGTTCTGACGCTTGTTGACAATATATGTTTTACAAAGGTCTTTTACTTCTAAAATATTCATAACTTAATCCTTTCTTATTCAATGCCCGATACATCAGAGGCTTTAATTTTTCTTGTATAAAGAGATGTGAGATAAGCGCTTATTGCTGTGACTGCAAGTATAATAACAGGGAAAATCAGCCACATTTCAAGGGGATTTACAACATAATCAACTGCAAGCTCCAAACCCATCATCTTGAAAACAGGGTCAATGCAGAGGTGTGTAAGAGGCATTGCAAAAATTTCACCTATAATAATTGCAATAATTCCCACAAAGAAAAATCTCAATGTGTGATATGCGTATATTTTGCTGTTTTTTATGCCTACAGCTTTCATAAGGGCAATTTCGCCCTGTTCTTTTGCAATAAATGAACGTTCCATAAGTACGGTTATAAGGGCGGTTAAAATAATTGTAAGTGCGGAAAACATAAGCTTTATAGCGTTGAGAGGCTCTGCAACAGCTGTTGTTTCTTCAACAAATTCAGCACCCGTTTTGAATTCCTTATATTGCGGATAAAGCTTTTTTATTTCATCAATGCGGCGGCTTATTTCCTTATCATCTGGGCTATCTGTAAATTTAATCTGCAAATACATAGCGCCTGTAACCTGTAAGTAGTTCAATTTTTTGTCTGAATATATTCTTATCTGCGTTCCCTGATTTGCCATTGTCTGATAAATTGCAGTTATTAAGTAATCGTCTTTTCCTTCCATTGTTTCAATTTTTATAGTATCGCCTATATGTGCGTTTAAAATATCTGCGGCACTTTTTGTAATTGCAATTTCGTAATCATTCTGCGGTGGTGTTCCCTCCATATATTCGTACATATCCATTGTTGTGCCTACACCCTGCGTAGTAAAAATCTGGCTTTTAATCTTTCCGTGTTCCACAGGAAGATTCATCTGAAATTCCATTTTACATTCCGCAGGTATACCATTTTGTGCAAGAGTATTTTCTATTTCAGCCATATTTTCCTTGCATTTTTCCTGTCCGTTTTCTTTCATATAATTAAACACTTCTTCACTATTGTTTACAGATAAATCAAAATCAGAAACTGAAAAACACTTCAGAAGTGTATCACTTTTAAGTGTTTTAACTGATGTCGAAAGTATAAGCAGAAGTGACAGACATAAAACAAAAGTAAGAGAAATAATACCAAATCTTTTAGGGCTGCTTATTAGATCATTGATTGCAAGAAATGGTGTTGTATTCAGCTTTGACCTGCCAAGGCTCATAAGGCTCTTTTTGCGGAATCTTTCACCGGTCTGACCATTGCGTATAGCGTCAATAGGGGATAATTTCTTAACCTTTCCTGTACAGCCATAGCAAAACAGTACAATTACTGCTATAACAAGAACAGAACAAAGTATATTTGTTACAAGTGTATTTTGGTTATTAATAATAATTGATTTTGCCGAAACTTTCATAAGCATCTCACCGAATGGGAAGCTTAAAACAAGACCGATTACAGAACCGATAACAGAAAGTGCTGTATATTTCACAAGATAAAGTCCACGGATTTTGGAATTGCTTATACCAATAGCTTTCATAACACCGATTTCACGGAATTCTTCTGACAACGTAAAAGTTATTGTGAAACGGAGTACAACAAAAGCAACTGCAATAAGAATAATGCTGACTACAAGAAGTATTCCTGTTACAATCATATCAAAGACATAAGAAAAAGTAAGCAGTGTTCTGTCGCCACGAAATGCATATTTTGATGTAGCGCCGGATAATTCTTCAACAGTTTTATTTACATCTTTCGTATTGATGTAATAAAGCACACCGCCGCTGCTGTTCTTTATACTTTCATTTGAATTAAAAATTTCAAAATCCTCGGAATTAACGATATATCTTATTGAACCCATCATCTGCGAGCCTAATACAGCGTCTTTGATACTTCCTGCATAAGTTAAATCACAGCTTATGCCCTCAAATTCAATAGTAATTTTATCGCCAATTTCAATGTCAGTATTATCTTCGACAATAGAAGTCATATACACTTTTCCTTTTGGAACGCTTTTCAGAATACTGTTGTCCTCAAGGAAATAATTTAAAGCCATATCGCTGTCACTTTGTAAAATACGTGTGCCGCCTCCGCCTGACAAAGGTTCGTTGTCTTTGATTATAGCAGAATCAGGTAGATAAAACATCTCCTCTGTTTTAAAACTGTCTATACTTTCAGCATTTTTTATAGTATCGTATGGATCTTCACCTGTTCCCTTATTTACAGTTGCTGCAAAGTAATCGGGCACACCAGCCATTTCAAAATAATCGTCCAGTGCCGTTGTAACTGTAAGAATATTATTAACGCTTGACGACACAAACATTGTAGCAAGGGTTATGAATATAAGCAGAATTATATTCATTGCCCTTTTCCTTTTTAAATCCTTTTTGAGTATATTGAGAAACATTTTTCTCTGCTCCTTTCATTTTTGTTCTTGCCTTTGGTGTGATTTCATTATAGCATAGAAATTATTAAATAATCCTTAAATTTATTTTTATGGCAATTCTGCATAGAGCTTGTGCAGGATCGGGTTAAGTTCAGTATATCAAAATCCCGCATCCAATCAGATAACGGACACGGGATTTGTTTTGTATTACAGGAAAATATATTTCATAATGAAAAGTACTGCAAGTACATACATTACAGGATTTACTTTTTTTGCCTTGCCGCAAACAAGGTTGAAAAGTACATATGAAATTACACCGATGGAAATACCTTCGGAAATACTGTAGAACAGAGGCATTGCAATGATACACAGGTATGCAGGGATTGCAGAGGTATAGTTGTCCTCTGTGAGTTTAAGCTCTGAAATGTTGCTGAACATAAGGAAGCCTACTACGAGAAGGGCTGGAGCTGTAGCAAATGAGGGGATTGCTGTAAATACAGGTGCAAAGAACATAGACAGCAGGAAAAGAATAGCCGTTGTAAGAGCTGTCAGACCTGTTCTTCCTCCTGCTGCAACGCCGGCGGAGGATTCAACGAATGTGGTTGTTGTGGATGTACCTAAAACAGCACCAGCGGATGTAGCAATAGCATCTGCCATAAGCGCAGGACGGATTTTCGGCAATCTGCCTTCCTTATCAAGCATATCTGCTTTTGTGGCAACTCCGATAAGAGTGCCAAGAGTGTCAAACAAGTCAACAAACAGGAATGAGAAAATGATAACGATGAAATTGAAAATTCCAACTTCGGTGATGTCTATGTTAAAACACTGACCAAAGGTTTCTCCCAGCTTTGAAAAATCAGTTATTGCAAATGTTGGCAAAAGTGAGTAGTATCCGTTTTCAGGGTCTACTGTGTAAATACCTGTAAGCTGACAGATAATGCCAAGAATCCAGGTTCCAAGAATTCCTATGAGAATTGAACCCTTGAATTTTTTTATGTAAAGTATGGCGGTCAGAAACGTTCCTATAACTGCCAGTAATGCACATATACCAGAGGTTGAGAAATTATCGCGGAAGCTGACAATTGACACCAGAGTTGAGGAGTTGTCCACGGTAAGACCTGCATTCTGAAGTCCTATAAATGCGATAAATAAGCCTATTCCAACAGATACAGCGTGTTTCAGTGGGAGGGGGATAGCGTTGAAAATTGCCTCTCTCACATTTGTAAGAGAAAGAACGATAAATATCAGACCCTCAATGAATACCGCAAACAGTGCTGTCTGCCAGGAATAGCCAAAGCCGATTACAACGGTATACGCCAGAAAAGCGTTAAGTCCCATACCTGCTGAAAGGGCAAATGGAAGATTTGCCATAAACGCCATACAGGCTGTACCAATAAATGAAGCAATGCAGGTTGCAAGCAGCACAGCGGTGGAATTCATACCCGCGTCGCTTAGAATACTTGGATTCACCGCAAGGATATACGCCATTGTCATAAAGGTCGTGATACCTGCAGTAATCTCGGTTTTTACATTGGTGTTGTTTTCTTTTAATTTGAACAAACGATTCAGCATTGTTCATTCCTCCTGTTTTTATATTTTTTCACGATTTACGCGATTGTGACAGTAAGCCTCCGAATGAAATTTATTGATATTTCTCCACCAATTATACATCATAGCAGTGGTCATTTATGTTATCTGCCATTACCAGCCTTCACTATCATCGCCCAGATAAGAACTATAGCAATAATTGCGCTGATGCTAACAAAGAATATATAACCCATTACACTCTGACGGAATTTCTCGGGATTATCGGGATTGACATACAGTATACGGATGTCTCCCGGCTTTGTTTTTGGAGAAGTGGAGTAGATTTTTTCCGCTGAACGGATAATCTGCCCATTAAATTGATATTCCCATACAGGTGCATAAGTTGTACCATCATTTGAATTCAATTCGGCATACTCCACACATGATGCCTCTACAGGTTCAGTGCAGGTCATACGTTCAATTATAATACGATAGGTAAAATATCCTACAATTGCTATTACAAAAGCCAGAGCCAGAAACAATGCCCACCAGGGACCAATGCCCTTTCGAGCTACAGACATTCCATATTCAACAATTGTCAGTACAGATGTAATATTTTTAAAATCCAGCACATTAAACCTCTTTTCTCATGACATACTTTTATGCCATTGGATTTGTCTACTGTCGTTTTTAAGATTCCCTTATGTAATTTCATTATATCATATCTTTTTTTCTATTTCAATACTGTTTTCTTATTTTATTCTTCATATATATAACGCACGAGAGGGGCAAAAGGTCACATTTTTCAGCAAAGTTTTTCTATATAAATTTCCAATCCAACTATATAGAACGAATATAACCATTTGGAAGTTGCCTGAAGTTTTTATAAAAAATAAGGCTGCGCAGCAACAGGCTACGCAACCTCTTAGTTAAAACTTGATATGCAGTTTTTTTATAAGGAAACCTCTAAAAGAGAAATCATTGCAGATTATATTAATCCCATGAAGGTTTTTTACCAATTGAAATTTCAGCATAATACACGAGTATTCTGGATGCATCAGTAGCATCAACAGTACCATCTTTATTTACATCTGCTGCAACCTTCTGTTCATCAGTGAGCCAAGAGTTAATACCTGTCTGAATGAGAGCATATTCAATCAGAACAGTTGAAGCGTCAGAAGAATCTACTCTGCCATCCTGATTAACATCACCAAGCTCTAATACAGGCTCTGTTGTCGTTGGTGGCGCAGTTGTAGTAGTTGCTGTTGTAGTTATAATTGTTGTAGTAGTTGGTATTGTTGTGGTGGTTGTAGTAGTTGTAGT
Source organism: Ruminococcus sp. (assembly GCA_017397925.1). Lineage (GTDB taxonomy): Bacteria > Bacillota > Clostridia > Oscillospirales > Ruminococcaceae > Ruminococcus. The sequence goes on from JAFQHO010000020.1 coordinate 18,879, forward strand.
AGCCTTTGTTGTAGTAGTTGTAGTTGTAGTAGCCTTGGTTGTAGTAGTTGTAGTAGCCTTAGTTGTTGTAGTTGTAGTAGCCTTGGTTGTAGTAGTTGTAGTAGCCTTAGTTGTTGTAGTTGTAGTAGTAGCCTTAGTTGTTGTAGTTGTAGTAGTTGCCTTGGTTGTAGTAGTTGTAGTAGCCTTAGTTGTTGTAGTAGCCTTAGTTGTTGTAGTTGTGGTAGTAGCCTTGGTTGTTGTAGTTGTAGTAGCCTTAGTTGTTGTAGTAGCCTTGGTTGTAGTTGTTGTGGTTGCACCTGTTGTTGTAGTTGTTGTATCAGATGGTGTTTCACCCTTTACTGCAACCTTAACTTCAGCCATAGCAGCACCTGAATAGCTCTTACACTCATCACTGCAAGTAAGTGTAATATTGCTGAGCTTATCAAAGCTTCCTTCTTCAAGAGAAATTACATAAGTATCTGCGTATTTATCGCCTTCTGTATCGTATTCAGCTTCAATATCAAATGCTACAGCGTCATTACCAGCTGTAAGACCAACTGTTTCTTCTGTAACTGTTGCTGCGTCCATATACTTGCTGAATGTTACAATAAGCTTGCCGTTCTTGATTTCATATGACTTGATAACAGGAGCAGCCTTGCTTACAATACCAAAGTTAACCTCTGTCTGTACAGGAGGTACGGGGAGCCATTCACTGTATACAGTTTCATAGCCTTCCATTTCGCACTTTACCTGCCACATTCCCTCGGGAACATCCCAGGCATATTTACCCTCAAAGTCGGTATAAAGCGTACTCTGCTGGTCGTAATCCTCGGCGTTCCATAATACAGCCTTTCCTGTTTCGGGATCTTTGTAGTATATTGACATCTTTGCACCTGTAACAGGATTAGTAATTACAGCCTCAAATACAATACCACTTGGGTCAATGATAAAGCGGATATATCCTGCAAAGGTGAATTCTTCGCCGTTTTTCATACAATATTCGAGGTATTCCTCAACAGAGTCAAGTGCACAATCAATTCCCCATGAAATAAGAGTTGATAAGGGTGGATAAATCTGGCAAGCTGCAAGTACAGCCTCTGTGCCAAATGTATTGAAAGCCTTTAATCCGAACAATACTGTAGCAGCTGCCATATATTCTCCGTTGCCGTCAGCCATAATCAATTGATCAGCATAAGTGCATACATCGCTTGCAAGAGAAAGACCATCACAGATATTTCCGAAACCTTCTCCAAAAATATCTTCCATTACATCGCCGGCAGCTTCTGTTATATATGCGTTTGCAAGGCTGACAATAGGATTATCGGCATCTTCGCCTTCTATGATTTCAAGATAAGCTTCACCTGTGAGCAGTCCTTCCATAGTGCTGAACATTTCACTGCCAGCAGCAAGAATAGAATCACGGCTATCATCATTGTCTACGTGACGAGTGTAATATGTAGATGTCTGTCCGCCTGTGATTGTCTGTACCTGTGACTTAACAAATCCATATTTTTCAGGATTCTGAGCAATTGTAGCTCTGTCATAGTACACACCGCCAATGTACATACCAGCCTGATCCTGGTTGTTGTACATTCTGAATGTTCCACCATTGTTACCATCTGAAACAGTAACATCGGCAACAAATCCATTGCCAACCTGCTCTACAATTTCAACTGAACTGTTGTCAATGTAATCCTGAGAAACGTTCTCAAGTTTTTGATCCTTTTCGTAATCGTAATTTTCGTCAAGTATAAGTGACTTCTTTTCAATAATGCTGATATTCAGTGTTCCAGGTACGTAAGAATGATTCTTCTCATCGAAATATCCGGAAGCAACCCATGTGCCTCTTTCCTCGTTGTAGAACGCTTCCATGTACTTCATTATGCCTGCTTTTGTACTTGTAACAAATACTCTGTCAACCTTTTCAAGATTTGTAACTGTTATTTCAAATGAAAGGGGATTTGCAGGATTAAAGCTGATTACAGGTGATGTACCGCTCATAAGAACATCTGTGATATCCTTACCTGTTGAATCAAGTGAGAGATTGCCGTAACGCATTATTACCTTTTTAACGGTAGGATCTGCTGTTGAGTAAACCGTTTCTGTTATGTTACTCTTTGTCTCTCCGCATACGGCATATAATGTGTAAACGTCGCCGTTCTTGCCCTCGGGAAGCTTTACTGTTCCCTTGTACTTGCCTGTATATCTGTTTGACTTGATTGTTGTTGAATACTCATCGTTTACATAAATTTCAACATCTGCATCCTTTTGTGCCATACCATAAACGTCTACGAGGAATTCGTCTACAGATGAAGGAGAAGCAATTGTAATATCGGGACATTCAACGTCGAGTTTACCAATTGACTCGTTCCAGGTGTTACCGTTATATCTGAAATTAAGTCTTGCAGCAACATCATAGTCACCAATTTCAGTTACACGGGCTGTAAACTTGATTTCGCCTTCTTTTTCATTGAGGTTGATTACGCCGTCCTCAAGATCGGTTGTATCAAATTCAAGACCCTTGCTCTGTACTGAGTCAAGAATAAGTGTCATTCCGCCGGGAATGCTCAGACGCACGGAAATATTGTCGCATTTTGCAGCTATATCTGAACGTATCTTATACTTTAAAGTATAGTTGATTGTTCCGTTTACGCCTGTCTGCTCTGAGTTTGCTATGAGATATGTATTCTCTCTGTCCATAAGACTGAATCTTGAATCAAGAAGCTTATCGCAGTTTTCAAATGAATAAGGATAGAACTGAATGCTTTCTCTGTCTGACTTAATCTCTTCAAGATTTATACAACCGGAGAAAGCATAATCCTCAATTGTCTTTGCTCCTTCAGGAAGGTAAACTTTTTTGAGATGAGTGTTTCCTCTTGCAATTCCGTAAGGAACAGATACTGTTGTATCAGCGAAAATAAGTGTTTCAGCACAGCTTTCTGCAAAAGCATATCTCGCATTCTTTACTGTGGAAGGAATTGTCATTGTTTTTATTTCTTCACAGTTTCTGAAACAGTAATCACCGATTGTCTGTAAGGATTTGCTGAAATAAATAGCTGAAAGATTTTTACATCCGCTAAAACAGTAATCACCGATACTTCTTATATTGTCAGGAAGTGAAATGGTTTCAAGTCCTTTACAGTCACTGAAGGCACCATCTTCTATTCCTGTAAGGCTTTCAGGAAGTTTAATTTTTAAAAGTGATGAGTTAGCAAATGCATAATCACCGATTACATAACCGTCAAGAGTATCTTCCTTCTCAGGAATAACTACGCTATTCAGGTGCTGTGAGTTACGGAAAATGCTGTCAGGAATTCTTTTAATTCCTTCTTCAAATACAACGTTTTCAACATAGCTCTCTGCAAAGGCATAGGATGCATTATTGACGTTCTTGGGAATTGTAATATCTGTTATAAGCTGACATCCGCGTACAACATAGTCACCGATAGTCTGCACAGACTTACCAAATGTAATCTTTTCAAGTGATGTACATCCATCAAATGCATAATCTCCCACGTTTCTTACATTATCAGTGATTTTTACTTCTTTAAGAAGTGCACATCCGCAGAATGCACCGTCACCAATTGATGTAAGACTTTCAGGTAATTTAACAGAAGTAAGTGCTGTGCCTACAAATGAATAATCACCTATTACATAACCATCAAGTGTATCTTCTTTTTCAGGAAGTGTAACACTTGAAAGATACTTCGCTTCGCGGAAAATACTTGCGGGAATATTTGCAATTCCTTCTTCGAATACAACTGATTCAACGCTGCTTCCTGCAAATGCGTATGATGCGTCTCTTATTGTCTTTGGAATTGTGATATCTGTAATTAATACACATCCACTGATAAAATAATCTTCTAAGGTCTGTAAAGACTTACCGAATGTAATCTTTTCAAGTGATGTACATCCATCAAATGCATAATCTCCGATAATTCTTACATTGTCGGTGATTACAGCCTCTTTGAGAAGAGAACAGTTTCTGAATGCATAGTCATTGATAGCTGTAAGGCTTTCGGGAAGCTTAATAGATGTAATAGCTGTACCTTCGAAAGCTGCTGTTCCAATAGCATATCCGTCAAGAGTATCTTCCTTTTCGGGGAGTGTTACATTCTTGAGGTAACGTGCATTTCTGCAAATATATGCCGGTACATATGGAATACCTTCTTCAAAAGTAATTGATTCAATGCTGCTGTTTGCAAAGGTATCTCCTGTTTCCTTGATGGATGCAGGAATTGTTACTTCTTTAAGGCTTGCACAGCCGTCAAATACATAGTCATCAATAAATTCAACAGATTTACCAATCTTGAATTCTGCTATACGCTTACAATTCTTGAAAGCATAACTGTTAATCCTTGTAACATTGTCAGGAATTACAACACCTGTAAGAAGTGAACATCCTTCAAAAGCAGCTGTTCCGATGGAAGTAAGGCTTTCAGGAAGCTTGATTTCTGTAATTGCAGTTGACTGGAAAGCGCAGTTCTTGATTGAATAGCCGTCAACAACATCTTCCTTTTCAGGTATAGTTACATTTTTAAGGTATGAGGCATTGTAGCATATAGCTTCCGGAATAGCTGCAATTCCTTCTTCAAATGTAATAGATTCAATTCCGCTTCCATAAAATGCATATTCAGCTTCTACAACTGATTTTGGAATATATGCCTCTTTAAGGCTTACACAGCCGTCAAGCATATAATTTCCCAAAGTTGCTACTGAGCTGCCGATTTTGAATGATGAAATACGTTTACAATTCTTAAAGCTATAGGAGCCTAAAGATGTCACCTTGTCAGGAATTGTTACTTCTGTGATAAGAGCGCATCCCTCAAATGCACATCTGCCGATACTTGTAAGAGTTTCAGGAAAGCTTACAGATGAAACAGATGTGTAGTAGAAAGCGTGCTCTTCAATTGCGTATTTTTCTGCGCCCTCCGCAATTTCAGGCATCACGATGTTTTTAAGTGATGTTGTTTGGTAGCATATATACCCCGGAATATTTGCAATGCCCTCTGCAAATGTCACGGTTTCAACACTACTCTGAGTAAGTGCATATTCAGCATGGGTAACTGCAGCGGGAATTGTTACTTCTTTAAGGCTTAAACAGCCGCTGAATATATAATTTCCAAGATTTGTAACAGATTTTCCAAGGTCTATAGAAGTTAAACGCTTACAGCCCTTGAATGCATATGAATTGATTTTTGTAACACTATCAGGAATTTTTACAGATGTGATATATGCCATATCTTCAAACGCATAATCGCTGATAGTTGTAACACTTAATCCATCAATAGTGTCGGGAATAACAAGTTCAGTTTCCTTACCCTCGTAGCCCTTAATTGATGCATATTCTTCATACAAGCAATATTTCCAGCCATCCTCTGTAACCTGCACTTCGGGAGCTGTTACGTTACCCTGAACAACATCAGCAATATTTATGCTGATATCAGGTGTTGTAACATCCTTCGCATTTGCAGTAAAAGAGGGCTTTGATGATTTAAGCATAGGCAGATTTGATGCACTTGCTGAAATCATCATTGTAACTGCCGAGAGTCCCGCCAGTACTTTTTTAAAATTCATAATTTTCCTCCAATATACAATATTTGCAAAACCGTCTTTCATAACAGATACATATTTGGGCATTTAATAAATATCAATATCAGCAGACGATTTCGCCCCTACCTGTTTCACCATATCAGAACCCATTTTAAAAACTCCCGTTCATCTTGCTTAAGGCATTTTTGTTCCCGCAAACAATTAACCATTAATGCTCTCTAAAATCAGAGGTTGCATTTTTATAATTCCTCTGACATTAGTTGACGAAGAAATATAAGATTTTAATATGATGAAATATTAATATTATAACATATTTTTCATATGGTGTCAACTTTTTTCTGTATTTTGTGTTATGATTTAAACACATTATATGGCTTGAATCGCCTTCTTTAAGGGTGAAATTCTGACTAATCGGATAAATATTCAGTGTATTTATCATCTACTTATATTGTAGAACAAAATTATTGATTTGTCAATAGGTTTTCGTAAATTTGTATGATTACACAAATTATACTTGTATAATTTGTTGATTTTGCTTAAATATAGTGTGTTTTTGTTTCTTTTATACAAGTATGGGAGTTACTCTCCGCAATTAGGAACTGCTCAAAAAGCGTTACATAGAGGAAAATGATGAACATAATATAGCAAAAAAGCCTGCCAAAATCGGCAGGCTTTGATTATGCTAAAAGTGCAATAATAACCATAGCAATTCCCGCAAGACTTACTGAAAGATAGCAGGAACGGATAAGCTTTGAAAATTTTATAAGTCCCTCGTGTCTTTTGACACAGGTGAAAAGCCGCATATCCTGGGAATAATTTGGCATAAATCGGCTTTCGAGTTCTCTTATCGCTACACGGCAGTCGTGAAGCAGCATTGTTGACCTGACATCGAGAAAATAGCAAATCAGCCCGATTATAAATACTGCAATTGATATAATCAGCATAAGGGAGAGATTTTCTCCGAACATAGCGGCATAAACACCGAAAAGTATTGTTTCCACTGTGATGAAAAGCTCTGTTATTTTCATTCGCTGGTCGGCGTGGAGCTGATAGTAATTCCAGTATAGATTCAAAAGCTCTGACGGCTCTAAATTTCTGCTGTTTGATGACATTGTTTTCTCGCTTTCTTATGTATATTTCACTTATGGTTGGGGATAATACCAACGAGGTGAGTAGAAATGGCAGATGAAGATATGAAAATATACATTCCCCGTCCGACAAATTTAACTGACATCGGTGAAGAAACCGAAGAAGTCAAGGTTTATTCCTCTGATAAACCGACGCAATCCGCACAGCTGCCGTAAAAAACGGTCTGTGAGGGGTCAATTATAAATCCGTGATGCTGCGCGATATGGCTGTTTATATCCATAAGCCGATTGCAGCTTAGATGTATCAGCTTTCCGCAGCTGCGGCATTTCAAGTGGAAGTGCTCATGGCACTCCTTTTCGTTTTCGATGTACTGATAGCAGGCGCTTGTTTTGCCGTCAATGACGAATTTCCGCACAGTTCCTGCCTCAACAAGGCGGTCAAGCTGGCGATAAATGGTCGCCATACCCACAGGAGAGCCGACGGAACGGAGATAGTTGTCGATTTCCTGCGCGCTGGTGTGCTTGTCCTTGTTATTTATAAGGAAATCAAGAAGTTTTTCCTTTTGTGCGGTATTATAACCCGAATCTTTTTTCATAAAATCACCCGATAAATATATTATATCAATATTTTATCATTTATAGCGCTTTTTGTCAAGTGCTGTGAAAATGCCCCTTGCAGATGATTCTGTAAGGGGCTTTGCGCTGTTATTCAAGGGGGATGCCGTAGGATTTAAGCTTTTCAATATTCTCTTCCTTTGTTTTCTCAGCAGTTTTTATATAATCATCATATTTTTCTCCGCCTTTTTTAAAAGAACCAAAATATTCTATTGATTTTTCAGAACCCTCAATTGCACGTTTTTTTAATAACTCCAACCTTTCAGGATTATCTTTATGAACAGATTCAAGCATTTCAATTTTTTTAGTTAGATTTTCTTTTAATTCTTTGATTAGTTCGTCTATTTTTTGCAGCAAAATAATAGTATCGTGACGAATGCCTGATGTTATTTCACCTAATCGGTATATATCTTCAAGTGTTTTAGGTTTTTCAAGAAATTCAAGTACAAACGGCATCAATTCATCACGGCTTTGTTTCAATGCATTAAGCACTTCTTCAATGTTTCCTTTTTGATAGAAAAAAGAGTATTCTTCATGCTTTCTATTAAAGACGTCCATATATACTATGAATCTTCTGTATAACTCATTTAACGATATCATCCACACCTGATTGTCAATTATTATCGGATTTTTGTCAAAATTAATCAAAGGATTTGAAAGTAAGCTTATTCCGACATAGATTTCAACTTCTTCCTCGTCTCTATTCAGGTCAAGATTCAAAGACTTCTTCTTTGCAAAGGAAATAGCCTGAATAATTCCTTCGCCTACAACTCTCAGATAATACGGATATTTGCTTTTGACAAGTTTAAAACCCATAGATTCAAGAAGTTCACCAAATACCTGCTTAAACGCAGCATTTATTGTGAGTTTTTTCTCTTTCTTTGGCTGAGGTTTTTCAAAATCTATGCCGTAGGATTTGAGGATTTCAAGATTTGCATTCTTTCTGCGTTGCAGTTCGACTATTGCTTGTTGTTTCACCTCTGGGTCATTTTCAAATGATATGACAGAAAGATGTATAGCTTCGTTTCTGGCTTTGGCACGATTGCGAAGATATTGAATATTATCTGGTGTATTAATATTCGGATTAAATGCATCGCTAAGTGCCTGACGTTTTTCTATCTCGGTGCTATATTCCTCAAACTGTAAGCTGAGATTCCCTAATAAATATCGGATAACAGCATCCGCTTCAAAATTTCCGGAGTCAGTCGATTTCAATGGAAGTGTGCGGAATGGCAGAATCGTGTTGTGGCACATTTCATAGTATCCAAGAAAATCCTGTAAGGACTGTACAGAATCCAATGCTGGCATTATCCATCGAATCGTCGCTCTTAACGCTGCAGATACTACATCCTCTATTGAATCAGGTGAATTAATAAGATAATAGAATTTTGAGCCAATCCGAGAGTCTGGAGCCTCATCTGTATCGGTGTGCGTCCATCCCCAAAATTGTTTGACGCTTGGAAGCCAATTTGCAGTATCTCGGTAGGTTTTATTTAACATGAGATCTGCTCGATACATAGTTGTCGCCCCACCAAAAGGAACTATAAAGTTTGGCTTCATATCATGTATTCCGACAATATGTATTATTTTTTCATTAATCACTCTGATAAAGCAAGGCTCTTTTGTCTTCACCCATTTAAAACCGAGTGGTATGAGTGCATTACCATAGATTTTTTTGAATGCAGCATTTATTGTGAGTTTTTTCTCTTTTTTAGAACTTGCCTTTCTGAACGACAGATAACAGAAGTTTTCGTTGCTTTCATCAGCATCCTCATATTCAAAAAGAATATTTCCGCCGTCCATTCCGATAACAGGAGCAAGTTCAGATAATCCGTCC
>JAFQHO010000006.1 GCA_017397925.1 Ruminococcus sp.
ATTTTTCTGCCGGTGTGTTCGTTATACCCTGTTTTCAACAATTTTGTACTTTTTCACTTTTTACATTTTAAAAAAGTCCGAGTGGACCATTTCCATGGCTCACTCGGACTTTTGGTTTCACTTTTTTTACAGCGCCTTTTTTATGTCTTATTTTCTGTCTGTGTGATATACCCCTCTATATAAGGGCAAAAATCGGCCTTTTTTCAACCAAAAATGGTTGATTATTCAAAAAAACTTTTTAAATTCTACTTTATCACTAATTATCAACAGGCGAATTTATAGAAATTATATAGAATTTACTGTTATATATTTTTCTTAAACAAGTTATATTATATTACCTTTGCGCAGGGCGGATATTATCCGCTTGAATTGTATAACAGTATATAACAGTGTATAACAGTTGACGAAGGTGACACTTAAAATATCACCTGTTTATGGGCAGTATTTTTGCTATAATCATAGGGTTTGTGAAAATGCACAAAATCAACAATGAAATTTATATGTTTTGTTGGCTGTTTTCTCTTGAAATTTCCTTAAAAATGTGATATAATATATTGTATATCAAATTCATATAGGAGTATTGCTTATGACTGCCAAAGAAGAATTTATTCAGATATATACCGAAAATATAAAGCGGCAGGGTGCCGATAAACTGCTGGAATACCTGAAAAAATCCGATTTTTTTACTGCTCCCAGCAGTACACGATATCACGGCTCCTATGAGGGCGGTCTTGTAGAGCATAGTGTGAATGTCTATCACTGCCTTAAGGACTATCTCTCACGCCCAAGAGTGAAAGAAATGTACGGTATGGACTTCTCCGAGGAAAGTATTGCCATTGTGGCTCTGCTCCACGATTTGTGTAAAATTAATTTCTATACCACCGAGCTTCGCAATAAAAAGAATGAAGCTACGGGACAATGGGAAAAAGTTCCGTTTTACGCTATAAATGACACTTTGCCATACGGTCACGGTGAAAAATCCGTATACATCATTTCAGGTTATCTCTACGGAGAGGGCAGACTTACCCGTGATGAAGCCTGTGCTATTCGCTGGCATATGGGCTTTTCGGGCATTGAGGACAAAAATACTATCGGCAAGGCTCTGGAAATGTATCCTCTTGCCTTTGCTCTCCACGTTGCAGATATGGAAGCCTCATATTTCATTGAGGGTTCAAATAAATAAAAGGGGTTTTAATTATGAATTGGTACGATGACGCCATAATTTATCACATCTATCCGCTTGGTTTCTGCGGTGCGCCGAAATTCAACGATTTCAGCGGCGAGGTATCTTATCGCCTTGATAAGGTGATTGACTGGATTCCTCACCTTAAAGAAATGAACGTTGACGCTGTTTACTTCGGCCCTGTTTTTGAATCCGTAGAACACGGCTATGATACAGTTGATTACAAGAAAATAGACCGCCGTCTTGGCGATAACAACTCATTCCGCTTCATCTGCGATAAGCTTCACGAGGCAGGTATCAGAGTTATCCTTGACGGTGTTTTCAACCACGTTGGAAGAAAATTTCCTCAGTTTGTGGATATACAGGAAAAAGGACAGGGTTCAGGTTACTGCGGTTGGTTCCAAAATCTCAACTTCGGCGGTCAGTCACCCTGCGGCGATCCTTTCTGGTATGAGGGCTGGAATGGTCATTATAACCTTGTTAAGCTCAATCTGCAGAATGTAGGCGTTTGTGACCACTTAATCGACGCTGTGAACTACTGGATTGAGTCATTCGGCATTGACGGTATACGCTTTGACGCGGCTGATTGTATCGACTTCAACTTCTTCAAGAGAATACGCGATTTCTGCAAGGGCAAAAAACCTGATTTCTGGCTTATGGGTGAGATTATCCACGGAGATTACAATCGCTGGGCTAATCCCGAAATGCTGGACAGCGTTACAAACTATGAATGCTACAAGGGACTTTATTCCTCCCACAATGACAAGAACTATTTCGAAATAGACTATTCAATCAATCGTCAGTCGGGAGCAAATGGCGGTATATACAGAAATATCAACCTTTATACATTTGTTGACAATCACGATGTAAATCGTCTTGCAAGCACTGTAAGCAATCCTGCACATTTGCCGCTTATCTATACTCTTATGTATACAATGCCCGGTATTCCGTCCATTTACTACGGAAGTGAATACGGCGTTCAGGGTCGCAAGGAAAATAATTCCGATGATAATCTCCGTCCCTGTCTCCACCTTGCGGATATGGAGCGTGAGAATACAGACCTTTACAAGCACATTGTAAAGCTGGGAAGAATTTACAAGGCTTATCCTGCACTCCGCACGGGCGCTTATGAGAAAATGCAGATTACTAATCAGCAGCTGCTTTTCAAGAAAACTCTCGGCGACCAGACAGTATATATTGCCCTCAACCTTGCTGATTATCAGTACGATTTCAACTTTGGCACACATCTCCCTGCTCTTGTTGATGTTCTCAGCGGACAAAAGGTTGATATCAACAACGGCAATGCGCATATCTCTATGCCGCCTTTCTCTGCTATGATTATCGTATCTGATGATATTGTCAATAATCAGCCTGAGGCTATTCCTGCTTATGAGGAAAAAATTGAGGAGACAGAGGTTATTGTAGGCGGATATTACCGCCACTACAAAGGAAACGAGTACGAGGTTATTGCAGTTGCACGTCATACCGAGAATAACGAGGAGCTTGTAATCTATAAGAGCCTTTCCGATGGCTGTATATGGGCAAGACCTAAGGCTATTTTCTGCGGAAAATCCAGTGACGGCTCTGTTATGAGGTTTACTAAAATATAATTAAGGGAACCTCTAAAAACCTCCCTCACGGCGAACTTTCTATGACAAATATCATTTACTGCGTTGCCAAACCTTGCAATACATCAAGTATTACTGCGGTTTGTCGCCTTGTAACTGATATTTGTCATATACGAAATTCCGCTCGTGTTCCGGTTTTTAGAGAACCCCTTAATCAAATCCGCCTGAATTGTTTTCGGGCGGATTTTTTACATTATGAAACCTCTGAAAAAATTTTTTTTGAGAAATTTTAAAAATTGTGTGATATTTTACCCTTCAAATTCGTTTTATATATAGAACCGGTTCAAAAGAAAGGAGGATGCCCATGACGAATGCTGAATTGGAATTGCTGTATGATAAGTACAGCGGCTCTGTGTATCGCCTTGCGTTCAGCTACTTTAAAAATACTGCCGACGCGGAGGATATGGTTCAGGAAGTCTATATGAAGCTTATTTCTGCTGATATGTCTTTCTCCGATGAATCCGCTGAAAAAGCGTGGCTTATGACTGTAACTGCAAACAAATGCCGCGATACGCTCCGTTCTCTTGCATACAGATGCTTTTGCCGTTCCGTTGCACTTGAAGATGCTGACCTGATATATGAGACCCCTGAGGAAAGTGCTGTTCATCAGGCTGTTATGGAGCTTCCTCCAAAATATCGCATTGTTATACATCTTTATTATTATGAGGGATATTCCACAGCGGAAACAGGCAAAATTCTCGATATATCTGAAACCTCGGTGCAGACACGGCTGTTCCGAGGAAGAAATCTGCTGAAAAAATCTCTCGGAGAGGATGTGTGTTTATGAATATCAACGACTATAAAAAGGTCACTGACCGACTTTCGCCAAGTGCGGAATGCAGAAATGAGGTTCTGAATATGAAAAAGAAACAGAAGAAAAATATTAAACTGAGCAGAAAGGGAATTGCCGTTATTATTGCCGCTGCTGTAACTGCCTGCGGTGGTACTGCGGTTTATGCGGCGGAGAAGCTTGGAGCTTTTGACAGGATGAACAAAACACTTGAAGAAACGATTGTTCTTTCCGATGGCACAGAGCTTGAAAAGGATAAATTTGCCGAACTGGATTACAATCAGATTGCACAGACTGCACAGACTTTTACAAAGCCAATAAGCTTTGAGGGCGAGGATATATCAATCACAATTGAAAGTGTATACTGTGACGGATATACGGTGATTTTAGGACTTACGGGAAGTCTTAAAAACGGCAATCCCGAGGGTTATGAGTATATCCCGTTCAGACCTGTAATCAAATTAAATGACAAGGTATACAGTGATGATTTTAACATCAGCAAAGGTGTTTTAATGGCAAAGGGTAAGCTTTATCTCGACGAGGGAACAGAAAACAGCTTTGCAGGACAGTTTCAGTTCACATTTGACGAAAAAAATAAAATAGCAGAGCCTGTAGATATTACCTTTACTTTGAAGGAATTTATTCCCAACAGTGAAATTTATGGAAGTGTTTACAAAGATATGCCGACGCTTAAAGATGAATTTTCTGTATGCTTTAATGTTGCACCTGATGAAAGCCTTACACGTCGTATTAACCATACATTTACCGATAGTGAGGGCTATTCCGTTACAATTTTTGATATAACTCCTGTGGCAATGCTGGAGCAGTGTTTCAGTTCAGCGGAAGAAATTGCCGAGCGTAATCCTTATATTAAAAATCAAAGCGACAGCAAGGTTTTTGCTGTATATACCGACGGAAACGGCAAAGAACTTGAAGTTATCGGTATGCATCATCCGCTGTACCGCGAGGACGGCACTTTAGCCTCTTTCAGACAGCCTCCCACATCGGATATAATCAATATAAAATATTATGATGCATATCACCCTGACGAAAACGGTGAGCCTGCCTTTATTCACGAAATGACAATTGACCTTGAAAATCTTGCTGTTATTGAATAATCCACAATTTTCTGTTAATAATATCATCAAGGGTATCAACTCCCTATCAAATTCCGCTATATATGCGGTGAAAGGTGATATTTATGAGCAAGAATAAGTCAACACAGCCCGATTTCAACAGCAAGTCAGGCAGCAGCTACTCCAACTCCAATTACAACCAGCCTGATTTCGGCGATAAGCCTGAGAAAAGCACATCTACAAGTTCAAAGAACTCCGACGACTGCGAATAACTGAACGTGAAAAGCTCCCGTATGGGGGCTTTTTGCTGTATATAAAGGTATGGCGTGTGGGGCACAAGTCCTGCAAAATAACAATATACCGCAATTTCAATTGCAGGAATTAACGCTTGAAAAAAATTTTCAGTTTTTTGGAATAATTGTACATGCCTGTGAATATAATGGTACAAAGCTTTTAAGGAGGTTAATTATGAATCTGAAAATCAACAGAGAAACTATATCAACCGAGGAAATCATTTACAGCGGCTTGCAGGAGCAGGGCGTGGAGCTTGACTACATACTCCCCGATTACTTTCCCGATATCTTCCGACTTGTCCGCTGTGAGGTTATCCCGACCGTTGCAGACTATTCCATTATGGGCAGCACACTTTCATATGAGCTTTGCTGCGAAATCCGCCTTATTTATTGCGGCGAGGAAAATTCTGCGCTCCAGTGCATCACTCAGAAGCAGAACTTTACAAAAACCGTGGAGCTGGGAAAATCTCCCGAATCCCCTGAGGCTGTGATATCTCCCAAAACCGACCACGTCAACTTTCGTGCGGTAAATAAGCGCCGCCTTGATGTCCGCGGTGCCGTGTCTGTGAAAATCAGCGTCAGCGGGGTAAAAAAGCAGGAAGTCATATGCGACGCTTCGGGTATGAATATCCAGCTGAAAAAAGCTCCTATGAAGTATATTTCACAGAAGCTCTGCGCCGATAAGACTATTCAGCTTTCCGAGGAAACAGAGATTTCAGCCGCCCAGCCGCCTGTTATCAGCATTATCCGCTGTGATACGAAAATATGCGGCGTTGAAAAGAAAATCATTTCGGGTAAGCTCCTTGCAAAGGGCGATGTTTCGCTGAAAATTCTTTATGCAAGCGAAAACGGCCCCGAACCCCTCGAACTTACCGTTCCGTTCAGCCAGATTGTGGATATGGACGGCATTGATGAAGCATTTACCTGCAATGTCACCGCCGAACCACTTAGCTGCAACATAACTCTCATAGCCGATAAAAACGGCGAAAACCGTACACTCAGAATTGAACCCGAAGTAAAGCTCATCTGCCGCTGTGTGAAGTTATCCGAAGCTATGATTGTATGTGACGCTTATTCAACGGTTTATCCCTGTGATACTGAGTTTTCAGAAATACATACCGACCAGCTGCCTGCGGTTTATGCCGAAAACTTCCGCCATACCGCACAGCTTGCACAGGGCGATGCTGTTCCTGCAAAGATTTTCTCAATGTGGTGCAGTCCGAAGAATATCAACACAAGGCTTGGAAATGACGGTAAATCCGTGGTAATTTCGGGTATGCTCACCTATTCTATGGCTGCGGAGGACAGCAGCGGCTCTATAACTATGCCAGACCGTGACGAAGCTTTTGAGGAAACTGTAAATATCGGCGATGATA
This sequence comes from Ruminococcus sp., assembly GCA_017397925.1. Taxonomy (GTDB): domain Bacteria; phylum Bacillota; class Clostridia; order Oscillospirales; family Ruminococcaceae; genus Ruminococcus. The sequence continues at coordinate 6,347 of JAFQHO010000006.1, forward strand.
TTTCAGAAGGGGCAGTATCTGCGGAAATCAGCGATATATCTGTGTCCTACAATATATCCGACCAGGGGGTACTTACTGCAAGAGCAGATGTTTCCGTTAATATTACCGCTTTCGGCTCAACGGGCTTTAACGCCCTCACAGACATTTCCGTGGACGATTCCATCAAGAAACAGCGTGACGGGGACTACGCTGTGAAGCTGTATTTCGGTACAGATAACGAGGATATATGGAATATCGCCAAGCGTTTCAGCACCGAGGTTGACGCTGTAATGGAGGAGAATGACCTCTCCGATACAACTCTCGAAAACGGCAGAATGTTGCTTATACCCATTAAAGAATAAAAAGGAGCAGAATATGGCTAAAGATATTTACACAAGCATTGCACAGCGTACAGGGGGAGATATTTACATCGGAGTTGTAGGCCCTGTCCGCACAGGAAAATCCACCTTTATCAAGCGTTTTATGGAATCTCTCGTCATACCCAACATCAAAAGCGAGTTTATGCGTGAAAGGGCATTGGACGAATTGCCTCAGTCCGCCGCAGGAAAGACTATTATGACAACAGAGCCGAAATTCATCCCCGAGGAAGCTGTTGAAATCAGCATTGGTGACGGTGCTGTATTCAACGTCCGTCTTATTGACTGCGTGGGATATATCGTCCCAAGCTCCATTGGCTATATCGAAAACGAACAGCCGCGTATGGTTATGACATCCTGGTTTGACGAGGAAATCCCATTTAATATGGCGGCTGAAATCGGCACACAGAAGGTTATTACCGACCATTCGACTATAGGACTTGTTGTGACCACTGACGGCTCTATTTCGGATATCCCCCGTGAGGAATACGAGGAGTGCGAGGAGCGTGTTATACGCGAGCTGAGGGATTTAGGAAAGCCCTTTGTGGTAGTTATGAATACGGTTAACCCGTCAGCTCCCGAGGCAAAGGCAATGGCGGCACAGCTGTCGGAGAAGTATGATACAACGGTTATCCCTGTAAACTGTCTTAGCCTTGACGAGGAGGATATCAGGGAGATTATCAGCGAAATCCTGTACTCTTTCCCTGTCCGTGAGATAAATATCCGTATGGCGCGGTGGATCAATACCCTTGAAAAGGGGCATTGGCTGAAATCAGAAATCCTTGGCTGTATACGTGAAGCTGCAAAGGATATCCGCCTCGTCCGTGAAGCGAAATATGCCGCTGAGGCTATGGAGCAGTGTCCCCATATTATAAGTGCCGTTACTACAGGTATCGACCTTGGAAAAGGCACAGTGACAATAACTGCCGACCTGGACAGCAGCCTTTTCTATAAAATCCTCGGAGAGGCTACAGGCATTCAGATTGAAAGCGAAAGCGACCTTATGCCCCTGCTTATGGAGCTTAACGACATCAAAAAGAAGTACAGCCGCATTGCCCCTGCCCTTGAAGAAGTTGAAGCAACGGGTTACGGAATTGTTATGCCCGAGCTGGAGGAGCTTACCCTTGAGGAACCGAAAATCATCAAGCAAGGCGGAAAATACGGCGTTAAACTGAAAGCCTCTGCACCCTCCATACATATGATGAAAGCCAATATAAACACAGCTGTAGCGCCTATTGTAGGCACAGAAAAGCAGTCTGAGGAGCTTGTTATGTATCTTCTTGACGGCTTTGATGATGACCCAACGAAGATATGGGAGAGCAATATTTTCGGCAAATCCCTCCACGAGCTTGTCAATGAGGGACTTCACAGCAAGCTGTACAAAATGCCTATTGACGCCCGTATGAAGCTTCAGGAAACACTTGAACGCATTATCAATGACGGCTGCGGAGGACTTATCTGCTTTATATTATAGAAACAAGGAAGATGAAAATAACGGGAAATTCATACTGACACTGAAAAAGCTCCCGTCATGGGAGCTTTCAGTTACATATTACGTTTTATCTGATTTTCATCACCGAAGAAATCAGAAAGCTGAATTTCGCTGTTTATAAGCCGCATTTTATCCTCGCGGCGGAGCTTTTTAATAGCACATTCAAGCTTTGAAGCGATACTTCTGCCGTCACAGCTCCATACAGCCATGATTTCCGTCGGAGGATTGGCGCGGGTAAACTTTGCACCCTTAGGACTTCCGGAATGTTCGGCAAATCGCCTTCCCATATCAGTGGTAATCCCTGTGTAGAGCCGTTCATCGCGGCATTTTATGATGTACACGAAGTATTCTTTGCTCACTTCTGCTTGATTCTGAACGCGCTGTTGCTTATCTTGGAAGCGTCAAAGCCTTTTTTCTCGCGCTTTTCACGGCGTGGCTTATTCTGCTTCTTCTGCTCCTTTTTCTGCTGTTCTCTCTTTTCAGCCTCATCGTCAAGTCGCATTGTAAGGGCGATTCTGTTACGCTTTACGTCAACTTCAAGTACGCGTACTTTTACGATTTCGCCAACCTTTACAGCTTCAAGAGGATGCTTGATGTATCTGCTGCAAATCTGTGAGATATGGACAAGTCCGTCCTCGTGAACACCGATATCAACAAACGCACCGAAGTCAATAATATTGCGGACAGTTCCCACAAGCTCCATACCGGGCTTTAAATCCTTTATTTCCATAACGTCGCCGCTTCTGAGAAGGGGAGGGGGGAGTTCATCACGGAGGTCACGTCCGGGCTTTTTAAGCTCGCCGATAATATCAGTAAGTGTGGGTACACCAATACCAAGCTTTTCGCTTACGCTTTCGATGTTTACGCTGTCAGATACAGCAATTCCGCCGCCTGCAACGTCAGCAAGAGTAAATCCGCTTTCGCTGATGAGTGCCTCTGCAGCCTTATAGCTTTCGGGGTGAACAGCTGTATTGTCAAGGGGATTTTTTCCGTCACGTACACGGAGGAAGCCTGCACACTGCTCAAATGCCTTTTTGCCCAGCTTCGGAACCTTCATAAGCTCCTTTCTGTCGGTAAATCTGCCGTTTTCCTCACGGTATGCAACGATATTCTTTGCAACAGCCGAGTTGATACCTGCAACGTATGAAAGAAGTGAATGTGAAGCTGTATTAAGGTCAACACCAACGGAGTTAACGCAGTCCTCAACAACTCCCGAAAGAGCGTCGCTCATACGCGCCTGCGGCATATCGTGCTGATACTGTCCTACACCGATAGCCTTTGGCTCGATTTTTACAAGCTCAGCAAGGGGATCCTGCAAACGTCTTGCAATAGATACGGCACTTCTGAGGGAAACGTCATAATCGGGGAATTCCTCAGCTGCAAGCTTTGAAGCGGAATAAACGGAAGCTCCTGCCTCGCTTACAACGATGTAGCTTACTTTCTGGGGAATTTCGCTGATTACCTCAGCTGCAAACTGCTCTGTTTCACGGGAAGCTGTACCGTTTCCTATAGAAATTGTAGTTACGTTGTGCTTTTCAATAAGCTCCTTGATGATCTTCTTGGAAAGGGCGATATTCGTCTTGGGGCCCGGTGTGCAGTATACTACGTTAGTATCAAGCACCTTGCCTGTAGCGTCAATTACAGCAACCTTACAGCCTGTACGATAACCCGGGTCAAGTCCGAGAATAACGCTGTTTTTAAGCGGCGGCTGGAGAAGAAGCTGACGGAGATTTGAAGCGAATACCTTAATAGACTCCTCAGCGGCATTTGCAGTCATTTCTGAACGTATCTCACGCTCGATTGAGGGGAATATAAGGCGCTTGTAGCCGTCCTCTGCTGCGGCGCGTACAAGCTCTCCGCAGGCATTGTTAGCCTTTATGTATTTGCTGAAAATTATATCTGTAGCAACAGATTCGTCAAGAACGATTGCAACCTTTAAGAAGCCTTCTTCTTCGCCTCTGTCAAGGGCAAGAACACGGTGATTTGCCACGCTTGACACTGCCTCGGAATATTCGTAATAGTTAGTATAAACACTTTCAGCCTCAGGGTCAGATGCTTTGGAAGTTATAGTTCCCTTGTCATTTGCAGCTGAACGGAGCTTTTTACGCAGTTCTGCGTCATCGGAGATATCTTCTGCGATAATATCCATAGCACCCTGAATAGCAGCAGCAGTATCTGCAACTTCCTTTTCCTCGTTTACAAAAGCAGCAGCCTCAGCTTCGGGATCTGTTGAATTTTCCTGAGCCATAAGTATAACAGCAAGGGGTTCAAGTCCCTTTTCACGGGCGATACTTGCACGTGTACGTCTTTTTGGCTTAAAGGGACGGTAGATATCCTCCACCTCAACGAGAGTAACAGCGGCAGCAATAGCGTTTTCGATTTCGGGAGTCATTTTCTCCTGCTCTGTAATAGCTGTGCGTACTTCCTCCTTGCGCTTTTCAAGGTTGCGGAGATATGTCAGTCTGTCGGAGAGTTCACGGAGAATCTGGTCGTCCAGAGAGCCTGTGACTTCCTTACGGTAACGGGCGATAAATGGGATTGTAGCGCCCTCATCAATGAGATTGACTGTATTGTCAACCTGCTCCTGTCTGAGTGAAAATTCCTGTGCTAAAGTTTTATTGATATCCATTAATTTTATCCTTCCTTTATTTCATTATCAGCAGTATCAACAGACTGATTTATTCTGTCAATCCACGAAAACAGGGTTTTTGCAATATCCCTGTAAACAGTTATATTGTTTTTCTCGTTGAGAACCTCGTGACGCATATTGTCAAAAAGGCGGTGTGAGATACTTTCATAGCCTGTTTTGCGGAGCGCTTCCACAGCCTTGAAAAACCTTTTTTCCGACAGCATAACAGGGTCCTTTTTGCCTGATAAAAAGCGTATAGGCAGCTTCGGAGAGGTTACTTTCCATCCTCTTTTGCTGTACGCCTCTTTCAGCAGAAACAGCAGTGATTCATATCCGCTGAGGGTATAGACGTAGTTAGAAAGAGGATTTGCATTAAGCTCCTCCACAACTTCCTTGCGGCTTGTAAGCCAGGAACGGGGAGTAGTACCGAAGCCTCTGTTAAACAGCTTTTCAGCTGCTGTCTCAACCTTGTCTATCTTATTGCGCACATCTCCGCCCTTTGATATAGCGGAGCCGATAGCTCTAACGGGGGCAGAAAACGCGCTGTATGCAGGAGTTCCCAGAAGCAGCAGACCGTCAATTGAGCTGTCATTTTCCTTGAGGAAGCATCTTGCACCGAGAGAACCCATACTATGTCCTAACATAAAGCAGGGAATTCCATGAAAAGCTTCACGTACAAGTCTGTTGAACTGTGTTATATCCGCAACAAAGCCCTCTCCGCCGTTTTCGTACATAAAGCCCAGATCACCTTCTTCACGGACGCTGTGGCCGTGACCGCGGTTATCGTGTATAACAGTGATAAAGCCCTGTTCAGCGAGGTAATCCATAAAATCGAAATAGCGTTCCTTATATTCGTTCATACCGTGAATAATCTGAACAACGCCGTATACCTCCCCGGGAGGAACGGCGGCAACGGCTGATATATTCAGTCCGTCAAAATCTGATATAAAACTGAAATCTTTTAAATCTGCATTTATCATAATTTCACCTGTGTCACAATTGTTGAAGGGAATCGTCCCATAAGTGTACCTTACTATTTTAACATATATTTTTATAAAAAGCAAGTTTTTTATAATGAGAATAAAAAAATATCTGAAAAATTCCTCGGATTTAAGATTATTTTAAGGGATTTGCTGTATAATTCTTATAAAATAAAGATAAAAGAGCAATAGTGTAACAAGTAAATTCAAAAAAAGAAAAAAGGAGTTTTTTGTTATGAATAAGAAAAAATTATTGTCAGGATTATCAACTGCAGCAGTTGCAGCAGTTGCGGCTCTTTCTCTTACAGCTGCATCTTCACAGGCTGCCGACATTATTTACGGTGACGCTAACTGCGACGGTGCAGTTACTATGGCAGATGCTGCTTCAATCTTTCAGAGCATAGGAAATCCCGACAAATACGGATTGTCAGAAAGCGGTAAAACAAATGCGGATGTATTCAACAGAGGCGACGGTATTACAGCAGCTGACGCTATTTCCGTACAGAAGTTTACAGCTTCAATTATTTCAGAGCTTCCTGAAAGCTGGAAGGAAGGACAGGGTACAACAGACCCTGTTACTGCTAAGACAATGATACACCTCAATGGTGCATCAGCAACAGTTGAGGGCGACTATGCCGAGGTAAACGGCGGTATCATCACAATCAGCCATTCAGGCGAATTCTGGATTGACGGTACTCTCACCGACGGTCAGATTAATGTAAATATCGCTGACGAAGTGGCTGACGCTGAAACTGTTAAAATCTTCCTCAACGGAGTAAACATCACAGGTAAGACAGCTCCTGCAATTGTTGTCACAAATGCCGAAAATACGTCAATCAATATCGTTGACGGCACAGAGAATACAATTACAGACGGCGATGCTGCATATGCAGGCGACTGGCTTGGTACAGCTCTTATTGAGGCTAAGGACGATATCACATTCAAGGGCAGCGAAAAGGGTACAGGCGTACTTACAATCACAGCAAATATGCAGGATGCCCTTGTATGCAACAATGATATCAAGTTCACAGGCGGTACTGTAAATATTGACACACTCAACGATACTGACAAGACAAATGCAGTAAACGGCAAGACATCCGTAACTGTAAAGGAAACAGCAGTCCTCAATATTGACGCAGAGGGCGACGGTCTGAAATCCTCAAAGGGCGATGTTGCAATTGAGGGCGGTGCAGTTACAATCAAGGCAGGAAATGATGCCATTCAGTCAGGCACTACCATTGATATCTCAGGCGGAACTGTTGTTGCAGGCGGCGACAGAGGCCTTACAGCTGCTATCGGTCTGAATATCACAGGCGGTAGGGTTGCAGCTACTGCTACGGATAATCAGACAGATTCCACACTTATGACAGGCACAACACAGGGAACATTCCTCCTTAATTGTGTTGATGATACTTCAAATACTGACGGCTGCTGGAAAAAGACTAATTCTTTCGGCGGATTTGAGTTTACAAAGAAGTTCAAGTATGTTCTGCTCAGCACTCCGGATTACACAAAGGGTAAGGAAATTACATTTGATGTTGCTTCAAATGGCACTGCTTTTGGCCCTGCTGTTATGCACAGCGGAAACAATACTAAATTCGCTGTTTCGGGAATTATCAATACTTTCAACGAAGTTACCATTTTAACGGCACTTCCTCCCTCAGATGTAACAGACACACCTACACCTGCCGACGGCTACAGCGTAACTCTCAGCGGAACTTCAATTCTCTCAGACGCTCCCGCAGATGTTGCTTCATCGGCTGACGGTAAGCTTACAATTTCTCAGCCGGGAACATTTGCAGTTTTGGGTGCAGCTAAGGACGTTCAGATTTACATTGATGTTGACAAGACTGCATATCCCGAGGGCGTTGTTCAGCTTGACTTTATGGGAGCTGATATTTCAAACAGCACAACTTCACCTATCTACGTAAATTCCATAGGTGATGAGGTGCAGATAGTTGCAAAGGCTGGTACTGTAAATATAATTTCTGACGGTACTACACATACCGAAAGCTACACAAACAGTGACGGCGAAACCGTTACCGTTGAGGGTGCAATCTTCTCAAAAGATGACCTTAAAATTAAAGGCTCAGGCACTCTCACGGTTAACGGCAACGTGTCGGACGCAATCGTTTGCAAGAACGATTTGAAAATTTACAACGGAACAATTACAGTTAATGCCGTTGACGACGGTTTGAGAGGAAAGGACAGCGTAACTGTGGGAAATGCCGCAGATACAGACTTTTCTGCTCTTAAACTCACAGTAAACACAACACAGGGCGACGGTATCAAGTCCACGGGCACTGACGCTTCAACAGCTGATAAGGCTTACGGAAATGTCACAATCAACGGCGGTACACTTGATATTAACTCTTACGCAGACGGCATACAGGGCGAGCAGAGCGTTGTTATCAACGGCGGTACTATCGACATTTACACCTACGAGGGAGCAGGCTTCTCAGGCACAGTATCAGGCAATACAGGCGGCTGGGGCGGCAGTACATCCACAGCATCTCCCGACGTTTCCGCAAAGGGCATAAAGGCGGTTGGTCTTTACGATGCGGCAGGTACAACCTGGCAGAGCGTTGGCGATATTACCATAAATGGCGGCACAATTACCGTTGATTCCTCCGATGACGCTATTCATTGCGGCGGTGCTATGAATCTTTTAGGCGGTGTTATGAAGCTTGCCACAGCCGATGACGGTGTACATTCCGACCACGATGTAACCATCGGAAAGGGCAGTGCTAACACCTTTGACGATGTACAGATTATCGTATCCAAGGGCTATGAGGGCATCGAGGGACTTAATATCACAATGAACAGCGGTACAGTTATCTGTAATACAACCGATGACGGTTTCAATGCAGCCGGCGGTGCTGACGGTTCAGGCACAGGCAACAATATGGGCTGGCGACCTGGTGGAATGCAGACTGGCAGCGGCAGCTATTCCCTCAACCTCAAAGGCGGATTTGCCCTTGTAAACGTAACCGACGGAGACCACGACGGCTTTGACTCCAACGGCTCACTTACTATTTCAGGCGGATATTGCGTAACAAACGGCAATGAAGCATTCGACTGTGACGGTACAAAAAGCTGCACAGGCGGTATATGGGTTGAAAATACAGGCTCAGGCGGAATGGGCGGCGGATTTGGCGGTATGGGAGGCGGAAGCCTTACCGCATCTGTCAGTGCAAGCGGCTCAGCAAGCAAGGGTACAAGAATAAGCCTTGTAGGCTCAGACAACAAGGTTATCGTATCATTTATTGCAGGCAAGAATGTCAGCAATTTCAAGGCAGGCGGAAGCAATGTCAGCGGAACATTCTACACAGGCGGCGAATTAAGCGGCGCAGCTTATTTTCAGAACGTTGATGATACACAGCTTGCAGCATATGGCGGAACACTTACAGGCGGCACAGCTGTTAAGTAATTAAGAATTAAGATTTAAGAGTTAAGATTTTGAAGTGCTATCATTATGGTAGCCCTTTAAGTCTGTAAAAAAGGCATATTTTATTTTAGGGCGAGCAATGCTCGCCCCTACAATTGGCTATATTTCGTTATTTTGTGTAGGGGCGACCATTGGTCGCCCGCAATTTCGGAACGAAATTCAAGTTTTTCGACAATTTGAGGGCTATCATTATGGTAGTCCTTTTAAATTTGCTCAATTAACTTAGTACAATTGCACAAACTGAGAGACGTTATTATGTGCAAAACGCAGATTTTTGAAAAATCTGCAAAAAAAATGTGACCTTTTGGCCTTCTCGTGCGTTATATATATGAAAGGGATAAAAAATCCACTTTTGAAAGAGAAAAGAAATCGCAGCAATGAATTCTGATATATTTTAATTTTACATAAATTGCTTTTTTTCCAAAAGCACTTGAAATATTATTCATACTGTGATATAATAAAGTGTAAAGAACTTTACGGATACAGTTTAATGGTATCAGTAGGGTAAAATACGGAAAAATCTGTATTGAGCAGATTATCCGAAAAAATTTTATGGAATGAGGTTTTGAATAATGCCTGCTAATATTGTAGTTGGAACACAGTGGGGAGATGAAGGAAAGGGTAAGATTATCGATATCATTTCCTCTCGTGCAGATGTTGTTGTACGTTCACAGGGCGGTAACAACGCAGGTCACACAGTTGTAAATAACGGAGAAGTTTATAAGCTTCACCTTATCCCTTCGGGTATTCTCTATAAGGATACTCTCTGCCTTATCGGTGCAGGAGTTGTACTTGATCCCAAGGATTTCATCGGCGAGCTTGACGGACTTGAAGCAAGAGGTATATCCACAGCTTCCCTTAAAATCGACCCCAGAGCTCACGTTGTAATGCCATGGCACATTACACTTGACGGCCTTTCAGAGGCATTCAGAGGCGGTAAGGACATCGGTACAACAAAGAGAGGTATCGGCCCTACATATATGGACAAGTACGAGAGATGCGGTATCAGAGTATACGACCTTGTACATCCTGAGGTACTTGCAGAGAAAATTCAGGCTACAGGCAAGCTTAAGAATAAGATTATCACAGACGTATACGGCGGCGAAGCATTCGACCTTGACGCAGTAACAGCTGAATATATCGAGTACGGAAAAAGACTTGCTCCCTATGTGGACGACGTATCTGTACTCACATTCGAGGCTGACAAGGCTGGCAAGACAATTATGTTCGAGGGCGCACAGGCTACCCTTCTTGATATCGACTTTGGTACATATCCCTATGTTACATCATCACACCCCCTTTCAGCAGGTGTGTGCGTAGGTACAGGCGTAGGCCCCAAGATGATTACAAATATCATTGGTGTTGCAAAGGCTTACACAACAAGAGTAGGCAAGGGACCATTCCCCACAGAGCTTGATGACGAAATTGGCGACCAGATTAGAACAGTGGGCGGCGAATTTGGTACAACAACAGGCAGACCAAGACGTACAGGCTGGTTTGACGCAGTAATTGTACGTCATTCCGTAAGAGTTAACGGACTTGACAGTCTTGCTATCAACAAGCTTGATACCCTTGCAAATATTGACACATTAAAGATATGCGTTGCATATCAGAAGCCCGACGGTACAGTTACAGAGCATTTCCCTGCTGCACTGGAGGATTTAGAGGGCTGCACACCTATTTACGAGGAATTCCCCGGATTTACAGAAGATATCTCCGCTTGCAAGAGCTTCGATGAGCTTCCCGAGAACTGCAAGAAGTACATTGCACGCCTTGAAGAGCTTGTTGGATGTAAGGTAAGTATGGTAGGCACAGGCCCTGACAGAACACAGATACTTGAAAGATAATCAGGGAGCGTTCAGATAGCACCCTGATATGACAGGAGTGATTTATATGAAGCTTTGGAAAAGTCTGGTATCAGCTGCTATGGCTCTGACAATGGTTGGAACAGTTGTACCTGCAAGCACATCCGCCTTTGCCGTAACAACGGATATTTCACCTGTAAGAGTAGTCGAAAAAGCTGATTTATCGCAGAATGCAGAGAGTTTTGATACTGTAGAGGCTGCGGCGCGGTATGTTAGGGAGTGTATCAGAACAAGAGATACTGAATTTGTATATTCGCTCCCTGCAAGCCTTGATTATGAAAAAACCTTCCACGATGTTATGCTTGGAGCCGTTGAGGAAACATATAATGCCGATGAGGGCGATTATATCAAGTATGACATAAGCAGCGTCTACTGCAAGGGAAAATATGACGGAGTGAGGTATTATTACTACATCACAATGGAATACTACACCACAGCCCTTCAGGAGCAGTATGTTGACAACAAGGTTAAGCAGCTCATCAGTACTCTTGACCTTGAAAGCAAGGACGATTACGGTAAGATATGTGCTATATACGAGTATATTATCAATAACGTAGGATATGACTACAACGAGGACGAGGAAAACAAGGAAAGATTTTCGGCATATGGTGCTTTGCACAATGGTAAGGCAGTATGTCAGGGCTTTTCACAGCTTTTCTACCGCCTTGCAAAAGAGGTAGGTGTACCCTGCCGCATAATTTCGGGTACTGCTGACGGCGGTCATGCCTGGAATATTGCTGCGGTAGACGGTATATATTACCTTGTAGACTCCACATGGGATATATTCAGTGATAATGTTTCTCAATGTGATTATTTTATGAAGGGCAGCCTTGATTTTGACGATGCTGACCCTGAAAAGCCCCATATTGCGTCGGGAGCTGATCCTGATAATTTCATACTTACGGATTTTTCAACAGCTGAATTCAAAGCTGAATATCCTGTTGCTGATTATGCTTTTGATGCGAATGACAGAAAAAAAGGCTATGTTCTGGGAGATGTCAACAATGACGAAGTAATTGATTCTGTTGACGCCTCCGTGATACTCAGCGCTTATGCAAATTTGTCTATATACGGCGTAAGTTATATATCAGCGGCACAGGAACTGGCAGCTGATGTAAATATGAATAATACCATTGATTCCACCGACGCGTCTGTCGTTATGGAATATTACGGTTATGTTTCCACGGGAGGGGAGCTTCCCTTTACAGATTTTTTAAGAAGGTGAAATAATGAACGAAGAAAACATCTATGGCGGTACTGCACCGGTTCTCGATGATATTGAGTATACTGCACCTGCCCCGAAAAAAGGAGGTCCCACAGGAGTATCTGCTCCCGTTCTTGACGATATGGACACGTATGTGCCTCCAACAGCTCAGAAAAAGGGCGCTCCTACAGGAGTATCAGCACCTGTTCTTGATGATGACAATGCACCATATGTTGCTGAAAAGCGGGAAGTTAAAATTATGACTGACGAGGAGCTGATTGCTACATTCACTCCCGAACAGCTTGATACTTACAACAGATTCCCCGAGGAAAACCGTGCAAGAGTTCTTGAACAGCTCAGAAAGCAGCTTGGAGTTGAAGCTCCTCCTGTTGAGATAAAGGCTCCTGTTCTTGATGATGACACTTATACCCCTCCTGTAAAGGAGACTGTCAGTGAGCCTGCACAGCCTGCGGAGGAAATAAAGGCTCCTGTCCTTGATGACGCGCCTGAGCCTCCCGCATATAAGCCTAAATACGTGGATGAAGACCTTGAACGTGCAAAACGTGAGGCTAAGGTAAAGGCAGCGGCAGGACAGCTTGTATCCGACCAGAAAGACCCTAAGGAGAGCCTTAGAAAGATGCTTGCCCTCAAAGAGGAACAGCGTCGTGAAGCAGCTGCAAAGGGCTTTAAGCTTTGTTTTGTGATATCTGCAATAGGAATTGTTGCAGGAGTTGTATTCTACCTCCTTTACAGCGGTGCGCTGGGACTTACCTACAAGGACGGTCTTGACGGATTTGCCGCAAAGCTGAAAGATGGTTCACTTTATATTGCCGCAGCTATGGTTGTATCGGGACTTACCCTTGCAACAGGTGTTGGCTTCCTTAAATCCCTTACATCCTTTATTTATATTGTAGCAGGAATATTGCAGATTTTCCCCGGATTGCTTATGATACCTCAGCACAACGGAAATATCGCACTTGTAATTGCTCTTTACGCAGTTTCTCTGGGTGCTACTATCGGTGTAATCTTTATGCTTTCAGGTTCTGAGGCAGTCGGAGCATATTTCAGTAAGGGCAGTTCAAAGTCGTATGACTATTCAACAACAAATTCTTCAAAAGATTTCACATAATTCACACAAAATTCACTTGACAAATGGATTGAAATATAGTATAATATACTTACGGCAGGAATGATATATACATTTCAAATGGGGTTTGCCGTCCGAAATATTATTTTTATACATGAAACAGGAGGATTAAAAAAATGGGAGTATTCAGCAGATTAAGTGATATTCTTAAGTCAAACATCAACGACCTTCTCGACAAGGCAGAAGATCCGGAGAAGATGGTCAAGCAGATCATTATTGATATGCAGAAGGAGCTTACAATAGCTACTCAGAATCTCGGAAAGGCTAAGGCAAGCGAGCGCCTTGCTCAGAAGAAGATGGACGATGCAGTAAAGGTTGCTGCCGGTTGGGAAGCTAAGGCTAAGGCTGCTCTTTCTCAGGGCAATCAGGACCTTGCAAAGCAGGCACTTGCTAAGAAGGTAAGAGCTGACGAGGAAGTTGCTTCATACACAGAGATGTATGAGTCTATCTCAACTCAGACAGACGCTATTGAGGATCAGGTTGAGGTTCTCAAGGCTAAGCTTGATGAGGCTAAGTCCAGACAGGCTATGCTTATTGCTCGTTCACAGATGGCAGATACAAAGAAGGCTCTTGCTAAGTCACAGGGCGGTTTCGATGGTGCATCTGCTCTTGAAAAGTTTGACCGTATGGAAGAAAAGATACAGCGTAAGGAGGCTGAGGCTGACGCATTCGCAGAAATCGGCGGCGGCGGTGATGCAGACCTTATAGAGTCCTTCGATCAGATTGAAAAGGACGCAAAGGTTGATGCAGAGCTTGCAAGACTTATGGCTGAGATGAATGGCGGAACAGCCGAGTAAAATATGGCTAATAAAAATCAGGATATGAGTCCAAACAGAGTTCTCAATATGTTTTTACCAATTGTCGGAGCAGTATTTATTGCAGTAATTTCAATTCTGTACATTCTGTACAAGAGCTGGAGCAACAAGATATACTTCGAAAAGTGGAAAGATTACGAGGACTGCGGCGTATAAGCCGAAAAATATGAATATAACGGCTTCTGACGTTGTGTCAGGAGCCGTTTTTTTGGAGAAATTATGAATAATATCGCAATTGCAAAAGAAACAATTAAGATAACAAATGACAGAAAATATGCCGTAAACGGGGAGGAAATCGCCCTTCCCGATGTGGATTTTTCTGCGGTGGAGGTTATATCCCCTGAGGTGGGAGTAACCCTTCTTGAATGGGATTTATCTGAGAAATTTGGTGACGATATGTGCCTATTTACCGTTACAGATGAGGATTCATTTCAGGCGGCAAGGCGGTATCAAAATCCCTTTGTTATGAATTTCGCCAACGCCCATAAGGCTGGCGGTGGATTTATGCTTGGCGCAAACGCTCAGGAGGAGGCTCTGTGCCGCTGCAGCACGCTGTATGCTTCTATATCCTCCGAGAAGGCGGGGGAGATGTATCGCTATAATAACGCCCATTTAAGCAGTGTAGACTCCGATTATATGCTGTATTCGCCGACTGTTTGCGTATTCCGTGACGAGAAATGCAATCTGATTAAGGAGCATTTTATGGCGGCTGTGATGACTATTGCTGCCCCTAACCGCAATGGCGGGGCGATGTTTACAGGCGAAAAAAAGCTTGCGGAAACTATGATGCGTCGAATCAGAATTATGCTCCGTGTGGCTGTGAAGAATGGGCATAGAAATCTTGTCCTCGGAGCGTGGGGATGCGGAGCATTTCGCAATAATCCCCGAAATGTAGCGGAATATTTCAGGTCAATCCTCATTGACGAGGGCTATGGCAGGTGCTTTGACGAGGTATGCTTTGCGGTATACGGCAAAGAGGACGGACGGAATATAACGGAATTCAGAAATGCGTTTAAATAATTCAGTTTGTAGAAATAGGTGTTCTGTATAACGGACACGGCACAGCCTATCCCTACGAATTGGCTATATATCGTAATTATGTGTAGGGGCGGATATTATCCGCCCTTTTTAAATATCAGCATACATAAAAAAACGACGGAAATGGAATTTACCGTCCTAAAAAAGCTAAAGGCTAAAGGCTAACAGCTAATGGCTTTTATACAAAAAATAGGCAGCAGAAATTAATCTGCCGCCCATAATTCTTAATTCTTAATTCTGAATTATCTCATACCGCCCTTGGTATAGAAATTCTCCTGGATAATGAGTGCGCATCCGCCGAGGAAGTTGTTCTTTCCGTCAAGGTTTGAGAGAACTACTCTGTCAGCGATTTCTTCGCTTACAAGGTGAATCATCTCGCGCTTAACGTAGTCAAACTGCTTCTCGTTAAGTTTATAGTTGTGGAGAACAATCTTCTTTGCAAAGTGGCTGATAGCGATGTTATTTACAAGTACAGTGAACTTAGCGATGATATCATCAACGACATTCTTTACAGACTCCTCGCCACGCATAAGAGCCATAAATACGTTATCCATATTAATTTTGTTCTTATCGCCTTCTGTGAGGTCCCAGAGAACAGGTGTGTTATCCTTGGAATAAATTTCCCACATAGCAGAGAGCATAGCGTTGCGTGAAAGCTCGCCCTTTACAGAGCCGTTTGGATATCCCTCGTAAGCTCTGCCGTTGGGGCATACGATAAATCTCTCAATCATTGAAGTATAGGAGATATAGTCGCTTGAAAGCTCGTTCTTGTTAACGATAGCGAGGTTAACCTGGTTGCCGTTGTGGATGAATGCTGTATTTGTCTGGTATCCGCCGTTTGTTCTGAAATCGTTGCTTGCAAGAGCCATAAGGCCTACAGCGTTTCCGCAGCAGATATCAACGTCAAGGCCGCTTGAAAGCTTATCTATAAAGCTGGAGAAATCGAGAACGCCGTCTTTGTAGAATATCTTGAGTTTGCCCCACATTGAGGGAACGACGCCTACGCCAAGTCCGAGAATCTTATCCTTTGTAAGAGCTGAATTCTCGATCATTGTATTACAAGCCTTGATTATGTAGCTGATAATATCCTTGCTTGTTGTTCTTTCGTCGATGACCATACTGGATTTATCGAGAACCTCTGAATTGAGGTTTGTAAGGCCTACTGTAACTTCCTTTTCGTCAACTGTAGCGCCGAGAGCAAAGCGGCTGTTTACGTTGATGTCGATAAGAATCTTTCTTCTGCCCTTCTGAAGCTTTTCAGCGTTTACAGGAGCTTCGCCTATTTCTGTAAGAACGCCTTCTTCAATCATCTCGTTAGTGATGATTGTAACAGCTGCACGTGTGATTTCCAGAACGCTTGCAACATCTACTCTTGAGATAGGACCGTATTCTCTGATAATGCGGAGAATCTGCATTCTGTTGCGCCTTTTCAGGTCAAGTTTACTAATTCCTCTTTTTTCCATTTTTAAAAACTCCATTTCCTTATTAATTGCCGCCAAAATGATTGGATTGACGCACTATTGGGGCTATAGTACGTAACCTTTTTTTGTTTTCCGCTATTATACTTGTTCCGTGTCCTGTTGAACTGTCGGAAAGGGGTGGGCGCTTTTTTTATTTCTCTTATTATCCTGTTGTGTGTGCCTTACAATCAGGATTTTTGCGCTGGTATACATTGCGGAAGAACTGAATACAGGAGTTGATATCTATTGCTCCGAATGATTTATAAAAATTATATCACCCGTATTTAGTTTTTTGATTTCTTTATTCCCACTTCATTTATTTACAAATACATTATATCATACATTCGAAAAAAATAAAACCTTTTTTTATTAATTTTTCTAAAAATCAGCGTTATTGACAAACAGACCTTAATTTTTTTGTTAAAAATTCCGTGTTTTATATAAAAAACGAGAGAGTTTTCTTAAAAGAAATGTACCCTAAGTAAAAAATATGAGAAGTATATTATTTGTATATGAGTGTGGTGAGATTTATATAATTTTGGAAAATAAACGGTAAACTGGCATTATCAGAGAATAAAACGTCATATATCAAAAAAGAGTTGATTATAAATGTTATCTAAAATATATACTAACTGTAAAATTTGTTTTTAAGAACACAAAGGGTATATTGAAACAAAATGGCAAATATTAAGGCATCGGCTTATTAACCGATGCCTTGTGTTTATTCAAATTTAATTGCTGCGTCAATGAAATTAAAGTTGTCGGGACTATACTGTGGACAGTATTTCCAACCGTCGCCTTTGAGCTTAACAACGCAAAGCCAGCCTGTTACAGTCTTTTTCTCACCGTTTTCTTTATACGTAAACTCAACCTCTACGCGGTAAGCCTTTTTAGCATCGGCATTGTATGTATCTTTATAGTACTTTTCAATGTTGTCAAAATTGCTTCCGCTTAACTTTTCTTTTGCCAATACCTCGGATTTCAGACGTTTTATTCCGAGTCCGTCTATTGTGGATTCTATAGCCTTATCATTCGTTTTGAGATATTCTTCCCAGGTAAGACCGTTATCTTTTGCCTTTAAGCGAAGCTCAGCTGCTGTTGACTCTGTATACATCGACTCAATCAGAAGCTGTGAATTCCCCTTTCGTATACCTTTGGTAAGGTCTTTTATCGGAGTTTTGTAGGAATTAGAGGCGCATATAATAACGATAACTAAGGCAATAATTAAAACTACTGCAAGAATAGCTATGATATATTTTAATGTGCCGCCTCTTTTTATAGGGGTATCTTCAGTTGGTTCGACGGATTTTACGAAAACTTCAGCGTTTCTCTCGTTATCCTGGAATTCGGCGCAGGTACATTTGTTGTCCTCACCAAGTTCTTTTCCGCAGAATTTACAAAAAGCCATATTAATTACCTCTCTTTGAATAACAATTTCTCTCCTCTATATAATAATGTAAGGAGGGTTCGGAAATTATCCCTTGAATAAATTTTACCATATTATTTGTTTTAAGTCAATAGCATAATGTGTTTGAAGGTGCTTTGAAGTTATGAATTTTTTGTAAATATAAAAAGAACAAAGTAAGAATTAGACACATTAACAAAAAATACAAATTTACAATTTATACATCTTGAATTAATATTGAGAAAATAAACGACACTTCCGAGTAATAATCGTCTTAAATAATACAAATAGTAAAACAGTTATTTGTGCATAATGTATATAAAAACATCAAAGCTTTGTATTAAATGTAGATTATAAACTCAAATTATTGACTTTTGTCGATACTTGTAGTATAATTATAAAAACAAAGAAATTTACTATGTCTTTAGTTAAATGAGATGGAGAAATAAAAATGACAGATAAAGAAATACGAAAATTAAAACGTGCCGACCTTCTTGAAATACTCTATTATCTCCAGAAGGAAATAGAGGAACTCACAAAGGAAAACGAATCCCTTAAGAATCAGCTTGAAAATTCAAAGGTAAGTTTTTCAGAAAACGAACTTAAAAGAATTATAAAGGCTGTTAAATCAGCTACAAGGGATGCTGTAAGAGAAACGGCACAGAATAATAAAAACGAATCTACTATTGATAAGGCTAATGAAAAGGGTAAGCAAAATAATGGAGATGGAAAAACAAACGAAACGTGATATCCCGACTGCTAATCAGTTTTATGCTGAAATGAAGCGTGTCAGATATAAGAAGAATTTCAGAAAGACAATCATTGCTACAGTTAATTCGCTAATTGTTGTTGCAGCGGTTTCAGTTCTGATTTCTATGCTGTTCCTCCCGGTATTGAGA
Organism: Ruminococcus sp.; assembly: GCA_017397925.1. Classification (GTDB taxonomy): domain Bacteria; phylum Bacillota; class Clostridia; order Oscillospirales; family Ruminococcaceae; genus Ruminococcus. The sequence goes on from JAFQHO010000006.1 coordinate 25,085, forward strand.
GTAACAGGTACAAGTATGACTCCTACGCTTTATAATGATGAACTTGTAATATGTAACAAGCGCAGTAATTATAAACAGGGGGATATGATAGCATTCTACTTTAATAATAAGATTCTTCTTAAGAGAGTAATCGGACTTCCGGGTGACTGGGTAGACATCACAGAGGACGGAACGGTATACGTCAACGGCGAGGCGCTGGATGAACCGTATATCGACGAAAAGGCACTTGGTGAATGCGATATAGATTTACCGTATCAGGTTCCCGAGAGCAGAATATTTGTAATGGGTGACCACAGAGCAACATCCATTGACAGCCGAACAAGTATGGTTGGCTGTATAGCTGATGAGTATATCATCGGCAGATTGATATTCAGGGTATGGCCCTTCAAGGCTATAAGCCCGCTTTAATACGCAGCGTTTGTTCAAAATCTGAAGAGAGGTGATATCTGTGAAAGAGCTGCAGAATTATATTTACAGACATATGGACGCATTGAAGCACCACAAGAGATATCTTGCTATGCTCACCGCTTTATCAATGCTCGTTACTTTCATAGTTCCGCTTATTCTTATTGAGCCTGCGGATAGTATGTCGGGTATACTTATTTGTGGTCAAGAAGAACATACCCACAACGATGAATGTTATGATGGCGATACTCTTGTTTGTGGACTTAATGAGCATATCCACACAGAAGATTGTTACCTTAAATATTCCTCTGCTTTGAGGGGTAATGGGAATAACGACGGCGGACAAAACGTTGATGTATATAATGCTTTTGGTGCAGATGCTAACTATGATGCTAAAACCGATAAGTACTATAGCCCTGAATCTGTTCCGCTTTACACACTTCTTTTCGGTGAAGGTACTGGTCATTGGGTTGATTCCGGAGCTTCTCTTGAGGATAACCTGCTGCGTGTAGGTCAGGAGTACTTCTTAGGTTATGCAAGTGACTTCTGTGCTTTCATCGAAGGCGACTTTATCGCTTATGATGCCGATGCCGAAGGACGTATGTTTGTCGGTGGTGACCTTATTTTCAGAGGTCAGCCCGGAGGCAGTGAATGGAACTATCAGGTTGGTGCAGGTGACTACGGTCATTCAATACCTATCTGGGAAACAGATGAATACAACGGTATAACTGGATTTGCATCAGGTATTATCGGTGGTAAGGTTTACCGTTTAGGTACGATGACTACATTTTCTACAGTTACGAGAGATTATGGTCTTGAGCATCCATTACCTGAAAATCGTACTCTTGACAGACATTTTTCCGGATATGATATTTTCTTGTATCCAGAGGAAGGTGCTTATAAGAAGTTTATTGTAGGAAACCTTGAGGATTCACTTCATCTTGATGAAGATTATTTAGAACGAAACCCAGATGGATTAAAGGATGTTCCATACGAAACAAGCTGTAATCATTTATATTTCAAAAAAGAAGGACAAGCTGATAATACGTATTGTGGCTTGTGTAACAATAAGACTGATGAAGCTATGGAAGCCGAGCATAAATATTTAAGTAATGTAAATGAGAAGGCTCAGTTTTACAATTATAGCGGTGTAAATACAATTCTTGAAAAAACCTTCGATACTTTAAGAGCTCGTTCTATGAGTCTTGGTTCTATTGATGCACTTGAAACTACGATAAACGGTGATACACTTGTATTGAATGCTACAAATATAGGTGACGCTAAAACAGTATATTTCAATGTCAGAGATTGGGACAAAATAGCTGATACGACAATACGGAATATTCAGATTATTGTTCCTCCTGAAAGAGTTACATTTACTGAAGATGGCGATAAAGAAGAAGAGTTTGCCTTAAATAGTGCTAAAACTATCAAGAATCTTGACTTGAATATTATTATCAGTTGTGATGACCCAACCATAGAAATCCCTAGAAGTATAAGTACATACATCAAAGCGGGCGAAAATGGAGAAACACCTGATGATGGTAAAGGCTACAGAATAAGCAATGCCGGTACACCTAATGTTGCACAGTCAAATGCAACTAACAATCACCACGTTTCATCTAATATTCTTTATAACTTCTATAATGCAACATTAGTAGATTTCTCAGGTGAGCAAGGTGGTATTGGTGCAGGTGAAGGTGCTAACTTTAACGGAACAATTTTAGCTCCGAATGCACACGTTGAATCAGAAAAATTGTGTCCCGGACATCTTTCGGGTGCGTTGATTGCGAAGTCGTTTGAGGGCGGTCTTGAATTCGGTTACAGACCTTACCGTGGCGGCGTTGATATTTTCGGTATGGTTTCCGGTTACGGAATTCCTGTAAATAAGTATGTGGAAGGTAAGCTTGAGGATGGCGAACCTGTCTATCTCCCAGGTGCATTGTTCGCTATTAAAGAGGACGCTAAGTTTGTAAGCTTGTTTGAAAGCGGAAAAGAAACAAACTTCGCAGCACTCCCTTCAAGAGTCGATTTTTCAGGCAATGGACCGTATAAGGCTGAAAAGATTGACCAGAATAAAGGTGACAGACCTTATATCGGAACGGAAATTCAAGGCGAAAAGCTTACAGCATCAGTTTCATACGAATTGTATTCAGATTCAGGTTGCACTAATAAGATTGGTGAAAACGTAGGTAATGTACTGCCTAAGTTCTATCTCAAAGCTAATCAGGAATTGAATTTCGATTTTAATGAAAATTATAACGCTACTCTGATTGATGAAACTAATCACATTTATGAAATTCAACTTCTTAAACCTGTAACAGGTCTGACAATTACTGCACGAAACAAAGGCGATAGTGAAGTTCTGAAGACTGCAACAGTTAATTTCGGTGCTATGACATTAAGTGTTGGAATGAAAAATGGAAACGCTGAAGATGGATATACTGTTGGTGAAACAGTTAACTTTACTATTGACAAAGCTCCTGCAGGCGACGTTACTTATAAGTATTTTATAAATGGTAGTGAGATAGAAAATTATAATAATAATGAAGGCTATCAATTTAAGCCTGAAAATCTGGGTGGTGTGACATTTAGCGTAAGCGCATATGTCGATGGGTATGAAATAGCACAGGCTACAGCTACAAAGATAAATGTAACAGATTTCAGTTTCTCATCAGATATGGCTTTTATAGTTCCAGATTCGATTATATCCGGTAATGATTTGACGTTAAATGTTGAAAATGCTCCTGAAGATGCAACAATAGAATATTATATCGGTCAAGGCGGAAATTTCACAAAGATTGATAATAACGTTTACAATACATATGGTGTTGTCGGAAAAGACTTTGTTGTAAAAGCAGTAATAAAAGCTAATGGTAAGGAAATAACATTACAAGACTCAGTAACAATAAACTTTGGTACTGATATAGAATATGGTGCTTATCCTAATACATCTGATCCTGAAACAGCTACAAAATACAACTATGATGTTAGCCCCTACGATAATTTCAATTTCTGGTTAACAAACGTCGGAAATTATTTGGATAGAGTTGCAGAAAATAATAAAAAGATAACATTCTACTTCAATGATAAACCTCTTACAAACACCGGTTTTAACAATGCTACTAAAGACCATAAGCAGATTGGCGATTATTACACATATGCTATTATTGAAGCTAACGGATTGCAGCATACAGTTTATGGTCCAAGCGGTACAATTAAGTACAATGACAAATTAGGCTTGTTTGTTCCGGATGGACCTCATACAGCTGGCAACAACATCAACGTAAACGTTTTTGATGCTCCTGACGGTGCAAAGGTTAAATTTGAAGCGTATGATTCAAATGGTACTAAAGTAGAATGGTCAGAAGAAAGAGATATTAGCGGTTGTACTTGTAACGTTGTATTTACACCTCAAAAATCAGGTGATTACACAATCATAGCAACTCTGAAGTTTGCAGAGAATGATAATAAAATCTTAACCGCTACAATCCCCGTTGTTGGTAGACCTGTTACCGGTGACTTGTACATCAGTGCTAACGAGGCTAATACAGGTGTTGAAGTTGGACTTAAAGTTACTAACGCTCCTGAAGATGCTGACGTTGTATTTACAATAACTGATCCATATGGAAGTACAAGTACACTTACAGGAAATTATGATAACGGTGAGTACAAGAATACATTTACACCTAAACTTGCAGGCGATTATTCCATAGTAGCTAAGATTTCTAAGGATAATGTTTCCAAAACGACAGAAGCTAAGACCCTTAAAGTAAATGAAAAAACAACAACACTTACAGGTTATTTATCACTAAGCAGTGGCGGAATAACAGATCCTGAAACAGTTGCTCCCGGAACCTCAATCATGGTTAATGTAACAGACATTACTATCGGTGCTACACTTTACATTTGTGTTAGAAATCCAGGTGGTAATGTAGTATGGGAAGAAACAGTAACTAACAACAGTGGTACTTATAATCGTGAGTTTATTGCAAATGATGTTGGTACTTACACAGTTACCGGTTCGATTTCGTCAGGTGCTCAGAATCAGCCATTGAGTGAGAAGAAGGTTATCGCAACAGGTACAATTGAAATTGAAGCTAAAAGTGGTACAAATGAACAAGGCAAATTCGTAGTGGGTACTCCTGTTACATTGGGCTTGGCAAATATTCCAAGTAATGCAGTTCGTGTTGATTACTATCTGAGTAGTTATAACTCAAATAGTCCAATGCAGGACGTTGGAATTGATGCTACATACAATGCTGATATGACTATTACATTCCCTCCAAAACAGGCTGGTACACATGAATATACTGCTAAAGCGATTGATGCTAACGGAAACGTAATTGCTACTGTAACAGAATACTTTGAAACAGTACAGAAATCATATGACGACTTTACAATTACACTTGATAAAGAATTTTATTACCACGGTGAAACAGTTACAGTTACATTATCTGGAACGCCGGAAAACTTAAACAACGTGCAAACTTATATTGAGGACATAGGCGGTGTAAATAACTTCGTAATAGTAGAAAGTGGAAAAACATATACCTTTACAGCACCTAGTCACATTAATGTTGAAACAACACGTGAATTAACTTTTTCTGTTTTCCTTAATGATGGTAGTTCAGTTTCGGTATCAACTAACATTACAATTAAACCACCTGAACAAGCTTCTAATGTTCAACCGGCTTCACTTTCCTACGCATTCAGAAGATACCTTGAAATTCTTGCAGAGCAGAACTTAGAAGATAATGTGGTATCAATTAAAGATGAGCAAAACAGAAGAATAGGTGATCTTAGAATTACATTCTTAGGTAACATTTATGAAAGCCAAGGAAAATTTAAGATTAATGTAGAATTTATACACAGAGATGGTTCTAAAACTAATAAGGATTATGACACAGTAAGCGGTTCAAATCCATATTATATTGATATTCCGGCCGGAGATTTTACCGGTGATGTAACTGAAATTAAGATTACTCCTGTTGAGGGCGCAGTAACAATTGATAAGTGTTATCCGACATTTTACAAGAATGAAAACAAGATAACCAAGACATCTTCAAGAGGATTTACGCTTCTGAAAGATGAGGTACAGGAAATTCCTGTTGAAGAATGGGTAAAGGCACTTGATTCAATAACACTCAATCTCGGAAGTGACCAAAATGCAACTATTTCCTACGCATTGGTTGAAAAGGTTGAAGAAGGTGGAGAACCTAAGGCTCCTGTATTCAAAGAGGTTACTGTTCAAAATGCTTCTTCGATAGGTGCTACTAATCTTAATGTAGAAAATATCGAGAAAATCCTGGTTTATACCACAGCAGCTTCATTGACAGTAAAAGATTACACAATAAGTGGTTTTACAGAAAAGGAATATACTCCTGACGAGCAAGAAAACTTAAAGAACCACGATTATGACATAATCAACTTCTACACACTGGTTGAGCAGCAGGCTCCGACAGGTTACTTCAAGGAAGAAACTATCTATAACATTGAAGTAAAAGAAACTATCAAGCTTAATGAGCTTCAAGTAATCGGTGAAGGTGAAGGTGAAGAAGTATATCCGACAGTGGTTTATACTACGATTACTGTAAAGAAAAAAGATGGTACTATAGCATTGCAGTATACCGTTGAAGTACATCCTGAAACAGATGGCGTTTATGATGCTAATTCAAGAAAGCTTACCATTCACAACACTGACGGTACAACAACTTTCAAAGTGAGAAAGGACGCTAATGACGAGGTTGAAGTACTTTCAGCTGACAACAACCCAATAGCAAAATCATCATCTACATTTAAATTCGATTACGATGGTAAGGACTATTATTTAGACCCAGGCGCTTTGATGATAGTTCCTGTACCAGATCCGATTGAATATAAGAATAGAACAGGTCTTCTTTTCAGAAAGGTTGATAACAATGGTATTCCTGTTCAGGATGCTCTTATTGAACTGTACAAAGAAGTAAATGGTGAGTTTGTCAACGTCGAAGGCGTGAGAAATGATGATGATACTGGCTGGATAACACAGCCTGACCCGATTGGAAGCTACTGGAACTGGACTCAAGGTTCCACAACGGAATGTCTGTTGCCAATTGAAGAGTTAGAATCAAATGTAACCTACAAATTCCATGAAGCTAATGTAAGCGATAAATACGAGCTTGCGAAAGACATTTTCTTTAAGAAGATTAGCGACACCCAAATAGAGTATTGGGAAGAGGGAGGAGATTCAGTTACAATTGATATTTCGACTAATAACGTAATTCGTATGTCGGACTACAAGATTCCCGGTATAAAGCTTAAAATTGGTAAAGTTGGTGAAAATAATCAGGCTCTTGAAGGTGCAGTTTTCGATCTCTATGCTGAAGGCGATTTTAAAATCAAAGAAAACATAAATGCCGGCGACGGAAAAGGTGTTGAGATTGATTTTAGTGATACTACAAAGCTCGAAGAAGGCGCTGAAAGGTACGTTGAAAGAGGTTATCTGAAACCCGGTTCATACTATCTGATTGAAACAACAATTCCTGAACATACTGATAACGACAAGTGGTATGAAGATCCAGGTAAGATAGGTTTTAGGGTTAAGGATGATTTTACGGTTGAGTGTTATGATTATAGTGCTACAGCCAGTCAGCTTAAAACAGGTAACGGTTCAGATAATCCTTGGGGATATTGGTTGATTTTTAATGATAAATCAATGAAGGAACCAGATTCCGGAGGTAAAATCGAGAATGTTACAAATATTTATGTAGTATTGACACCATATCAGGGTAATACTATCAATATCAAAGAATGTTGGACTAATAATAATCCTATCAGTAACGAACCAATTACAACAAGTTCAAGTACTGTGAAATTTGAACAATCAGGTAATAATTATACATTGAATTGGACAATGGATTCACCAAAGGATTTTACTCAATTCAAAATAACCGGTAGTGATATGGTAGTTTCATATGTTAAGATAACAACTGCCGACGGTACCGAACATATTTTCAAGGAACCGGATTACGTTCTTGAAGATTCTGGAAATACTCCAGAGAATGAAGATGAGAAGATACCTGCTCTTACTGTAGACGGCAACACAATTACAGTTGGTAACAATGTTGGCGAAAACAGCAGAGATATTAAGGTAAACAAAAAGTGGCTTGGCGATAATGGATTTGAAGAATTCCGTAAACCTGTAACAATTACTCTTTATCAATCAAGGACAGAAATAACAGACAGAGATAAATTGACAGATGCCATGAAGTACAAGAAGAATGGCGAAGTATACACCATAACACTTAACGAAGCTTCAAACTGGACAGGTGCTTTCGAGGATGTTGAGGTAAAGTATCTAGATGAATCTGACGGAAAATACAAGGATTATTACTATTACATCAAGGAAGCAACCATTGAAAACTATGCAACAACATATGAAACTAAACCCGATGGTACATTAATTGTAAATAATACTCTTGAAACAGTAGAAATTCCTGTTCAAAAGCATTGGGCCAATGATACCGGTCAAGAGATTGCGTATCCGGAAAACATTACAGTTCAGCTTCAGATGCTTGTTGACAATGACGGTTCAGGTCCTGCAATTCCACAATGGGAGGATGTTCCTGATAAGTTACTTACTTTAACACAGGCAGGCGAATGGAAGGGAACTTTCAGTGGTCTTGCCAAAGGTCATTCCTATCGTGTTAAGGAAGCTTCTGTAAAGATAGGTTGGCAGGTTGATGATAGCCTTACGGATATTGTTACAGTAGATGAAAATGGTAATATCAGTGAGCAGAAAGGTTCAGTTGATAACACTCTTGAAATCACAAATAAACCCCAGGCAGAAAACCTTTCTAACCTGGAAATTCAGAAGTTGTGGGATTCATATGAGAACTTACCTGATTCAATCAAAGTAAGATTATTCCGAAAGACTCTATACGCAACATATCCAATAGGTCAGCCGGCTACAAGTGTTACAAATGAGGATGGTTCAGTTACTGTAGGCGTTCAGGATGACTACGCAAGACTTCTCCAATATTCGCTCTACTTCTACGACGCAAATATGTGTGGCGATACTGCGGCAGAAAACAGTGCAATAGCATGGCGTGGTGATTGTCATACAGACGATGAAATAAAGGGTGGCTTCCACGATGCAGGTGACCATGTAATGTTTGGTTTACCACAGGGTTATTCAGCATCAATGCTTGGATGGAGCTTTTACGAATTTAAGGACGCATATGACGAACTTAATCAGACAGAACATATTAAGAAAATTACTGAACATTTCTGTGACTTCTTTGTTCAAGCTGCTCATTTTGTAGACGGGAACGAAGAAAATGCAATATCTGAAATCCTTGTTCAAAAGGGTGCAGGAAATCCTGACCATCAGTACTGGGGACCTCCCGAAAACCAACCTTCTCGAAACGATTCAGTAACATTAACTGATGACGGAAGAGGTGCAACAGGCTGGAATAACGGTCAATGGACTCTTGATAATGAAATGTTCTGGACAAGTAGCGGCGGTGATATAGCAGCTGAATATGCAGCAGCTCTGGCTCTTGCTTACTTGAATTTCAATGATGGTTCTGATAAGTATAGTAATTATCTCGCAATGGCAGAAAAGTTTTATCAGTTTGCACAGGGAAAAGGTGTACTTGACGATTGGGGTATTAACAAGGACGAACTTGCAACGATACAGCAATATCCCGGTTTCTATAAATCTGATGGAGCTGATGATGACAGAGCTTGGGCAGCAGGTTGGTTATACTTAGCGACGGGCAGAAATAATAATGATTACAAAACAGCTTGTTTCAATCTTGATAATGATGTTGGAAGCTGGGCATTCAGCTGGAATGACGTTAAACTTGCAGCTGCTTGTGTAAGCGCTCATGTTAATAGTAATGATAAAGCTGACCCATGGAAAAAGGTAAGAGAATACGTTAGCGGTAAAGCCGGTGATGGTTTTTACCGCCCCGAAGCTAATAATTGTTGGGGTACTGCAAGATATAATGCGGCATTACAGATGGCGGCTCTTGCTTTAACTAAAAACGATTCACAGTCTGATTATAAAAACTGGGCAAAAGCACAGATGGCTATGATTCTTGGTAATAATAATTGGAACGGCGGAAAATCAGTTTGCTTGGTAACAGGCTTCGCTGAAAACTCTGCTAAGTATGCACACCACAGAGCTGCTTCAGGTTGGCAGAGCCTTGAGGAATATAAAAATCCTGCTCATACAACTTATGCTGCAGATAGTCAGACGTTAATCGGTGCAATGGTTGGTGGTCCGTACTTCGGAGCTCATACTGATGCTCAAATGACGAATTACGGTCATAAAAATCTTTTAGAATCTCATAATTATCTGGATGACCTCCACGACTACTGCTGTAACGAAGTTGCTCTCGACTATCAGGCAGGTCTTGTAGGTGCAGCAGCAGGTCTTTATCACTTCTTTAAAACCGGTAGTACGTTTGAAATCCCAGGCAATAGCATTGAAACACAGTATGTAACTGCTTCTGCTGCAAGTATTCCGACATTGTTAATGGGGCCACAGGTGGTTTCAATGCAGAAAACTGCGGTTAGTGTGTTGGCAGCTGGAGATGAAATGTGCTATCCTGCGTTAGAAGCTGGTGAAGCTAAGCATGTATTCCAAAATAAAGACGGTGATTCAAAGACTTACTCTGGTACAATTTATGATAATGTTACAAGAATAGAAATTGATCTCGGTTGTTCAAACAGTAGCAAAAATGTTTGGAATGATGATTTCGGTGGTATGGAATTTGAATATACAGAGATTGAATCAAATGGAAATTCAAAATCTGTAAATACAGGTTGGATGCAAAATCCGTCAAATAATGGCGGCTTTTCACGAATGCGCTCTATATCATTTGATGAACCTAAGACCATTTCTCAATTAAGATTTCATAATGTAAAATGGTGGAATGGTGGCGATAATATAATTATTGAAGAAATTCGTTTATATTATGAATCATCAGGTCCCTCAATAAGCTCACCAAAATCAACAATAGCAGTTGGCGATAGCATGACACTTACCTACAGTGAAGCTGGTGTTACTCCAAATTGGAGCGTTGATGATACTAATTTAGCAACAATTGATAGTAACGGTCAACTTACAGCAAAGGCTGCAGGAACAGTTGTAGTTACAGCAAATGAAGCTACTAAGAATATTATCATTGAAGAGCTTGAAATCGGCGGTAGCGAAACAATGAAAAAAGACAGCACACAAGAACTTACAATCAACAGTATTAACGGAATAAGCGGTTTTACTTGGAATTCAAGTGATACAAATGTTGTTGAGGTAAATGGAGGTGTTGTAACAGCTAAGGCTGCAGGTACGGCAACAATTACAGCTACTAATAACGGTTATACCGATACGTTTGATATAACAGTTGTTGATATTCGCTCTGTGACAATTAATGTTAATCAGGCATTAAATATTCATAATGGTCCAAAAGAACATACTATTAAATTTGCTAATAATGACGAACCAATATTTAATGGCAATGAAAAAATTATGAATATTATAGTGAATTTAAGTGCATCCGGTAACATTAGTACAACTCAGGGTTTATACAGACTTAAGGTAAAACCTGGTACTGGAAATAATCAGGAAAAAGATAAACACGAACAAACAAATCAAACATTCAATATAACAATTACCGACGGTAAAGGATCACATAAGATTAATACAAGTGAAATTAATGATATTGATTTAACAAAGGATGGACAGTTTGAATTTGGTTCTTGGTACGGTAATCCTGCAGATATTACAATTGATAGCATAGTTATTGAGTATATAATTGACCGTAGGATTACATCCGATAAGGACACAGTAATGGTTAAACTTCCTGTTAATTTCACTGCGGTAGGCTTTGCGGATAACACAACGTGGACTGTTACCGATGAAAGTGGTACACAGATAAATGTTGACAACGCAACAGGCACAGCATTTACATTCACACCAACTGCTGTTGGCACTTATACAATCACAGCAACTGATGAAGGAGGCTCTTTACAAAAAATTATAACAGTAACACCATACGAGTTGAAATTTGAAGATAACACTACAGAAAAGGCGTTCACACTTCGTAAAAACAACAGCTTAGATATTGATTTCAATGTCGAAAGCGACCAGGTAAGCATTACCGAAGTGGATACCGAGTACTTGATAATTAATGGAACAACAGTCAGCGTAAAAGATGATACTCCCGTTGGTACGATAATTCACTTCCGGGCAGAGTATATTGGTGATAACAACGCTACTACATTCGCTCTATTAAGGAATGGAAGTGGTTCAGTAGTAACCGGTACAATTGAAGTTTTAGAAGAATTACAAATCACAGCAGAAGATTTAATTTATAACGGTGAAACAATTGAGCTTTCTGCTAATGGCGATGTTAACTGGTCGATAGAATCAGGTGAAGAATACGCTTCACTTAACGGCAATAAGCTTACAGGTATCAAAAAGGGTACAGTTGTAGTCAAAGCAACAGACCAAACAGACGGCTCAACAGCTACAATTTCAATTGCAGTAAAAATCGGAGCAGTTGGTCCCGGATTTGATATATCTAAGGGATATGAGCCTGTACTGGTTGATGGAAAAGAAGTAATCGATATCTTAGCTTCAGAAGATTGGACAAAGAAAATCACCAATTTAGAGATTAAGGACTCGGACGGCAATTACTATATGTATTTCTTTGCTGAATGTGATCAAACAGGTAAATTGATAAGTGGCGGTTCAGGCGACCAGATCGCAGGTAAAAACGGGGCTTGCTTTGTTCCTCTTGAATATCAAAACGGCACAGTACTTACACAAGGCATTTCCACAGGGCTTTCTGTAAAGAATTCACTTGCAGTTGAAGCTCAAGGCACTCTCCCCTCCACCGGCGGAAGCGGAGTGACGACATATTATTACTTAGGAGGTGTAATCATGCTTCTGAGTATAGCCGGGTTCACAGGTCTTAAGCGACGTGATAGAAAGCGTCGTAAAGAATAAACGCAAAACGAACAAAGGCAAATCACACGAAAAGCAAACAATGAAAGGGGAGGGCGTGTATAGGCTCACGCTCTTCCCGAAACCGAAAAATTATTTTAAAGGAGAATTATTATGAAAAAAACTAACAAAACTTTTAAGAGATTCGCAGCCATCACTTCCGCTTCACTTTTAGCAGCTTGTGCTGTTGCTCCAGCTTTTACATCTGCTGAAGACAAACCATTCACTATTACAGTTAATGAGACAGAAACAGGACATGAGTATTCTGCTTATCAGATTTTTAAAGGTACTGTAGACGGAAACACAATGACAGGTATTACATGGGGCGACGGAGTAAACTCAGCTACAGTTACTGGTGCAAATAACGATTTAATTGATGAGCTTAACGCATTAACAATTGGTACCCCAGATATTTTTGAAGGATTAAGTGATGCAGCATCAGTTGCTAATGCAATTTCACAGCTCGCAAATGGTGATTCTAATGTATATGGTGATCTTGATAAGGTAGCTACTGTTTTTGCAAAGTATGCGGCTACTGCTAAAGCAACATCTTCATACGCTGAAAGCAAATATACATTGAGTTTTACAAATTCGGATGATGCTGATAAAGGTTATTATCTCGTACTTGATGGAGAAAAAGGTGATGGTTCCAAAGCTATATCAAAGTATATCCTTAAAGTTCTAGGTGATTCTGAAATAACTGTTAAAAAAGACGCTCCTGAGGTAATAAAGAAAATCAAGGAAAATGATTATAATGGTGACACGCCAACATTTGATGGCGAAGAAATGTCAACCGATGTTGGATATAACGATACAGCTGACTATTGTATAGGTGATTATGTTCCATTTAAGCTTTATGGTTCATTACCTTCAACACTTGGAAATTATGAAAAATATAAGTATGTGTTCCATGATACAATGGACGAACAGTTTGGTAACCCAGAAAATGTTGTAGTAAAAATTAAGGTTGAAGGTACATGGTATTATGTTAAAGAAGTTAACACTATAGCTGATGCTACTGGATATAAGAAAACTATAGCAGAAAATAATAATGATATGGATATTAGCTTTGCAGATATTAAAAATGTTAATCTTTATACGGATGCAGAATGTACTACGCTGGCTGTGACTGGAGGAACTTCACCTGTTGCAATAAGACCTAATGCTAATAGCATAGTAACAGTTGAATATGATGCTCAGCTTAAATCTAGTGCAGAGTTAGGTACTCCAGGTCAGAAAAATGCTGTTAAGCTTGAATATGCATATAATTCAAACTATAGATTTGAGGGCGATGGTATTGGTGATGATGATGCTGAGGAAGAGTATAATGAAACACCTACAACTGAAACACCTTTTGATACTGTTATCGCTTTCACATATCAGCTCGATTTAACAAAGGTTGATGGCAAGAATCCGGACAAAACACTTAAGGATGCTAATTTTGTACTTAGAAGAACTGTTGATACCGCAACACAGTATGCTGTACTTGAGGGCAGCACAATCGTAGATTGGGTAAGTCCAACTGGAACAGTTACGATAGATACTGATGCAGGTACAATTGCTTCTTCTGCTGGATGGACACCTGTTAACTCAACTGAAGAAGGTTTAGTTCCAACAGTTGTAACAACTCCCGAAGATGGTAAATTCAGCTTTATCGGATTAGATGCTGATGAATATGAACTCGTCGAAATAAAGGCACCATCAGGATACAAGATTCCTGAAACAGGTAAGGTATTTGCTCTTGAAGTTGAAGCTGATACATCAAACTCTCAGAACGATTCTGCTATAGATGGTACTGAGTTAATATCATTAACATTGAACGGCACAGAAGGAAAATTGGCTGATGGTAATTTAGAAACTGGCGTTCTTGCTACACAGATTACCAATACATCAAGCGCAGAACTCCCCGGCACTGGTGGTATCGGTACAACAATCTTCTACCTTGGCGGTGGTGCAATGGCTGCAATCGGCGGCATTTACCTCATTTCCAAGAGAAGAATGAGAAAGTCTGAGGAATAAGTTAAAATATAACATTATTAAATCGGAATAGAAAACATAAACTAACTAAAGGCTAATTAACCTAATTATGCCGCCGACGGTGAAAGCTGTCGGCGGCCATTAGGGAGGATCCCATGAAGAAAAAAATCAATAAAGCAAGCTTATTTACAACAATATTTTTTACATTAATGCTGTTCGTGGGAGTCTCCGTGATGCTTTACCCAATCGTAAGCGATTGGTGGAACTCCAAGGTACAAAGCCGAGCAGTTGCCAACTATGAAGTGGCAGTTGCCAATATGGACACAAGCAGAACAGACAGAATGATTGAAAAGGCAAATGAGTATAACAAGAAAATCGCCCGACTTGAAGCACCTTTCGTGGATTTCGACAAGGTTGCGGGCTATGACTCAATCCTCAATATTTCAGGTACGGGAGTTATGGGCTATATTTCAATTCCTGTAATTCAGGTTGAATTGCCTATCTACCACGGCACAAGTGAAGAAGTTCTGAATATTGCCGCAGGTCATCTCGAGGGTTCATCCCTCCCAGTAGGCGGAGCGAATACCCATTCAGTAATATCCGCCCACAGAGGATTGCCCTCAGCACGACTTTTCACCGACCTTGACAAAATCGAAAAAGGCGATGTATTCACAGTCAACATTCTCGACCGAATTTATACCTATGAGGTTGAGGAAATACTCATTGTAGAGCCTCACGAAATTAACACGCTTTCAATTATCCCCAACAGCGATTATGTAACACTTATGACTTGTACCCCCTACGGTATCAACACACACCGTTTGCTGATACGCTCACACCGTATCGAAACCGTGTACAAGAAAGAGTACAGAGTTGTTGCGGAAATGGTAAAAATTGACCCTATGCTTGTAATTCCGTTTATCTGCGCTCCATTTGTATTAATACTGGTGTGCTATTGGGTATTCGGCGGCAAGCGTAAACCGAAATCACCACGAGAAATTGCAGCACGTCTGATACTGGACGGAAGGGAGGTTGTAAAATGACAACAGCGAGAAAAAGAATCGGCGCTGTGCTAATAGTTACAGGTATGATGATTATGTTCTGCCTTAGCTGTATGTGTACTGTTGCCTCGGCTAAAACAAATGGAACGCTGACTCTTATATGCGAATGTGAAAATCAGCCTGTAAAAGGCATAGATTGGAGTCTTTACCGAATCGGCTCTTATGACGGAGAAAAAATTATTCTTGAAGGTGAATTTGCAAATCTTCCTGTTGACATGAGAGATCTTTCCGCCTCAGGACTTGCAGATGCTGCATCAACTCTGGACGGCTATGCCTGTGTTTACAAGTATAAAACAACGGATACTGCAAAAACTAAAAAGGACGGCACAGTTCAGCTTAAATTTGATGAAGCAGGAGCGTATCTCATAGTTGGAAGTTATGTCGTAGACGGTAACACAAGATATTATCCAACTCCTGCAATTTTCATTCTTGACCCTGAAAAGGAAACTGAAACAACTATATATCCAAAAATTAAAAAGGATGACGTTGTTGACGGCGGAATAAATGAATATCATCTTATGAAAATCTGGAATAACGAAGATGATGAAAATGCTGTATATACTGAAATCATAGTAGATATTTACCGTGATTCAAAGTATTATAAAACGGTAACTCTTTCTAAAGAGAATAACTGGAGTTATTTTTGGGAATCAGATGAGTATCATAAATGGACAATGATTGAACGCAAGATTCCGAAAGAGTACGCTGTAATTTACAGAGAAAACGGCAAGCAGTATATAGTTGTCAATGTATACGTTCCTGATTTTGATTTTGACTGGGAATTGAATTTCCCACCTCCTGTAGCCGAGGAGCAGACAACTACAACTACAACCGATGTTACAACAACAGACGGTACAACAGCTGAAACTACTACAACAGCAACTGAAACTACAACTACAACAGAAGATATCGCTGCACAGGCTTCAAAAACAACAACTCAAACAACACAAAAAGTTACAACCAAGAAAACTACCACAACAAGCAAGCTTCCGCAGACGGGACAGTTATGGTGGCCTGTGCCTGTAATGGCAATTGGCGGTCTTGTACTTGTTGCAACAGGTGCGAGAATAATCAGCGGTTCTAAGAGGGACGAAGATGAATAAAAAACACGGATTATTTTGTGTAGTACTTGGGACATTGCTGCTAATAGCGGCAATGTCCCTTGTTTTCTACAACAGGCATGAAAATAAAAAAAGCGGTGAGGCTGCGGAAACGGTTCTAATGGAGCTTGTGGAGGTAATTCCTGCACAGCCGCCAACTGAGCCGCCTACGGAAATTCCTACAGCAGGGGATATTCTTGCAGAATATGACATTGAGCCTACGACTGTTCCCAAAGAGGAAACAACAGTTGTAATCGCTGAAAACGGCTATATCGGAATAGTGAAAATTCCCGATTTACAGCTTGAACTGCCGGTTATGAGCGATTGGAGCTACCCGAAGCTGAATATTGCACCCTGCCGATACAAGGGAAGTGTAGCCGAGGGAGATATCATCATAGCGGCACACAACTATTGGTCACATTTCGGCAGATTGTCGGAGTTGGGCGGCGGTGAGGTGTTCACATTCACCGAGGCTGACGGCACAGTTCACAAATACGAGATTACGGAGATTATCCAGCTTGACGGCAGGGATATTGAGGGTATGGATTTCGGCTCTGCGGAGTCGTGGGATATGACGCTGTTCACCTGTACTCTCAGTGGTCAGAGCAGAGTTACTGTTCGAGGTGTTGAAATAGAATAACAAAAATCCCCTGTGTCGGAAAATCCGATACGGGGGATTTTGATTATATTGCATCAAGTGATAATAATGTCTTTTTAGTTCTCGGTAGGTGTGAATGTATATTGAATTTTAGATTATATGGCTACTATAATGAACGTTATTATTTGGTTAAGATGATCAAGATAGTCGATTCATTAAGTAGAATCGCTATGTTTAGCTCTTTTTGTGAGAATAGAAATAATTTCGCTAACAACGGCGATGAACTCTGAATTAGTTGGATAACTTGTATAATTCTCTGTGTTGCAGCCAAATAATTTGTTTATGGATACTTTGTCATTTCTGTTCCATGCTGTTTTTATAGCGTGACGGATTGCTCTTTCAACATTAGTAGGCTTGGTATTATAAATTTTAGCAATGCAAGGGTACAATTTCTTAGTAACACCGTCAAGATACGTTGAATCCGCAACACATTCAAGAATGGCTGAACGAAGATATTTATAACCTGCCATATGTGCTGGAACACCGGCTTGTCGTATAAGGTTCGTGGTTAAAAGTTCTACGTCATTTTCATACATCTGATTTTTGATATTGTCGATGATATCGTCATATTTCGGATTACTTATTTCAACACACGATGCGTTGTTTTCAACAAGTTGTTGAAAGAGTTTTTCTGCACTTGTTTCTAAAATAATAAATTGTGGACAATTTGTTTCATTTGTTATGAGTGGTTTAATGACATTTGATGAAGCGTTTAGCTCTAAAAAGCTTTTGAATTTTGCTAGAAAGACTTCGTTATTGTGTACAATTGCAATTTTAAGCATATTATTCACACCTCCCACTTTGTAAAAATAAGTTATTTATAACAGTGAAGTTATAATAAATGTAAGCCCCAAAAATGAACAATCAATTTGTAGCCACATAATCTACTATAAGAGGGTAAAAAGCGAGTGTCAGAAATACACAATAAGTGAAACAGCCGTACATGTGAGCGATGTAATGTCATTGCTTCTGTACGGCTATTTCACTTATTGTAACTTTTTGCTTATTTAGTTTGAGTGTGTCAAATAATAGACAGCAAGTGGATTTATTATGAGTTATAATTGAATTTTTCTATATTACAGCTATGCTCTTTTGCTTTTTCATCATAATTAATACCAACCAGAAGAATATCGCCGCCGTAATTCTGAATCGAATCACAGTAGCCTTTTTCTTTAATCTGCTCAATTGCACCGCCTGCGGAATGATTCCATTTCAGCTCAATTAACAGTGCAGGCTTGCGGGATTTCTTCTTCGGGAAGAACAGAATATCTGCATACCCCTTGCCACTCGGTAATTCCTGAAATGTTGTGTAATCGTCCACTCTGCTTACATAGGCAAGCATAATGACCATTCTGAGGGCTTGCTCGTTGTTGTAGAACTGCGATGTGGTATAATACTGATGTGCAAGCTGAATTCGCTTTGCAACCTCGTCACCATCCATACGGAGAGTGGCTTCAATCAGTTTGTCGGATTCCTGTATCAGATTCGCAAGCTCAGGTCTGCTGCTGTTTCTTGTCGTGCGGAGGAACTCCTCACGCACTTCTTCATTCGGAATATATACTGAACGTTCTTCACCATTATACGCCAAATAACCGAGATGCACAAGCAACGTCAGAACATCATCACGGGATTTGATGGTTACCATATCATTCTGGAATGTTTTAGTGTCAATCTTCACAGAACCGCCAGCCAGCATTTCCGCAAGTGAGTCCTTGACTTTATCGTAATTGATGTCAATATATAATAAAAGCGATTCATAAGTTTCAGTTTTTGTCCAGTAACTGCCGAATTCTCCGTTATTCATGGCATTAATCACAGAATTGGGGCTATAAACAGACTTCACACGATTAAAGGAATATCCATCATACCAACGCTTGCATTCATCAAAGTCCATATTATAACGCTCACACAAATCCTGCACTTCATCTTCGGTGAAACCGATATACTCCGCCAACCTATATGGCTGAACCATTGTATATTCATCAAAATTATTTAATGCAGACTGTGTACCATATTTCTTGATGGGTAAAATACCTGTAATGTACGCAAACTTGATGAAGGCATCGGATGACGCATTTTTAAACATACCACGGAGAAAGTTCACATATTCTGCCTGAATTTTTTCGTTATCCTTGTCTTCACGGAACAGACAATCCCATTCATCGATGATGACGATGAATTGTTCTCCAATACGAATGAAAATATCACCCAATGCTCTTGGCAGGATTGTTTCAGTTTCAGAAAGAATCCCCGGAAACACTTCACGCAATTCATTGATAATCACAGTCTGCATATAGGATACAACTTCTGGCATTTTGTTATCATTATGCACAATGCTGCGAAACTCCTGCATATCAATAAATATAACTGTATTTTTATTCAACTCATCCTCAAAGGTCGGCAGTCCCGCAATTTTCAGCTTTGAGAAGATTTCTCTGGAATCGCAGCCTTTACTGTAATATGCTGTCAGCATATGCGCCGCTATGGACTTTCCGAAACGGCGCGGTCGGCTGAAACAGATGAGCGGACGCATTCTTCCGATTCTGTTATTTGTAAATTCAATTAAACCGGATTTGTCAACGTAGGTGTCATCTCCTGCAACAATCGCAAATGCCTTATTTCCGGGATTTACATACTTTCCCATACGGCACACGCTCCTTTCCTATTATTGATATTATACCATAAATTTTACGTTATTGCAAGGGTTATGAGCAGAGATGTTTCTCAATCACCATCATAATCTCATCAAGCCTTTTCTCACCAACACCCTTGATACCGCCGATTTCTTTTCTCAGCTCATCAATGTCAAGCGTAGCTTCGCTTGCGTCCTGCATCACATTGTTATAATAATTCGTGAGGAAGCTCTGCATTTCTTCACGAGTCATGCCTTTGATTTTCTTGTAAGTCGCTCTGTCAAGCATTTTTTCTGCCATGCTGCACCTCATTCTGTTAATTTGCGATACATCCCCATAAGCTCCGCCACGCACTCGCTCTCGGTGATATTCCTTGCAAAGCCATACGCCTGCATCACGGCGAAGTCATTTGCCTGATGAGCCTTACGGAGTTCGGGCGGCATAGTAAGTTCATCGTAGAGGTCGGCGAGGGAGCAGTCGGGGTATTTCGCTCTTGCGTCGAGGATTGCCTGTGCGGTCTGCTCGATTTTCACTTTCTGTTCGGGGGTGGGGTTGCACCATGGGAAGTTGTTGTAGACGATGTTTATAGAATAGCGATAGTCGCTTTTTAATCTTCCGCAGACAGTACGCATCCAAGACATATGAACATTAGACGTAAGAACACCGAAATGATAAATTGTTGCATTTGGTACAAATGAAGCAGCATTGCTTGCTATTACATCTTTGTTTACATATCCTATTGGTATATATCGTCTGTTTTCAGATGATGTCGCAGGAACTAAAATATAATCTGTTTCTGGCTGTTTTATCTCCATAAATCTTGTTGGATAATCCGCAAATTTACGTGTTGCTTCTTTTACGCTTTCCAAACGAAAATTTCTTACCGCTTCTACCCTTTCACGAACTAATGGCATACTTCTTAAATCACTTGGAGGGCATTTAATTAACCACAAGCACCAACGAGGATGATTGTTTATGTAATCATCAGAGCCTACAAATGCTCTGAAATATTTAGCGGATTTAGGCTCTTTCTTTATAAATTCATCTTTTTCCTCGCTTGTAAATATTAAATGCCCACCTTCAACGGGTTTTCCGCCACTTGACATTTTAGGAACATCACAAATAGGTTTAGATTGAGTTTCAACAAATACATTTACGGCATCAACAAGGAAAGGATTGATATTCTCCACAACCTTAACCGCACCATTATCAAAAATTTGTTTCTGAGCGTTGTTTTCAGCAATACTGAAACCAACAATTACAACGTGGACGTGTGCCTTTAAGCTTGCTTCGCTATCCCAACGGAAAGTGCGATGTGCAAAATCAATATGAATGCCGAAACGCTCAAAGAGTGGTTTCCATGCACCTGCAACCTGTTCGCCCTGTGTGATACTGTTTGTGGAAACAAAAGCCGTGCGGATTGCGGTATTCTCCATAAGCTGTGCCGCCTTGAAATACCAGCCCGCCACATAGTCAATCTTGCCTGCGGTCTTATAGGGTTTTCCCTTGTCATCCACATAAACACAAAGAATGTCGTTCTTCTGGTCTTTTGTCTGCAATGAATACCCCACAAACGGCGGATTACCCATAATATAATTCAGCTCATTTTTAGGCACAACGCTCTCCCAATCCACACGAAGCGCATTGCCCTCCACAATATTGGCATAGCTTTTCAGCGGCAGAAAATCAAGGCTCATCTGCACGATTTCCTCGGTTTCCTTCATCATCTGACTTTCCGCAATCCACAACGCAGTTTTCGCAACCGTCACCGCAAAATCGTTGATTTCAATACCGTAGAACTGCCCGATTGATACCTTAATCGGACTGAAATCGCCGTCACCAAACATCATCTGTCCTTGATTCAGCTCATAGAGAATATCATTTTCAAGTCGGCGCAAGGAAATATAAGTTTCCGTAAGGAAGTTTCCGCTTCCGCAAGCAGGGTCAAGGAATGTAAGTGTGCTGAGCTTTTTCTGAAAATCATCCAGCTTATTCTTGCGGACATTCGACTGTTTTGCCTCCTTGATTTCCTCAAATTCAGCCTTTAACTCATCAAGGAAAAGTGGGTCGATAACCTTGTGGATATTCTCAATGGAGGTGTAGTGCATACCGCCGCTACGACGAGTTTCGGGGTTGAGAGTTGATTCAAAAACCGCACCGAAAATAGTCGGGGAAATCTCCGACCAGTCGAAGTCTTCACTTGCATTTTCAAGAAGAACGCTCATAATTTCTTCCGTGAAATTTGGGATTTCAATGTTCTCGTCAGCGAACAAACCGCCGTTGACATAAGGAAATTCAGAGAGTGCCGTTTCGTCATAAGGGTCACGCTCGTTAATTGGTGTATCAAGAATTTTGAACAGCTCAATCAAAGCCTTACGCACCTGTTTCACATCAAAGGCTTTCAGATAATCATGGAACATCTGATGCTTGCCGAAAATACCTGCGTCTTCTGCATAAAGGCAGAAAACAAGACGCACGCAGAGGATATTGAGGCTGTGCAAAGATTCCGCAGAATCGGGGTTTTTATACTGCTTGATAAGTGCGTCATAAAGCTTGCCAACAAGCGCACCCGCCTCCAAAGAAACACGCATTTCACTTTTCAAAAGCTCGCTACCTGTGTCAACAAGGAATTTCAGACGGTAGGCTTCTTTCGGCAGGTCTTTGAGGAAAATCTGCTCCGGCTCAGCGTTAGGCTTACTCATATTATAAATGAGGATTTCGGTGAAGTTTGAAACAATAATCCACTTTGCTTTTTCCTCATAGGGAAGATAGCTGTTGTAACGGAATGCCTGTCCGTAAGGTGTGAGGTTTTCGCCATCAGACTGGGTAGCAGTACGGCGTAGAGAAATATGGGATCCTTTCTGCTCAATAAGAACTTTTGTTGAAGGGATATATCCGTCAATATATTTCTGATTTTTCGCCACAATAACAGGCTTTTCAAACTCAATTATCGAAGTAGGGTCGTCTACGCCCAGAACCTTGCCGAGCAGGTCGAGCCAGTAATGCTGGGTTTCCTGTTTTTCGTTGCCTTTGTCTTTCCAGTATTCAGCGAATTTCTTTGCTGCGGATTTTTGTTCTTTTTCGGTCATAGCTGTTCTCCTATCCGATATAAAATAAGGCTCAGAACAGCGTTCCGTCTGAGCCATTTTTTCTCATATACAATTATACCATATCCGGGTGGGATTTTCAAGTATCTTGATGCAATCATTTCATATCTCTGCTACCTCCACAATCTTCCCC
The DNA here is from genome assembly GCA_017397925.1 of Ruminococcus sp. Lineage (GTDB taxonomy): Bacteria > Bacillota > Clostridia > Oscillospirales > Ruminococcaceae > Ruminococcus. The sequence continues at coordinate 48,157 of JAFQHO010000006.1, forward strand.
ACAGGCAGTTCAAAACCGTCCGTGAAGACATAGCACCTTGTATCCTCTCTGAAATATTTAAATGTTCCCTCATAGCTCGCATATCTGCCGCCGGCTTTCTTTTTGTCCGGTTCAAAATAACAGACCCGAAGCCGTACCTGTTCGTATTGATAGTCAAGAAGGGCGTATAGCTTTGCATTCAGCTTGTCACGCTCCTCTTCTGTCAGAATACGCTTCCTCTCGGTTTCTCTGCCTGCCTCCGCAATCTTATCTTCATGACCATCAAGCGCCTTGAACGATGAAAATTTCGCTGCCCTGCTGTCAGCCGACATCGGCATATGCTGTGATGAAACATGATGCGGATGCGTGAGAATTTCTTTGTATATAGCCCTCATAGAACACCTCCTATGCTCTGTGACCGCCAATCTGCATATTACGTTCCCTTGCCGTTGACTCCTCCAGATAACTGCTACCCCTCAATATTGCATTTTTCCCGAATCTGTCCTTGATTTCAAGCAAGGCCTTCTGCACGGACTTTTCATGGGCAAGCTTCTTTTCCTTGATGAGTCGTTCTCTTTCAAGTGCTTCCACATCGCTGAACATATCATACTGGATATACTCTTCTTCAGTTTCCGTCTCAGGGATAATCTGATTCAGGCTGATACCGATTTTTCGTATATACAATTCTTTATCTGCTTTTTCATAAAATAGACGCGTGAAAATATCCGTTAGCTCTCGATTGGACGATGTTGCTTTTATCTTCCTTGTAACCGTTGTCTGCTTCGGCATTCGTCTGTCATAAGCATCATTGGTCCATTGACCGCTGTAACCGTCATATACATTTCCGCCGTCATAGCTAATATACAAGGAAACGCCACCTGCCGCATACTCTTTTGCAGCCATTCTCAGTACAAGCGATTCCACCATTTCCTTTAGGACAGTAATCGCCTCATCGAAAGTATATGCTCTTGACAGCACCTGACTTGTACTGATGGATTGAGATTTCGGCTTTCTTTTCTTGATATCTGCAATCGTACAGGTCTCCCAACCCCAGGCGTGGTCAATTATCATTTCAGCATCTATGCCGAACTGCTTGTACAGCACCTCCTCATCACGAAGCGACTGGAGACAGATATCACCCATATTATACAGACCAAGCTCCTGTAGTCGAGAATTTGTACCCTTTGCCAACTGCCAGAAATCCGTCAGTGGCGTATGCTCCCACAGTTGTTCACGATAGGACAACTCATCAAGTTCTGCGATACGGACGCCATCCTCATCGGCAGGCATCTTCTTTGCAATAATATCCATTGCCACTTTACATAGATACATATTTGTTCCGATTCCTGCCGTAGCGGTGATACCCGTTTCCTTCAGTACATCACGCACTACCGTCATCACAAGATCATGTGGGGTCATGCGATAGGTATTCAAATATGGCTTGATGTAAATAAAAGCCTCATCGCAGGAATACACATGGATATCCTCGACAGAGAAATATTTTAGGAAAACAGAGTAAATTCTTGCACTGTAATCCTCATAGAGTGCCATCTGCGGCGGTGCAGTAAGATAATCAAGTCTGAGCCCGCAATCGGCAATCAGCTCACTTCTGAAACAGCTTGTTCCTGTAAAGCTCTCCGTCACTTTCAATCTCTGTCGGTTAATATTTTCAACTGTCTGCACTACTTCAAATAAGCGTGGTCTACCGGGAATACCGAAAGCTTTCAACGCAGGTGATACTGCAAGACAGATTGTTTTTTCAGTACGACTTTCATCCGCTACAACAAGATTTGTATCAAGCGGATTCAGGTTTCTTTCAACACATTCCACCGATGCATAAAATGACTTCATATCAATCGCTGCGTACATTCATATTCCTCCAATCAATATTCTGTTTCCTCCACCAGAGGCTTAAAGCCCGCACTGGTCATTGCAAAATTAAAATCATCAATATCTCTGCCAAAAAGTGCATATACGCATCTGGTAATAAAACGTTGCTCTACTGTTTGGTATGTGCAGTATCCTGCCTTTTCAGTCAAGTCAATGACAAGATCCGGCGTCGGACAAAGCGTCATGCCAAGTGCTGTAGCGTCATAATAGCAAGGATGCTGACGCTTCTGCTCATTGCTGTTTGCAATACGGTCAACACGGGATTTTGCGATATGCGACACAAGGGATATTACCAGATTGGAATATTTTTTCTTTTTCTTGTAATATACAAAAGCGTCAAAAAATGTATCCGGCACTCGACCGACCTCTGCACGGCTCTCTTTTATTTCTGCAAGAAGATCCTGATAATATTCCGTGGAATGATGATACTCCGGCTCTTCAGATGAAGCCTTATTCAGCACTCCCGATATATACGGCGTATCAGAGCTGCGGTGACAGACCTCGAAAAGCAGACAGCATTCATTCAGATGTGCATGTGCATAACCAGTAAGCATCAGCTTTCCATCTACTGATGCCACATATTTTTCGTCACGAATACACAAATGGCTCTCGACATAAATGTATCGCCCTGATGTCAGCAGTTTGTCAAAATCTGCATTTCTTTCTGCTTCTTCCATCAATCCTATCAGCGGTACTGTATACGTTGTATTAATCGGGATATTGGCATCTGCATGAAAATGTGGAACATATCTTCCATCTGCATATTCCAACACACCCTGTGCCTGAAAGCCAAGCTCCTGCATACGATGCTTGGTCATATCAACAGACGCATCAAAAAAATCCGCTAACGCCCTTATCGTTCTCTCCATTTGTACCTCAAGAGAAAAATCCGTATAAAACGCAAGATATTCCTTTGCTTTTGCAACAAACGTTTCCTCCGGCATCAGAACTCTTGGAGTCAGTCTTGCGGCTTGTTGCTCCATAAGGCGGACGCAGAATGCGGCTTCATTATTCTGGAGAAAATCTTCAAACGATTGCCCCGCATACTCCTCCATTCTTTCACAATACGCCTTTTGCAGGTCAAAGAACAGATAATGCTCAAATGCATGAATACATTCATGGATAATGGCGGTTCTGACGCTGCCTCCGTATTTCTTACAAGCTTCCTTGTCTATGAGGATTGTGTTTTCTTCTATTTCCTCAATATACACATCTCCGTTTTCATTATACAGTTTCAGTATCGCTTTTGAAAAAATAATTTTTCCTTGTACAGAGCTATCTGCGGATAATCGGACATATCGGATTGAATAGCCCATAGCCTTTGCAAGTGATTCAGCGTCTACACGATAGGACTTTTCAAGTACATCCGGCTGAAATTCGGAAAGTATTGCTTTTGCTTCCGCTTCAAAATTACTCAGCCATGGTATAAGATGCAGCGTCATATCGCTATGCGGCGCGTCAGTGCTGTTGTATATATCAATATTTTGAAACAGAGATGTACCCTCTTTTACGTCGTACTGACCAGGAACGATATACCACTCAGATACAGTAATACAGCCGGAAACGGTCGCTACAGAAAAAATCACTTGGATAACGCTGCTGAATCTGAATGTCCGATTGCTTATTCTGTTTAGACGGATTGTTTTGAATTCAATATCCTGAACGCAAATATCCTCATATACATACTTATTCAATTTCCCCAAGGGTAGCGTTTTCTTTTGAAGGAGAACATATATCAGATACTTGTATTCATCCTTGTACTCCGCTTCGTGCATCTCCCTGAATGTAATAATAGGAGAAGAAAAGCGTGGATCAAATTCAGTTCTTTCGTCTGCTTCATAAAGATATTTCAATTGAGCATCACCTCATCATTCAAAATCCTTGATACACTTCACCAGAATCCCTTGAATTACAAAATCTTCATATAAATCTTCATATTCTTCATTTTCAGCCAGCAGATATGCTCGTCCTCGTTCTTCATCATACATCAGGCGTTTCAGTGTTGTTCCGCCATTTTTGTCAAGACCAACTACAATCTGATGATACTCAGCATGATCCTGTTTTCTTATGATAAGAAGGTCTCCGTCATCAATTCCGGCGTCAATCATGGAAAATCCGCTTGCGCGAAGGAAATAATGCTGTCCATGTCCTAAGCATCCCTTTGGTACAGGCTTCCAGCCAAGAATAGCTCCTTCCGCAAGGGCAGGCTCTCCGCAAGCAACTCCTCCTAATTCGGGAAGCATCTCATATTCCACATCATCGTCATAATCGTGAATGACTCTTAATATATGACGGGGTTCATACTCAATCAAGCCTTCTTTCGCCATATATGGGATATACCTCGATATAGTACCCGAATTCAGTCCTGTTTCATGAATAAGCTCTGTTTGCGTGGGCGCACGGCCGAATTCATCATTCAACGCATCTATGGCTTCCAGTATCAATTCTATTGTTTCTTGTTTTTTATGCTGCATAAAAACACCTCAATTTTCTATGTGGGGTATTTACCACACTTATAGTATAGCACATACGTTTCACTTTGTCAAGACTAAAAATAATTCGTGTACTTCGATTTTCACGATTGCTCAAAGTACCGATTTAAGGGGCTTTCATGATTTTTTGCTTCACTTTTCGTGATATATTTCCGGTGAAAATTTCTCTATTTTTGTTGTAATTGCACAAGTAACAAATATAAATACAAGCAAATCTACAGCATTTTCGCTAAAATCAACTACAAAAACGCCTCAAATCTCACTTCGCTTTTCGAAGTGCGATATTTTTTTCGATGTGTTATGATATACACACAGTCAAACAAACGACTGAAAACAAAAGAGCATCAAACCGCCTGATTTGCAATAGGGCGATAAGGATATGCGGAATAACAGCTTATTAGAACCTCCCATTTTTATGGGCTGACTTCATCTATTTTCTGTAAAGCTGTATCTGCATACCCGTGGATTCCTATTGTCAGATCGGGCTTTTTTGTTGCTCGGACAAGGAGTGAAAATATGAGTCAAATCAAGCTGCTCCTCGATGTCGTCAGCGATTTACAGCATCTTGCAGACAGTCTGAAGGAATATGCACAGGCTGCTGTCAGCAATGAAAAGCTGAACATTGATGATTTTGAGGAAATCTACACATCGGAGGAAGAACCAATGCTACCGTCAGCTGAGGAAGTTCGCAGTAAGCTCGCCCGAAAGTCCCGTGAGGGCTATCAGAAGCAGGTAAGAGAACTGATTACCAAATACGGCGGCGAGAAGTTCTCCGATCTGCCTGCAACGGTGTACCCTGAACTTCTCGCAGAACTGGAGGCGATGTGATGAAAGCACATGCCTGGGTAGGACCTTCTTCCATTGCAAGAGTGCTTGCCTGCCCTCCTTCCGCACGATTTTCAGAGCAATTTCCCGATACGGCAAGCGATTATGCCGCTGAAGGAACTGAGGCACATGAGCTGTGTGAATATCTTGTCCGCAAGGCACTGGGAGAAAAGGTGCGAAAGCCGAAGGGAAAATTCCATTGTGAGGAGATGCAGGAATGTGCCGAGGGTTATGCCGCTTTTGTCATGGAAATGTACGAAACGGCAAAGCAGACAACACCCGACGCAGTGCTTGTACTGGAACAGCGTGTAGATGTTTCAGAATACATCCCCGAATGTTTCGGGACGGCTGACTGTATTCTCATTGCTGACGGCACCATGACCATATGCGATTACAAGCATGGAATGGGAGTAAAAGTCGATGCTGAAGATAATCCACAGCTGAAAACTTATGCGTTGGGTGCATTGGAGATGTTCGGTTGCCTGTATGACATTGATACAATTAAGCTGGTAATCTATCAGCCACGTATCGAAAATATCAGCGACTGGACAATTTCCAAAGCAGAGCTTCTCCAATGGGCAGAGGAAACATTAAAACCCACAGCACAGCTTGCCTACAAGGGTGAAGGTGAATTCTGTGCAGGAAGTCACTGCCGTTTCTGTAAGGCAAAGGCTGTCTGCCGCAAAAGAGCCGAGCAGAACCTCATGCTTGCACAGTATGATTTTGCACCACCTATAGAACTGGAAAATTCGGAAATTCCGATTATTCTCTCCAAGGCAAGCGATCTGGTGGCATGGGTGAACGACATAAAGGATTATGCACTTTCACAGGCACTCAGCGGCGTCCGTTATGACGGATATAAGCTTGTGGAGGGCAGAAGCAACCGCAAGTACACTGATAAGGACGCTGTGGCGAAGGCAGTCACCGAGGCAGGCTTTAATCCATACAGCGAGCCTGAGATTCTCGGTATTACCGCTATGGAAAAGCTGCTCGGCAGGAAGAAATTTTCAGAGGTTCTCGGTCAATATATCGAAAAGCCTCATGGCAGTCCGACGCTTGTGCCGGATACGGATAAGCGTCCTGAGTACACAACTGTAAATAATGAATTTGAAGGAGAATGAAAACTATGAAAATGAAGAATCCAACAAAGGTAATCACAGGTCCCAAGACACGCTGGTCATATGCAAATGTATGGGAGGCAAAGGCAATCAATGACGGCAAGCCGAAGTTCAGCGTTTCTCTCATCATCCCCAAGAGCGATACCGTAACTGTTCAGAAAATCAAGGCTGCCATTCAGGCGGCGTATGACGAAGGACAGTCCAAGCTCAAGGGTAACGGTAAGTCCGTACCTCCGCTTGCGGCAATCAAGACGCCCCTCCGTGACGGTGATATTGAACGTCCGGATGATGAGGCGTATCACAATGCGTTTTTTATCAACGCCAACAGCACCACTGCTCCGCAGATTGTTGACGCTGACCGTCAGCACATCATCGACCACAGCGAGGTGTACAGCGGCGTCTACGGCAGAGCCTCCATCAACTTCTACGCATTCAATTCCAACGGCAATAAGGGTATCGCCTGCGGTCTGGGTAATCTTCAGAAGATTGCCGACGGCGAACCCCTCGGCGGCAGAAGCAGTGCGGAGGATGATTTCGCTGATGATGAAGATGATGATTTCCTCGATTAAGCAATAACGAATGTCGGGAGGGCGACAAACGGTACAGCCGTTCGGGTGGGAAGAAAGGTATTTATGAAAGAACTGACAATAGACATTGAAACTAAAAGCGACCGTGACATTGTAAAATGCGGTGTTTACGCCTATGCAGACTCACCGCATTTTGCGGTTACACTTTTCTCTGTATCCGTTGACGGCGGTGCGGTACAGCTTTATGATTTGACGGCAGGTGATGTAATTCCTACTGAAATTCTGAAAGCACTTGCAGATGAAAGCATCATCAAACGTGCCTTTAATGTACAGTTTGAGAGAATTTGTTTATCAAAATATCTGCAAGTGCATTATCCTAAAATCTTCAGTAGTTACAGCATTAATGAAGATACTGTTCATGATTATCTCTGCCCTCGCAGTTGGCAATGCACCATGATTCATGCAAGGTATTTAGGACTTCCTTCTTCTCTGGCACAGGTTGGAGAGGTACTGAAACTGGAACAGCAGAAAATGTCAGAGGGAAAGGCACTCATCAAATTTTTCTGTATGCCTTATGAGTATAAGGATGGCAATCCTATTTTTCATAATACTGCCGATTATCCCGAAAAATGGGAGCTTTTCAAGAAATATAATATCCGTGATGTGGAAGCGGAATTGGAAATCGACCGCAGACTTTCAAAATATCCTGTTCCCGACTTTATCTGGGAAGAATTCTATCTCGACCAGGAAATCAATGACCGAGGCATTGCGGTGGATATGAAATTTGTAGAGGCCGCACTTCTTCTTGACGAACAGGCGAAAGCAAAGCTGTCGGCGGATATGCGAAGACTCACAGGAATTGAAAATCCGAACTCTGTATATCAGCTGCTTGAATGGCTGGAAAAGCAAGGCTATGCGTCGGATACGCTGGATAAGGCAAAAGTAAAAGAACTGCTGAAGACAGCCCATGACCCTGTAAAGTCCGTACTTGAAATCCGTCAGCAGCTTTCAAAATCCTCCGTCAGAAAATATACAGCGATGCAGACCGCCGTCTGCTCCGACCATAGGGCAAGAGGAATGTTCAGTTTTTATGGTGCAAATAGGACTGGCAGAGAAGCGGGGAAAATTATCCAGCTGCAAAACCTCCCTCAGAATCATATTCCCGACCTCACAGAAGCACGTAATACCGTCAAATATGGCTATTACGATGAAGTGGAAATGCTATATGATGATGTGCCGGATACACTATCGCAGCTGATAAGGACTGCTTTTGTTCCTCGAAAAGGATATAAGTTTATTGTTGCTGACTTTTCTGCAATCGAAGCAAGAGTAATAGCATGGCTTGCGAGAGAGCAGTGGGTACTAGATACCTTTGCGTCCGGCGGTGACATTTACTGTGCAACAGCGTCCCGAATGTTCCATTGCAATGTTGTGAAAAACAGTGAGAACGGAGACCTTCGTCAGAAAGGAAAACAGGCAACGCTGTCATGCTCATATGGTGGTTCTGTGGGTGCATTAAAAGCGATGGGTGCTATTGAGAACGGTATGAAGGAAGAGGAACTGCAGCCGTTGGTAGACTCGTGGAGAGAAGCAAATCCAAACATTGTTAACCTTTGGTGGTCTGTTGACCGTGCTGTTAAAAAGGCTATCAAGGAAAAAAACACAACTGTAACGCACGGAATACGCTTTATTTATGAAAAGGGATTCCTGTTTATCGAACTACCATCGGGTAGACGACTTGCCTATGTAAAGCCAAAAATCGGTGAAAACAAATTCGGTGGCGAGTCTATTCATTATATGGGCATTGGTGCAAATAAGAAATGGGAATGGCTTGAAAGCTACGGTCCAAAGTTTGTGGAGAACATTGTTCAAGCAATTGCCCGTGACCTGCTGTTTTATGCTATGCAGACATTATCCCATTGCTTTATTGTTGCAACCGTGCATGATGAAATTATCATTGAAGCGAGCAAGCGTATGGCGGTAGAAGCAGTCTGCGAACAAATGGCAAGAGTACCTGCATGGGCAGAAGGGTTATTGCTCCGTGCGGATGGATATGAATGTGAATTTTATAGAAAGGATTAATGCTTGAGAAATAAATACAGGATTTGTGGTTCTAAAGTATATATTGAAATGAAATGCAGAAAAGTTTGCATTATCTCTCTTGAATCATTACCGTTAGTTTTGCCCTACTTTAATACCAAAGAGGAAGCTGCAAAAGCATACAACAAAAAAGCAAAAGAACTCTTTGGTGATTTCGCTCGATTGGATCAGTATGCCGGCTGAATTGAAATAGCACTGGTAAAGACGCACAAACAACCAATACAAAAAGTATACAGACTGTCCTCCACACAAGGACAGTCGGAAAGGGACTAAAATGGCAAGCTTATACAACTCAGAAGGCTACTTCTCACCAACAGAGCATGAAGCCTTCACCCGAATCGAAAAGGAAGAAAGGGTGGCTGCAAAAGCCGCTGCCTTCCGCCCTATCGTTTATATCTGCTCTCCCTATGCAGGAGATGTAGAGAGAAATACAGAAAATGCGCGCCGCTATAGCCGCTTTGCGGTAGAACAGCACTGCGTTCCCATAACACCACATATTTACTTTACGCAGTTTATGAATGATAGCATCCCCGATGAGCGTGATACAGCTGTTTTTATGAACTGGGTGCTGATGAGCAAGTGTGCAGAACTGTGGGTGTTCGGCTCGGCTATCTCAAAAGGAATGCAGGCTGAAATCGACCGTGCAAAGCGTAAGCATATGAAAATCAGATACTTTTCAGAGGAATTGGAGGAACTGAAATGAAATTTACAATTTACACCGCCGATTGCAGTGGCAATCCGAAGAACAGAAGTTATCCACATGAGGTAGTTGTTACATCGACTGCCGACTTGAAAAAGGCAGTCCGCTTTGACCATGTGTGTGCAAGGTATACGGATAATCTCCGCAGTGAGGCGAACTTTCAGATGTCCGATGTGTATGTGCTTGACTGCGATAATACGCACAGTGATAATTCTGAAGACTGGATTGACGCTGAAAAGCTCTCGGCAATTCTGCCCGACGTTGCCTATGCCGTTGTTTACAGCCGCAGTCATATGCTCCCGAAGAATGGAAAAACGGCACGTCCGAAAATGCATATATATTTCCCCTCCTGCATTTGCAATGACGCCACTGTGCATAAGGAACTGAAACGCCGTATTCAGCGTGAACTGTCGTTCTTTGACAGTAACGCCCTTGACGCCGCACGATTTTTCTTCGGCAGTACAGGAGATGTGGAGTGGCATGAAGGCTCTCTTTCCATTGAGGACTGGCTGCTGTTTATGAAATCGAACCGTAGCATCCCACAGGGACAGCGTAACGCCACTATGTCCCGTGCGGCGGGTCGTATTGTCAAGCGTTTTGGTATCGGTGATGACGCTCATGAAAAATTCCTTGAAAGAGCCGCTGAATGTGAGCCTCCTCTGGATGATGAAGAACTGGAAACCATTTGGCATTCCGCTTGTAAATTCGGCAAAAAAGTAGCAAAGCAGGAGGGATATGTATCTCCCGAAGAATATGGCAAACACAGTATGATACCCGATGATTTCTCTGATGTAGGAGAGGCACGTACCCTTGCGGATTGTTTCGGTGATGAACTTGTATTTACAAAAGCTACGGATTATCTTCGTTATAACGGTGTTTATTGGGAGGAAAACGAGCAGTCTGCGATTCTTGCCATGATGGAACATACCGATGCGCAGCTTACTAAGGCGGATGAACTGGAAGCCGCGGCACTTGAAAAAATGCAGATTGCAGGTATTAACATAGAAGCGGCAATGAAAGGCGGTAAAAAGTTTGTAGATAGCTTGTCGGATGAACAACTTGATGCATATAACGCCTATGCTTTTGCAAAATCGTTCAAGGCTTATGTTATGAAATATCGCAATATGCGTGGTCTGAACAATGCCCTTGACGCGGCAAAGGCTCTTGTGCAACGGCCACCCGAAGCACTTGACAGTCAGGCGATGTTGCTGAATACACCCGGCGGCACATATTATCTGCCCGATGGCATGGACGGCTGGAGGGCAACGGACCCTGCTGACCTGCTGACAAAGGTTACTGCCGTTGTGCCTTGTGATGAGGGTATGCAGTTATGGATTAATGCGTTGAAGGTGTTTTTTTGTAACGATTCCCAGCTTATTGATTATGTACAGATGATATGCGGACTTTGTATTGTGGGAAAGGTGTATGTGGAATCCATGATAATCGCCTATGGTGACGGACGTAATGGTAAATCTACCTTCTGGAATGTGATTTACAAGGTACTTGGCAGTTACAGCGGAAATATGTCAGCGGATGCGTTGACAGTCAATTGCAAACGTAATGTAAAACCCGAAATGGCAGAGCTGAAGGGAAAAAGAATGATTATCGCCGCAGAATTGCAGGAAGGAATGAGGCTGAACACTTCCGTAGTAAAGCAACTGTGCAGCACCGACAGCATTTTTGCAGAAAAAAAGTTTAAAGCTCCATTTGATTTTGAACCTTCTCACACGCTGATTTTGTATACTAATCACTTGCCAAAAGTAGGTGCTTCTGATGACGGAACTTGGCGTAGATTGATAGTGATTCCATTTCATGCAAAGATACATGGGTCAGCGGATATTAAGAATTATACTCAGTATCTGATTGATAATGCGGGCGGCGCAGTTCTCAAATGGTTGATTGAAGGTGCTAAAAAGGTTATTGCGGCGAATTATCAGATTGCGCCTCCCGACTGCGTCAAAGCTGCTATCGGTTCCTATCGTGATGATAACGATTGGATGGGTACTTTCATCAATGAATGCTGTGAGGTAGACAAGACCTACACTGAAAAGTCAGGAGACCTCTATCAGGAGTACAGAAACTACTGTGCACAGAACGGCGAATTTGCAAGAAGTACTACGGATTTTTATGCCGCCTTGGAACAGGCAGGTTTTAGCAAAAAGAGGACAAATGCAGCACGTTATATTTGCGGTCTTAGACTAAAGAGCGACGATTTCCTTAATTGAGACTGTCATTTTAGGTATTGAAAAACATCGTAAAATAGGGATGTGACATTCTGTGACTATTATATCTATACTTTACGCAGGCGAGGAAAAAGTAAAAAAGTGTATATATGTAAGGTATAGAAATGAGTATCACGGAATGTCACAAGCCTTAAAAAGGTTTAGGAGATTTTTATATGATGAAACTGAATTTTTATCACTGGGTTATAAAAAGCTTTCTTGGGCATGATGCCCCTGCAGGCGCTTTAGCTTATGACATGTCAAGGGATGTCTATTTCCCGAAAGAAAATAGCTATGATGATATTTACGATTATCTTGTATATCAGCGTGAAGCATCACAGGAATTTATTGATATTTTCAAGTCGTTATGGACTGTTTACTGCAGGGTGATGGCATATGCGTGAAAAGAACATTGAAATTAGCCTTCGTGATGCGGTAAAAGCTAAGGGTGGTCTTTGTTGGAAGTTTGTTTCTCCCGGCACAGTAGGTGTACCCGACCGCATTATATTGATGCCGAAAGGACAAATTGTCTTTGTGGAAACGAAAGCAACGGGTGAAAAGCCAAGAAAAATACAACTGAAGAGGCACAGACAGTTAAAAGCACTCGGCTTCCATGTTTATGTACTGGATGATAAAGAAAAAATCACAGAATTAATCTATAGGATTGGAAGTGATGAAGATTGAAGAAATTTACACCTCATGAGTACCAGAGATATGCAATCGAATACATCAAAAGTCATCCTATCACAGCCCTGTTCCTTGATATGGGTCTTGGGAAAACAGTCACAACCCTGACCGCCATCAACGACCTGATGTATGACAGCTTTGAGGTCTCTCGTGTGCTGATCATCGCACCGCTGAGAGTGGCAAGAGATACATGGCCTGCGGAAATTGAGAAGTGGGAGCATTTAAGCAATCTGACATATTCCGTTGTAGTCGGTACTGCGGAGGAGCGAAAGGCGGCACTGCAGAAGCAAGCCGATATTTACATCATCAACCGTGAAAATGTGCAGTGGCTGATTGAAGAAATGCCCTTTGACTATGACATGGTAGTTATTGATGAGCTGAGTTCCTTCAAAAATCATCAGACCAAGCGTTTCAAGGCATTGATGAAAGCAAGACCGAAGGTGAAACGCATTGTCGGGCTGACTGGTACACCTTCAAGCAATGGCTTGATGGATTTATATGCGGAGTTCAGACTTCTGGATATGGGAGAGCGTTTAGGACGATTCATAGGGCAGTATCGTCTGCTATATTTTACACCCGATAAGCGTAATGGCATGGTGGTGTATTCCTACAAGCCTCTGCCCGGTGCGGAGGATGCGATATATGAAAAAATTTCCGACATAACCATTTCCATGAGGGCGAAAGACCATTTGAATATGCCGGAGCTTGTGAACTCCGAATATGCAGTTACATTATCCGCAGAGGAAAAAGAAAAATACATGAAACTGAAAAAAGAACTGATGCTGGAGCTTCCCAATGGTGAAGTGACTGCCGCTAATTCCGCCAGTCTGAGTAACAAGCTGTCGCAGATGGCAAATGGTGCGATTTACGATGACAGCGGCGAGGTTATCGGCATTCACGACCGCAAGCTTGACGCACTGGAAGATATCATCGAGGCGGCAAACGGAAAGCCTGTACTTGTAGCGTACTGGTTTAAGCATGATTTACAGCGTATACAGGAGCGTCTGAAAAAACTGCATATTCCACACAGCACTATGGACAAGCCTGACAGTATCCGCAGATGGAATAACGGTGAAATCCCTGTTGCACTGATACATCCCGCATCGGCAGGACATGGCTTGAATCTGCAATCGGGCGGCAGCTGTCTTGTCTGGTTCGGGCTGACGTGGAGTCTGGAGTTATATCAGCAGACCAATGCAAGGCTATGGCGACAGGGACAGCAGTCTGAAACAGTGGTCATTCAGCATATCATCGCCAAAGGCACGGTTGATGAGCGTATGATGAAGGCATTGCAGGAAAAGGATAAAACACAATCTGCATTGCTGGAGGCAGTGAAGGCGGAGTTGGAGGACATGAAATGATTAAAGCAGAGAATTCTCCGAGAAAAACAGAGACAGTTTATATGCGCCTTGCGGCTGCAATTGTGGAGAGAGCAGTTATTGATTTCCGCTCCGCTGTAAAACACAGGGATTATGAGGAGATGGAACAGCTGAAGAAGTTCTTTACTTCGGATTGGTTTCAGATGCTTTGCGATATTGACGGCAAGCTGATTATCAGAACTTTGGAAATGGAGGATGTGGCATGACAGCAAAAGAATTATTGAATCAACCTTGGGAACTGAATCAAAAGATAAACGATAAGCTGGAAAAGGCTGAAAGATTACGACAGGAACTGTATGGCAGAGGTGTCAATTACGATAACACTTCCCATAGTCCGAATTCCAGTACCGATGCATTGGGCAGAGCTATTGCAAGGATTGTTGATTTTCAGAAAGAAGCCGATGAAATGATTGACCGCCTTGTTGCACTGAAAATTGAGGTGGAGCATCAGATTGCAATTCTGGATGACCGCCGTTACCGCAGGATTCTTGAGGAGCGTTATTTGTTCTTCGCATCATTCGACAAGATTGCGGCAGAGCTGGGATACAGCAAGAAGCATATCTATCGATTGCATGATGAGGCGGTAAATACCCTTGATGAAAAGTTGCGACAAAATGCGACTGGATGTCCCTTGACTGTCCAATGAAAATGTGATAGAATATATAATAGCAAATAATATATACAGCCTTTGTGGGAGAAATCCTGCAAGGGCTTTTCTTATACCCCAAGGAGGAAACCATGCCACGAAAATCCAAGCACCCCTGCAATCACCCAGGCTGTCCCAATCTTACGGAACAGCGATACTGTGAACAGCATAAATCCTTACACCCCGACAGACCTTCGGCTGACAGCCGTGGGTACAATAGCCGTTGGCGTAGAGTTCGTGCTGCATATCTTCGCAAGCATCCGCTGTGTGTGCGGTGCATGGCTGACGGTCTGTATGTGAAGGCGACGGTGGTCGATCACATCGTTCCTCATCGTGGCGACCAAAGATTGATGTGGGATGAGAGCAATTATCAATCCCTTTGCAAGCGGTGTCATGATAAAAAGACATGGACGGAGGATAAAAATCCGATTTATGGCTATAAATAGCCCCTGGGGGTCGATTTATCCCTACAGGGTAATCGGAAGAACACCGGCGCCCCCTCTCACGCAGATTTTTCAAATTTCAAACGGGGTATTGACCCCCCAGATACTAAAAATACGAATAAATCCCGATAACACGGCGTTTCTACCGAAACTGTTATCGGGATTTTTTATGCTCATTTTTTGAATTTCTTTGATTTTTGGAGGTGAATAGGATATGGCGAAGGACGGTACAAACCGTGGAGGTGCAAGGCTGGGTGCAGGACGACCAAGAAAGGCTCTTGCGGATAAAATCGCAGAGGGTAAAACGGCACAGGTCATAATGCAGCCTGTGGATTTGGAATCCGTGGACACACCGCCTGTCCGTGAGTTTATGCAGGAGCTGCAGCGTGACGGCACAAAGCTGCTCGCCGATGAGGTGTACACGGAAACCTATCAATGGCTGAAAGAACGCTCCTGTGAGAAGATTGTCAGCCGACAACTGGTGGAGCAGTATGCTATGAGCATTTCCCGTTGGATACACTGTGAACAGATTGTCACGAAATTTGGATATATTTCAAAGCATCCGACCACTAACGCTGCCATAGCTTCTCCCTATGTTGCCATGTCGCAGAATTACATGAAACAGGCAAATCAAATCTGGAATCAGATTTTTCAGATTGTCCGTGAGAATTGCAGCGTGGACTTCCAGGGCAATCCACAGGACGATATGATGGAACGACTACTCAGGAGCCGATAAGGAGGAACTTTTATGAAATCAGCAGATGTATCTTTCTGGAGAGAACTGAAAGCCAGCAGACCTATGCTCACCAAGCAACAGTACCGCACGATTAAGGGACAGGCTGTTAAGGGTAACATCAACGACGCCCGCCGTGGTCTGCAGAGAATTCAAAGGAGGCAGCACCGATGAGAACAACAACGGATTTTCAGCTTGTCCCTACTGACAAGCTCATCCCATATGTAAATAATGCCCGAACACACAGCAAGGAGCAGATTTTGAAACTGCGTTCTTCCTTGCGTGAGTTCGGGTTTATTAATCCTGTTATTATCGACAAGGATTTCAACGTCATTGCAGGTCATGGTCGTCTGATGGCGGCAAAGGAAGAGGGCATTGACGAAGTGCCCTGTGTATTTGTGGATCATCTTACGGAGGCACAGAAGAAGGCCTATATTTTAGCGGATAATCGCATGGCGTTAGACGCAGGATGGGACGAGGAATTGCTCGCTGTGGAAATGGCGGAGCTTCACGACCTTGGGTTTGACCTTGCCATGACAGGTTTTGATGAAAAAGAAATCGCCGACCTGTTCAGCGACGGAACAGACAGCGAGGCGAAGGATGATGATTTCGACCTGACAGCGGCACTTGAAAAGGCAGCGTTTGTACAGCGTGGCGACATCTGGACGGTGGGCAGGCACAGGCTGATGTGTGGTGATGCAACTTCTTCCGAGGATGTATCTGCATTGATGGGCAATGTCAAAGCAAATCTCATTTTAACGGACCCGCCCTACGGAGTTTCTTTCAAGAGTTCAAGCGGGCTGACCATTCAGAATGACAGCATGAAGAACGAGGAGTTTTATACATTCCTGTTTTCTGCATTCAAGTGTATGGCGGAACATCTGGAAAAAGGCGGTGCCGCTTATGTATTCCATGCCGATACGGAGGGACTGAACTTCCGCCGTGCCTTTGTGGATGCAGGTTTTCATCTTGCAGGCTGCTGTATCTGGGTGAAGGACAGTCTTGTCCTCGGACGCTCCGATTATCAGTGGCAGCACGAACCGGTGCTGTATGGCTTTATGCAGAACGGCAAGCACAAGTGGTACTCCGACCGCAAGCAGACCACCATCTGGAATTTCGATAAGCCGAAACGCAATGCCAATCATCCGACCAGCAAACCGTTAGATTTGCTCGGTTATCCCATTGGCAATTCCACACAAGAGAACGGCGTAGTCATTGACACCTTCGGTGGCAGCGGCTCGACGCTTATGGCTTGTGAGCAGATGAATCGTATCTGCTACATGATGGAGCTTGATGAAAAATATGCCTCTGTTATTCTGCGTCGTTATGTAGAGGACACCGGCGACAGCGAGGGTGTATTTGTGGAGCGTGAGGGTAAGCGATATTCCTATGCAGAACTTGTGAAGGAGGTTGAGCTGCCGAATGAATAAAATCCTAACCCTCGGTAGTTTATTTGACGGCAGCGGCACATTCCCCGTTGCAGGACTCCTGTCGGGCATTAAGCCTGTGTGGGCTTCAGAAATTGAGCCGTTTCCCATTGCTGTAACCAGAACACGATTACCCTTTATGAAGCACTACGGTGATGTCAGTAAAATCAACGGCGCTGAAATTGAGCCTGTGGATATTATTACATTCGGCAGTCCCTGTCAGGATATGAGTGTTGCGGGAAAACGTGTGGGACTGGAAGGCTCACGTTCAAGCCTGTTTCATCAAGCAATCAGAATTATCAAAGAAATGAGGTGTGCAACCAATGGCAAATATCCGAGATTCGCTGTGTGGGAAAATGTCGCAGGGGCTTTCTCCTCCAACGGCGGCGAGGACTTCCGCTGCGTCCTCGAAGAATTCTGCAAGGTCAAAACCGCAGATGTATCTGTTCCTAAATCTAAAAAGTGGGAAAAGGCAGGAAGCATCGTGGGAGATGATTATTCTATCGCCTGGCGAACATTCGATTCTCAGCATTGGGGCATTCCCCAGAGAAGAATGCGTATCTACCTTGTCGCAGATTTTGCAGGTCAATGTGCCGAAAAAATATTATTTGAGTCCGAAGGCTTGTCTGGGTATTCTGCGGAGGGCTTCAGAGCGTGGCAAGGCTCTGCCGGAGGTATTGCAGATGGCATTGGAGCAACAGGCACGGGAGTAATGTTCTCTAACCATAGCCATGATACACGATTTACGGGACCGATTGATGTTGCAGATACAGTTTCTGCAATCTATGGAACGGGCGGTAAT
The DNA here is from genome assembly GCA_017397925.1 of Ruminococcus sp. GTDB lineage: Bacteria > Bacillota > Clostridia > Oscillospirales > Ruminococcaceae > Ruminococcus. Next base: position 66,127 of record JAFQHO010000006.1, read on the forward strand.
AATCAGCCTTTCGTGGTGGAGTCGGCAGGCTTTTGCACCGAGCATTCGGCAAAGGCTCGTGGGATTGGGTTTGAGGAAGAAAAATCCCCGACGCTCCGTGCAGGTGTTGTTCCTGCAACGCTGAAAATCAGAAGTGGCTGTGCCGGGGGTGGCAAGGGTGCTTTGATTCAGGAAGATAAATCCGCTACACTCGCTTGCAATAACGACCAGACTGTATTTGTTCCCAAAGCCTATGGCATCTGCTCCAAGCAGAGCAACTCCATGATGTCGGATAATCCCAACAGTGGATTTTATGAAGCAGATACAGCGAAAACTATTGATACCAGCAATCAATCGCCTTGCAAAAATCAGGGCGGAATGATTGTGATTGAGGGAAACGGCAGTCGTCCCTCTCATCACGGTGATGGCTATAAGGAAAGCGAAACCATGTATACCTTAAATTGTACTGAAAACCATGCTGTTGCTTTCGGCATCGGCAGACCTGCTATGAATCAGGGCTACAACGCACGATTCAGTTTTCAGATTGAGGAGGAAACTTCGCCGACGCTCGTTGCTTCGGGCGCAGGCGGTGTGGCTCATCCGACCTACTGTGCAAGCAAGGCTTCCTATTTCACCAGAGCCGATGAAGAAAAGGCAGGCGCACTTGTTGCTACGGATTACAAGGACCCTCCGCTGATTAATGACACCGCCGACGGCGTGGAATATATCGTCCGCCGTTTGACTCCGCAGGAATGTGCGTTGCTACAGGGTATGCCTACATGGTGGTGTGACGGGTTGGGCATTGAAAATCCTATCGAGGAGGAAATTGACTGGTGGGCGGATGTATTTACGGATTATAACAACGCTATCGGAAAAGAAAGTAAGCCTAAAAGCCGTAAGCAGATAGAGAAATGGTTGAAAAATCCGTATTCCGATTCTGCTGCCTATAAATTATGGGGCAATTCTATCTCATTGTCTGTCGGGTGGTTTGTACTTGCAGGTATAGCGTATTATGCACGGAAAATCAATCAGAATACGGAATTCTGAAATAATTTAAATAAGCCTTGAAAACATCCTGTGCTGAAAGGCAGGTGTCAATCAAATAACCTCGTTGCTGTTCCCATTCGTGAAGCCCACGATAATAAAACATTTTATGCTTTTCATCAATAATAAACGGTGTGATGTTGTTTCTAAGGCATTCCTTGAACAGAATCAGTCTTCCTACACGACCATTTCCGTCTTGAAAAGGATGTATGGCTTCAAATTCATAATGAAATGCAATAATTTCTTCAATGGTCTTTTCTTTTTTTGCGTTATATGAAGTGAGTAACTTACGCATCCTTTCCGAAACCTCTTCCGGTTCGGCAGTAATTCTGCCACCTACTTCATTTGGAAGCTTTTTGTAATCGCCAACGGCAAACCAATCTTTTCGTGAATCACTTGTACCATGCTTGAGTGCATAATGCAGGGATTTTATAAAAGCTTCGCTAAGTGGCTGGGTAGCATGTTCGATTACCATGTCAATGCAACGGAAGTGATTGACGGTTTCTACGATGTCATCAACATTCACAGCACTATTTTCTACACCGATTGTATTTGTTTCATAAATGTATCGTGTCTGATCATGTGTCAGTCTGCTTCCCTCAATATGGTTGGAATTATAGGTCAGTTCAATCTGCACCTTATGATAAATACCGCCTTTTACTGCACCTTTCTTTTCAAATTTCAAAAAATCCAGTAATGTTTTTGGGCTGTCGCTTTTTTTGTTTTTCCGTTCAGGACGCACAGCATTTTCAGGAATATTCCAGGTTTTACCTGTAAGAAAGACATCGGGAATTTTCCCCTCCGCACAATAATTACGGACGGTTCTTTCCGATATATTCCACTTTTCTGCGATTTCAGCTACAGACAGATATTTCATACAGCACCTCCAATTTACTCTGATTATATTATACCATATCATCGGCAAAAAATCAATAGTATTTCATCTGAAAATATGCAGTTTTTGCCGATACAGGAAACTTTATTTATGGTGCAGTTCTTATCGTATTATGCACAAAACAGCGGAGAATAATTCTACATTTATTCTCCGTGAAAAGACTTGAATATCTGTGCGGAATGCGGTAATATGTGTAACAACGCCGAAGGGCGATTACAACTGGAGGTTACATTATGGAAATCAAATTCAACTGCACAGGCACGGAACGTAAGCGACTGGCACAGGCAATCGGCATGATTGTGGGAGCAACTCCCGAATATCAGTTCATGCCGACCTGTGCCTACAAAATCGGACAGCACACCCTTGGCAAGAACGGTACGCTGCATTTCACGGAAAGCCGCTGCTACACCGATGAGGTCGGCGAACTGCTGAAAGAACTAGAAGCACAGGGATTTGAAGTGGAATCCCTCGGCGAGGAAAGAAATGAACTGACCATTTCCATGCCGTTAAATTTCTTTGATGAAACGACATTTGCAAATCTGGACAGACTTCTGGAGAACAAGGGCAACCTTATCAAACACGCCCTCGGAGCGGATTCCCTTGCCTACAACATTGAAAAGGAAACGGTGGAGTTTCCTTGGTTTACGGTTGAAACCGAAGATGACGCTGACGCATACAGCAGATTTGTAACGGCACTCTGCGACATGGCGAAAAATCAGAAACGTATCAACAACAAGCCTGATACTTCCGACAACGAAAAATACACCTTCCGCTGCTTTCTGCTCCGATTGGGATTTATCGGGGCGGAGTACAAGACCGTGAGAAAGGTGTTATTGCGAAAATTAAGTGGAAGTTCAGCGTTCAGGAATGGGGTGAATGAAAATGCAGTTTCCGAATAAACAGGAGCTTGCGGCTCTGCGTGAAAAATATCCGCCAGGCACAAAAATTATCCTGCACCATATGAAAGACCCCTATCCTGTCCCCGAAGGGACGGTCGGTGAAGTTGTCAACGTTGATGACGGCGGCAATATTCATGTGCATTGGAGCAACGGCTCTACTCTTGCGGTGATTGAGGGTGTGGATGATTTCTCTGAAATCCATGTAGCGGATTGCTAATCGGAGACGGATCTCCACTTTACTGTATTTTACCATACAATTGCAAGTATATCAAGGGTGTATATTACACAATGATTTGCAGAAATACAGCTGAAAAGATTGTGTAGTAATCGTATTGCTATATCCTCCGAAATGCGGTAATATGGTATACAACGAAAGGGAACAAACCCTACGAAAACCACGAAATACGGAGGATGCCCCGAGCCGAGGCAGGATGCTGCACGAGGCGAGCGGGTATTCCGCCCAAGGATGAAAGGCGGATAAACACCATGAACGCAAGAACAGCACAGCAGATTGAAAACCTCAAGAATCAGACAATCGGAGTTGAGGTTGAAATGAACAACATCACCCGCGACAGAGCCGCCAAGCTTGCAGCCGACTTCTTCGGAACAGGCAGATACCAAAACACAGCAGGCAGAAACGGCTACAGCACCTGGTCGGCTTGGGATGCACAGGGCAGAGAATGGAAATTCCAAAAGGATGTGAGCATTTCGGGATGCGACAGCGAAAAATGCGAAATGGTTACACCGATTCTTCACTACAGTGACATTGAAACCTTGCAGGAGCTTGTGAGAAAACTTCGCAAGGCAGGAGCAAAGAGCGATTACACAAGGGGCTGCGGAATCCACATTCACATCGGAGCAAACGGCCACACACCGCAGACCCTCAGAAACCTTGCAAACATCATGGCAAGCCACGAGGAGCTTCTGATTGAAAGCCTGAAAATTGACCGAGGAAGAACGGCAAGATACTGCAGAACAGTCAATCCGAATTTCCTTGAAAAACTCAATCAGAAGAAACCCACAACCATGGCAAAGCTTGCGGATATTTGGTACGAATCCCACGGTTGCAACTACGGAAGAAACCAGCATTACAACGACAGCAGATACGCTCAGCTGAATTACCATTCGGTTTTCACCAAGGGAACGATTGAATTCCGCCTTTTCCAATTCAACAAGCCTGAAAACGGAAAGCAGAACGGACTTCACGCAGGCGAACTCAAAACCTTCATTCAGCTTGCCCTTGCACTTTCCGAAATGGCAAAGGAAGTAAGAACGGCAAGCCCCAAGAAAAGCACTTCTGAAAACAAAAAATTCTTGATGAGGACATGGCTTATCCGACTTGGTTTTGTCGGGGATGAATTCAAAACAGCAAGAGAAATTCTGATGCGAAACCTTGACGGCAACGCAGCATGGAGATTTGGAAACTAAGGGAATAGCCTCCTGCCTCCTACCTAAACCGCTACGGCGGTCTTTAGGTGGTAGAAGGGTATTTCCTTCGGAAAGGAAGAAATTATCATGAAAAAATATTACCTTGCCTACGGCTCAAACCTCAATGTTCAGCAGATGCGTTATCGCTGCCCCGATGCGAAAATTATCGGAACGGCAGAAATCCCCGACTACCAGCTTTTGTTCAAGGGAAGCAAAACAGGCTCCTACCTTACCATTGAAAAGAAGAAAGGCTCAACCGTTCCCGTAGCGGTGTGGGAAGTTTCGGAGCGTGATGAACAGAGCCTTGATGTTTACGAGGGCTACCCGAATTTTTATTACAAGGCTGAAACGGAACTGCCTGTAAAACTTCTGAAAAACGGAAAAGTGAAAACGCTCCCTGCCTTTGTGTACATCATGCACGAAGAACGGCAGTTGGGCATTCCGAGCATGGCATATTTGAAAACCTGCCTTATCGGCTACCGACACTTTGGTTTCAATCCCGAATTTCTTATGCAGGCAATTGCCGTAAGCAAAGGAGGTGTGGAATAATGAAAACGGCTGATAATCAGAAAGCAGTATGCCCCAAGTGCGGTGCTGAATATTTCGGCAGACCTGCCATTTCAAGAACGGACGGAAAAACGCTGATTTGCCCCGATTGTGGTACTCGTGAAGCACTTGATTCCATTGGCATTTCCGAAAAGGAGCAGAATGAAATTCTTGCAGTAATCCATAAGCATTATAACGCTGAATAAGGCACGGAAACGCTCCACACTTCGATTTGTGGGGCGTTTCGGGTTTCCTTGCAAAGTTATCCCTCTTTGAAACAAGCCCCACGCAGCCCAAATAAACGGCTCGTGTGGGGCGGCATATCATACACAATTACCCCTCCGATATTTCGCTGATGTTTGTTATGTTTATTATCCGAAATATCGTTGACTATATCCCTGAAATGCGGTAATATACATACTACCGCAAGGCGGGAAAATAACCAAATAAGGAGAAAAAAGCAATGAACGACATGAGCGAAAAGGAACTGAAAGCAATCGCAAAGAAGTATGGCAGGAACGCCGAGGAGCTTCGGGATTGTGTCCTCGACATGGAGAGCGACGGCGTCAAGGTTGACGCTACAGACCTTGAGGATATGGTTGCCAACGGCGACCTGTAAGAACAACGGTGCAGCCCTTCGGGGCTGCCAACCAAAATAATATGCAAGGAGCAGAATATGAAAGTTTTGATTGTTGAGCCGGGCAAGCACCCCTATGAAAAAGAAATCGACAGCGGCCTTGAAAGCCTGCAGAAAACCGTAGGCGGATACATTGAAGCCATTTATCCCTTTGAGGATTTGGTGGCTTTGGTGTGCGATGAGGAGGCAAAGCTGAAATCCGATACGCAATGGAATCGAATCCTCGGCAGTGATGTTATCAAGGGTACATTTTTCCTTTGCGGTATCGAGGGTGAAGAATTTACTGATTTGCCGTCCGACCTTATGGAAAAGTACAAACGGGTTTTCTGGGAACCGCAGCTGTTTATCCCGACACCCAACGGCTTGCTGCCGATTATTCTTAGGGACGCACCGTAAGCCTCCAGAATGCCCCACATTTGCCTTAAAAGAAAAATCCGTAAACGTATCCCTTTATAATGCAAGCCCTGAAATCGGGGCTTGTGTTTCGTTGTGTGGAATGGCATAATATACACAATAGTTAAAGTGTATTTTTGCCCTATATTCTGTAGTATTAGCCACTTGCAATAAGTCACACTATGCGGTAATATGTAACTACCGAAAGGGGAAAACCCCACGGAAAACAAACCAAACGGAGGATAAGAAAATGGTAAGTTACGGAGTAGCAAAGGCAAGAGCAATGGCAAGCAAGAGAAACTGGAACGAGGAAGAATACACTTCCAAGGCAACAATCAACTGGGCGGACAACGATTACGAATACGAGCTTGAAATCGACAACGAGGATATGGACGAGGATTTCGAGGCTTGGATTGAAAAGCACGCCGAGGAGCTTGCAAGAGAGGATGCCGAGGCAAACGGCACGACCTTTGAGGAACTCATCGGAATCAGCTACGAATACGATTACATCGATGACGATGAGGTTTTCGACAGGGATTACGCCGATTGGGCAGAATCGGAATGGGAATTCAGAACGGGGAGATAACCTCCCCACGAGCCCCCACAGTCGCCAACACGGCGGCTTGTGAGGGATATCCCAACAAACTACGCAACGCTGAAAACGGCGGCGTTGTGGGCGATTCTGGGGCAACACGGAGCGTCGCATAATACACAATAGTTCCCCTTGATATTTGTCACATTTATTATCCGAAATACCGTTGACTATCCTCCGATAATGCGGTAATATACATACTACCGAAAGCACAGAGCCTTCGGAAAACCACAAAGGAGAAATGAATATGACTTGGAAGAAACTCACAACAATGGAGCAGCTGGAAATGGACGGGTGCAGTACACAGGGAGCAGTCCTCAAATACGGAGATCACGTTCTGGTTTGCGGATTGACCTACAAAGGCTTTGAGGCGGCAATTTACGAATTCATCGATGATGAGGAAGAAACAGGCGTTTCCTATATCGAATGCCGAATCAACCTCCACACGGTTGCGCCGAAGCCCTTTGATGACGGCGGCGACGCAATCAAATGGTGCTTTGACCAGCTTGCAAAATAAGGCAACGCCCCTGCACAGCGGGGGCGTTGCTCTCTCATATATAGCACAATTTATGTGCATATCTTTGTGTAAATTATTATCCCGAAACCGCTTGATATCGTTGTTTTTTTATGGTAATATGGGTATAATGAAAGAGCAATCTCTATTAAAAAATCGCCCCACGGGGTTTCAAATATATTTCAAGGTCTGCTGATGCAGGCCTTTTATTATGCCATGAAGGGAGGTGGTGGAAGTGGCGAAATACAAACCGACACGATTCATGGCGGAAGATTCCAAGTACAGCAAAAAGGCTGCGGATTATGCCGTCAATTTTATTCAGTGCCTGTGCCATACAAAAGGCACGTGGGCAGGAAAGCACTTCGAGCTTCTGGATTGGCAGGAACAGATTATACGTGATTTATTTGGAGTTCTGAAACCTAATGGATACCGTCAGTTTAACACGGCGTACATTGAAGTGCCGAAAAAAATGGGAAGAGCGAGCTTGCCGCTGCCGTCGCTCTCCTGTTGACCTGTGGCGATGGAGAACAACGAGCGGAGGTTTACGGCTGTGCCGCAGACCGACAGCAAGCCTCGATTGTTTTTGACGTCGCCGCAGACATGGTGCGAATGTGTCCTGCGTTAAGCAAAAGGACGAAAATTCTGACTGCTCAGAAGCGTATCATTTATACGCCGACGAACAGCTTTTATCAAGTACTTTCCGCCGAAGCCTACTCTAAGCACGGTTTCAATATCCACGGCGTTGTGATGGATGAGCTTCATACGCAACCTAACCGAAAGCTCTTTGATGTTATGACTAAGGGCTCAGGTGACGCTCGTATGCAGCCGTTGTACTTCCTTATCACAACGGCAGGAACGGACACAAATTCTATCTGCTATGAGGTGCATTCCAAGGCGAAGGATATCATCGAGGGCAGAAAGCACGACCCGACGTTTTATCCTGTGATTTACGGTGCAGATACTTCCGATGACTGGACTGATCCGAAGGTTTGGAAGAAGGCAAATCCAAGCCTTGACAAGACCATCGGGATGGATAAGGTTGTGGCGGCTTGTAATTCTGCCAAGGAAACTCCGGGTGAAGAAAATGCCTTCCGACAGCTGCGACTGAATCAATGGGTAAAACAAGCTGTCCGTTGGATGCCGATGGATAAATGGGATGCCTGTAAATTCAGCGTAAATGCTGAAGATTTACACGGTAGAGTTTGCTACGCAGGACTTGACCTTTCATCAACAACGGATATTACGGCATTTGTGCTTGTATTTCCGCCGACAGATGAGGACGACAAATACAGCGTTCTACCGTTCTTCTGGTTGCCCGAAGAAACGCTGTCGCTTCGTGTTCGCCGTGACCATGTGCCGTATGATGTGTGGGAACGGCAGGGCTACCTTATGACCACAGAGGGTAACGTGGTGCATTACGGCTTTATCGAGAATTTTATCGAGGAGCTTGGCAAGATTTACAACATCCGTGAAATTGCCTTCGACCGTTGGGGTGCAGTTCAGATGTCGCAGAATCTTGAAGGCATGGGATTTACATTGGTGCAGTTCGGGCAGGGCTACAAGGATATGTCACCTCCGACCAAGGAACTGATGAAGCTTACCCTTGAAAAGAAAATCGCCCACGGCGGTCATCCTGTGTTGCGGTGGATGATGGATAATATTTTCATCAAGCGTGACCCTGCCGGAAACATCAAGCCGGACAAGGAAAAATCCACAGAGAAGATTGACGGTGCCGTTGCCTTGATTATGGCACTTGACCGTGCAATTCGTTGTGGACTTGGGGATTCTGGGGCGAGTGTTTATGATGAGAGGGATATGCTTGTCATTTAATAATTTCTTCAAAATATTATATAAATTAAAAAGGAGTCGGACGCATCCAACTCCTTTAGGTGTAGTCCGAAGACGTTCACCGCAATTCTATATTATATTATACCATACTCACTCAAAAAATGCAAGTATTTTTTCAAAAATTACAGGAAATTTTTAAAAAGGTTCAATTTGGCTTTTGTATCCGTGAAGATGATTTTTGAATAGATATTTGTAGGCACGTTTTTTCGTAGCGTTTCATAAGCATTTTCGAATTGCTGAATAAAAGCTAAAATATCACTTTTGTTACGTTTTAGAATCTTTAACATAAATGAAACCAATATTACGTAATCGAGTATAGAATTGAAATTAATATTTCGTAGTCTAGTTTCTGACGAAATATACGATGCGATTGCTTATTTTTCCTGTTTTGAATCGTGTGTCAAAAATAGTATTATTATGAGCAATTGCATTTCTTAAATCTTTTAAACAGAAAACGATTTTCTCTATCATTTTTCCATCATTATCAACTGCTCTATTGATTCCAATTGAAGAAGAAATGGCTTGGCGAGTATTAATATTAAGACAAGCAAACAGATTTCCAAATTCACCAAGACTAAGTATCTCAAATATAGCCCAAATTGGGACCGGTTCATCTTTGTCATAATAATGAACAATGATATTGTTCTTTCCGTAATCTCTGGAAATATTTCCATATACTTTATTTCTGACTGCCATTCTTTTTGAAATGGCGATTTTATAATCATGTGTTCCAACATGATGGGATTTGTAATCGTTCAAAAGGAGGTTATATACATCTGCAAAACGTTCACTTTTTGCTTGTTTAAGAATTTCTTCCAAAGCGTAGTTCTTTATCGTCGTTTCAAGGAACATAATTTGCGGATAGAAAATAGCTTTAACCTGCATATCAAAATCATAAACCGATTGAAGTTCATTAAAGTTTGTATATGGAAGCAATGCCGTGGGAGAGTTGCAGTATCTATATCCTTTATATCCGTGAAAATATCCCATATATCTAAGTTTTCTCTTTTGTAAACTTCCAGAGATTTGGATACCTTTTTTATCACGCATATAACTCATTAGTGTATTAATACTCTTAGGTTGCATCTTTTTAGCCCTCCCTTTTACCATAATCGGCATTATCTCCTTTAGCCAATTAAATTATACCACGCTGAAGAATAAAAGTCAAGAAAGGATAGTGATAATTATGATTATTTTCAAAGGACTATTCAAAAGCCGTGATAAGCCTACAAACAGCTACGACAGCCCGTCCTACACCTACTTCTTCGGACGAGCCCACAGCGGCAAGCGTGTCAACGACCGTACCGCCCTACAGCATACCGTTGTGTACGCCTGTGTGAGAGTGCTGTCGGAGGCAATCGCACAGCTGCCTTTGCACCTATACCAATATACTGAAAACGGAAAAGAGCGAGTGCCGCAGCATTCGCTATATTTTTTGCTCCACGACCAGCCAAATCCCGAAATGACATCGTTCATCTTCCGTGAAACATTGATGTCGCACCTGTTGATTTACGGAAATGCATATGCACAGATTATCCGCAACGGCAGAGGTGATGTGGTGGGACTGTATCCGCTGATGCCCGATAAGATGAAAGTAGACCGTGACGAGCATAATCGGCTGATATATATTTACAGCCGATACGATGAAGCCAATCCAAACATCAAGGAACAGGGCGATATTATTCTCCCTGCAGAACAGGTGCTGCATATTCCGGGGCTGGGTTTTGACGGTCTGGTGGGATATTCTCCCATTGCCATGGCGAAAAATGCAATCGGAATTTCCCTTGCCTGCGAGGATTACGGTGCATCGTTCTTTGCAAATGGCGCATCGCCCTCCGCTGTGCTGGAACACCCTGGGGTAATCAAAAATCCCGAAAGGGTCCGTGAGGCATGGCACAGAGCCTACGGCAGCGGAAATGCCCATAAAACCGCAATTTTAGAGGAGGGCATGAAGTATACACCGATTTCCATTCCAAATAATGAAGCGCAATTTCTGGAAACCAGAAAGTTTCAGATTGAGGAAATCGCCCGTTTATACCGTGTACCTCTACACATGATTGGCGATTTGGAACACGCCACGTTTTCGAATATAGAAGAATTATCTCTTGAATTTACAAAATACACCCTTGAGCCTTGGATTATCCGATGGGAGCAATCTTTAATGAAAGCGTTACTATCAGAAACGGAACGAGGAAAGTATTTTGTTAAATTCAATGTGAATGGTCTTCTCCGTGGTGACTACGCAAGCAGAATGAAAGGCTACAGTGTTGGTATTCAGAATGGTTTCTTATGTCCTAATGATGTAAGAGAACTTGAAGATATGAACCTAATCCCCGAAGAAAAAGGAGGTTTCACTTACATGGTGAATGGAAGTATGACGCCACTCTCGTCGGCGGGGGCAGCTTATGCTAAAAATATCGAGAAAAAGGAGGATAACGCAGAATGAAGAAATTCTGGAATTTCGTGAAGAACGAGGAAACCTCAGAAACGGAACTGCTCTTCAACGGTCCCATTTCGGAGGAAAGCTGGTATGGTGATGAAGTAACCCCTGCCTTGTTCCGTGATGAGCTTGCAAAGGTCAGCGGAAATCTTACCGTTTGGCTGAACAGCCCAGGCGGAGATGTGTTCGCTGCATCGCAGATTTACACCATGCTCCGCAACCATAAGGGCAAGGTTACGGTGAAAATTGACGCCCTCGCCGCATCCGCTGCGTCTGTGGTGGCAATGGCAGGTGACGAGACTTTTATCGCGCCGACGGCAATGTTGATGATTCACGACCCCGCTACAATTGCAATGGGCAACAAGTCGGATATGGAAAAGGCCATCACGCTTTTGGAGGAGGTCAAGGAATCCATCATCAACGCCTACGAAATGAAAACGCATCTCAGCCGTGCAAAAATCGCAAAGATGATGTCCGATGAAACATGGCTGAATGCGAAAAAGGCGAAACAGCTGGGTTTTGTGGACGGTATTCTCTTTGACAAGGAGAAAATGCCGCAGGCAGAAATGGATGATGAAACACCCGATGAGAAGGACGAGGATGAAAATGAGAAAAAGCCGCCAAAGGATATGGTAAGCTTCAGCTACACGCCGTCCAGAACGGTGGCTTCTTTCATGCAGAAAGTTTCTGCAAATCCCACAGGTACACCAATCGCCCAGCTTGATAAAAGACTGGAACTGCTGAAATATTGAGGAGGATGATATTATGACTATTCAGGAATTGAGAGAAAAAAGAGCCAAGGCATGGGATACAGCCCGTGATTTCCTTGACAGTAAGAGAAACGCAAGCGGTGTGCTTTCCGAAGAGGACAGCAAGACCTATGACGCACTTGAAGCCGAGGTTGTGAATCTCGGTAAGGAAATCAAGCGTCTGGAGCGACAGGAGCAGATTGAGGCGGAAATGAGAATGCCCACATCACAGCCGATTCTCGGCACTCCTGCAATGCCCGATAATCAGGCGAAAACAGGCATTGCATCTGCGGAATACAGCACGGCATTCTGGAATAACATCCGCAATCGTAATTTTGCCGATATCAGAAATGATTTGCAGGTTGGCACGGATTCAGAGGGCGGTTATCTTGTTCCCGATGAATTTGAGAAAAAGCTGATTTCCGCACTGGAGGAGGAAAATGTATTCCGTCCTCTTGCTACCAAGATTCAGACCTCAAGCGGAGACCGCAAAATCCCTGTGATTACGCAGAAGGGCGAAGCGGTCTGGATGGAGGAGGAAGAGGCATACACCCTCTCTGATGACGCTTTCGGTCAGATTGCTCTCTCCGCTTACAAGGTCGGTACTGCTATCAAGATTTCTGAGGAGCTTCTCAATGACAGCGTTTTTGACCTGCCGTCCTACATTGCAAAGGAATTTGCACGCAGAATCGGCACAAAGGAGGAAGAAGCATTTCTCATCGGTGACGGTATCGGCAAGCCTACGGGTATTTTCTCCGAAACAGGCGGCGGTCAGGTTGGGGCTACAACAGCAGGTGCGAATATTACATTTGACGATGTGCTTGAACTGTTCTATTCTCTTAAAAGTCCCTACCGCAAGAAAGCTGTATGGGTGCTGAATGAGCAGACTGTCAAGGCACTGCGTAAGGTAAAGGATAATAACGGTCAGTACATCTGGCAGCCGTCTATTTCAGCAGGTGTGCCTGATACTATTCTCAACCGTCCCTATGTGACCTCTGTGTTCGCACCCACTCCCGAAGCAGGCAACAAGGCGATTGCTTTCGGTGATTTCAGCTATTACTGGATTGCTGACCGTCAGGGCAGAAGTCTGAAACGCTTGAATGAGTTGTTTGCTATGAATGGACAGGTTGGTTTCCTTGCATCGCAGAGAGTTGATGGAAAGCTGATTCTTCCCGAAGCGGTCAAGGTTCTCACTATGAAGGGTTGATAATATGATTACCTTGAATGAAGCCAAAAATTACCTGCGTATCGACTACGAGGAGGATGACAAGCTCATCCTCCAATTGCTTGATACCGCAAAATTCCTCGTAAAAGATGTGGGCAGAATGGATGAGGAAAAATTCACTTGCTGTGAGGATGTGACCAGAACGGCGGTGCTTTTTGCACTCGGCTATTTATATGAAAATCGTTCAAATCCTGATTATCACGGCTTGACTATGAGCCTGCGTTCCATTTTATTTGCACAGCGTGAGGGTGTGATTTAATGAATTTTGATGAACTGAATCAGCGAATTACAATTTTAGAGCATCGCACCGTTGTGGATGAAATTGGGAATCACATTACAAAATGGGATGAAGTCTATTCTTGCTGGGCAAATGTGACGGTGAAAAGCTCTACCGAAACTACGAATACGGGAGTCACCAAAGAAATACAGTCCGTGTCATTCGTAGTTCGGCAGAGCCTTTTCCTGCTATCGCTGAATGCCACCACGCATAAAATCTTGTTCCGTGGGCTTGTGTATAACATCAAATCTGTGCAGAGGGATTATCGAAGCCGAAGTTTTCTGACGATTCAGTGTGAAGTTAGAAAGGCAGGCGTTACAGATGACTTCAATTGACAACCTTGCCGATGAAATTATGCAGGGCTTGCAGGAATATGCGGAGCTTGCAGATGATGCTATGAAAGAAGCAGTCAAAAAAACCGCTACTTCTGTAAAAAAAGAAATTTCAGCAAATGCTCCGAAAGATACGGGTGCCTACGGCAAAAGCTGGAAAGCAACAAAGGTTAAGGAAAACAGCCACAGCTTGCAGATGACCGTTCATTCCAAAGACCACTACCGCCTTGCACATCTCCTTGAAAAAGGCCATGCAAAGCGTGGCGGCGGCAGAGTTGCTGGCAAGCCACATATTGCTCCTGCAGAGGAAAACGGTGCAGAAATGCTTGAAAATCTCATAAAGGGGGCGTTGTCGTGACCTATGAAGAAATCAACGAAATGATGGCGGAAATGGGACTGCCCTATGCATATCACCATTTTGCAGAGGGTGAAAGTCCGAATCCGCCGTTTCTGATTTTTCTTTCTCCCGGAGAGAATGTATTTTCTGCGGACAATATTCGCTATCACAGTTTCAAACAGCTGGATATTGAACTGTACACCGACAGGAAAAATCCTGCATTGGAGGAAGAAATCGAATCTGTGCTGACTGCACATGAGATATTTTTTATAAAAACCGAAACCTTTATAGAGTCGGAACGGCTTTATGAGGTGTTATATGAAATGGAGGTATGAGAAGAATGCCTAAGAATAGAAACAAGGTTAAATTCGGTCTGAATAACGTACATTGGGCAAAAATTACGCAGTGGGGTGTTGCTCCCGACGGCTCTCCCACTACGCCTGTATACGGCGAATCCATCCGCTTGCCCGGTGCGGTGTCCCTTTCCATTGATGCCAATGGCGAAAATGAAAATTTTTATGCCGATGACAGCGTTTATTACGTTATCAACAACAATTCGGGGTATGAGGGTGACCTCGAAGTCGCCCTTGTTACAACAGAATTTGCAACGGAAATTCTGGGAGAAATCCTTGATAACAATGGTGTGCTTGTGGAGAAGAATGACGCAGAGCCGTCACAGTTTGCGTTGATGTTTGAATTTTCGGGAGATAAGCATAAAATCCGTCATGTCCTCTACTGCTGTACCGCAAGCAGACCTGCAACCGAGGGACAGACCAAGGAGGACTCCACCGAGGTAAAAACAGAAACGCTGACGCTCACAGCATCCGCACTTCCCACGGGACTTGTAAAAGCAAAGACCTGTGAGGCAACCGATGAAACCGTTTATAACAACTGGTACAAAATGCCGTATAATCCCGATACTTCGGAGAAAAAGGCGGCTGCAACCACAACGACAACAACAAAGGGGTAATGATTTATGGCGATTACAAGAAATATTGAAATTGACGGGGTTGAAGTACCTTTCAGAGCGAGTGCCGCCGTGCCTCGTCTGTATCGCATGAAGTTTGGCAGGGATATTTACAAGGACCTTGCGGAATTACAGAAAAATGTATCCGAAAGCGATGAAGAAAAATCCTCCCTGAGCATCGAGAGCCTTGAAGTCTTCGAGAATGTGGCGTATATCATGGCGAAACACGCTGCTCCCGATGATGTATCTGCTTCACCCGATGAATGGTTGGAGCAGTTTAACACGTTTTCCGTTTATCAGATTCTGCCGCAGCTCATTGAATTGTGGGGGCTGAACATCGAAACCCAGGTAGAGTCTAAAAAAAACATCGCCCGACTGACCGCCAAATGACAACTCCGCTTTTTCTGCTGAGATGCAAACAGCTCGGTCTTTCTATGACCGAGCTGGATTTGCTGACGATTGGATTAATCAATGATATGTTTACGGAACGTGAAAATGACGATTTTTCGTACAAATCCCTTGCAACGCAGGAGGATTTTGATAATTTTTAGTAGATGGGAGGTGACCAAATGGCAAACAGAATCAAAGGCATCACCGTAGAGATTAACGGCGATACTACGAAACTTTCCAAGGCTCTGGAGGGCGTTAATAAAAATATCCGCACCACGCAGACGCAGCTGAAAGACGTAGAAAAATTGCTGAAACTGGACCCGACCAATACGGAACTGCTCTCACAGAAGCATAAACTGCTTGCCGATGCGGTCACATCCACCAAGGAAAAGCTTGATACTCTGAAAACTGCCGCAGAACAGGCAAATACTGCACTTGCCAATGGTGACATCTCCCAACAGCAATATGACGCTCTTCAGCGTGAAATCATCGAAACCGAAAATGAACTCCGCAATCTGCAAAACGAAGCCGACCGCACAAATACAGCTTTTGCAAAGCTTGAAGCGGCAGGTGCAACCATGCAGAAGGTCGGAGATAAAATTTCGGGTGCAGGTGAAAAATTATTACCTGTAACGGCAGGTGTTGCCGCACTCGGTACAATCGCCGTGAAAACAGGTGCGGATTTCGATGCCGCTATGTCAAAGGTTGCCGCTGTATCGGGAGCAACGGGAGATGAACTTGATTCCCTCCGTGAAAAAGCTCGTGAAATGGGCAGTAAAACAAAATTCTCCGCATCGGAGGCCGCCGAAGCTATGAATTACATGGCAATGGCAGGCTGGAAAACGGAGGATATGATTTCGGGTATTGACGGCATTATGAATCTTGCCGCAGCATCTGGTGAGGAACTGGCTGTCACCTCGGATATTGTAACAGATGCATTGACCGCTTTCGGCTTAACAGCTGCCGACAGCGGTCATTTTGCTGATGTGCTTGCGGCGGCATCTTCCAATGCCAACACCAATGTATCAATGATGGGTGAAACCTTCAAATATGCCGCACCTGTTGCAGGTGCATTGGGATTTTCCGTTGAGGATACAGCACAGGCTATCGGACTTATGGCGAATGCGGGTATCAAGTCCACACAGGCAGGTACTTCTTTGCGTTCTATTATGACTGTGCTTTCTGGTGAGGTGAAATTCTGCGGTGATGCCCTTGGCGAAGTCACGATTCAGACCACCAATGCCGATGGCAGTATGCGTGATTTGAATGATATTCTTGCGGATTGCCGTGTTGCCTTTTCACAGCTTTCGGAATCGGAACAGGCATCGGCGGCGCAGGCTTTGGTGGGCAAAAATGCCATGTCGGGATTTCTTGCATTGATGAACGCTGCCCCTGCGGATATCACAAAGCTTGAGGGAGCGATTTCTTCCTGTGACGGTACGTCGCTGAATATGGCGGAAACTATGCAGGATAATTTATCGGGACAGTTGACCATTCTGAAATCACAGCTTGAAGAACTGGCGATTTCATTCTCGGATATTTTAATGCCAGTTATCCGTTCCATTGTAACGCACATTCAAGGCTTCGTGGACAAGCTCAATCAGCTCGATCCCAAAACAAAAGAAACCATTGTCAAAATCGCTCTCGTAGCGGCGGCATTGGGACCTCTGCTCATCGTTATAGGCAAGACCATTTCGGGCGTTGGCAGTATCGTCACGCTCGTATCAAAAGCACCTGCCGCCATTGCCGCTGTCAAGGGCGGTATTGCGGCGGTAACGGGTGCATTGGGCGTTTCTCTTGGCACAATTCTTGCCGTGGTTGCGGCGGTAGCAGCTCTTGTGGCGGCATTTGTACATTTATGGAATACCAACGATGAATTTAAGAATAACATCATCGGCATCTGGAATAAAATCAAGGAAACTTTTTCGGGGCTTGCAGACGGCATCGTTTCAAGAGTCAACGAGCTGGGATTTGATTTTGAGAATTTCACGGAAATGCTGAAAGCGGCGTGGGATGCTCTCTGCTCCGTCCTCGCTCCCATGTTTGAGGGAATGTTCACGAATATCGCCAATATCCTCTCCGCTGTATCGGGTGTCATTCTCGGCATACTGGATATTTTTGTGGGGCTTTTCACGGGCGATTGGGAGCAGATGTGGAACGGAGTCAAGGGCATTTTTGTTTCTATCTGGGATTTGCTGGTAAACACATTCACGAATATTCTGAACGTCCTCAAAAATGTGGCAGATGTTGTGCTTGGATGGTTTGGCACTTCATGGAACGCTGTGTGGACTTCAATCAAGGACTTTTTCGTGAATATCTGGACATCCATTGTCGGCTTTTTTACGGGAATTATCACAGGTATCCGTGATTTTTTCGTCAACACATGGACAAGCATTTACACCACGTTTACGAATATTGTAACAGCAATCCACACCGTAGCGACAACCATTTTCACAGCGGTCAAAGACTTCATCACAGGCATTTTCACAGCGATTTACGACTTCCTTTCGCCATTGCTTGAAGCATTCCGCTATTTATTTGAAACTATTTTTCAGGCAATCCAAATCCTCATCGGCAGGGCGATGGACTGGATTTCAGAGAAAATTTCTGCAATCTGGAATGGCATTGTTTCTTTTCTCACTCCGCTGCTTGACGGCATCAAGACTGTATTTGAAACTATCTGGAATGCCATTTCTACGAAGATTTCAAGCGTCCTATCCGCTATTTCTGGGACGATTTCGGCTGTGTGGAATGGCATAAAATCGGGAATTTCAAGTGTGCTTGAAACTATCAAGAGCATCATTTCTACGGCTTGGGATACAGTTTCTACGAAGATTTCTACCGTGCTGACCAATATCAAGACCACGGTTTCAAGCATCTGGGACAGCATCAAAACTGCAATTTCAGAAAAAATCACAGGCATTGTCACAACGGTCAAGGATGGATTCAATCAGGCTGTGGATTTTGTGAAAGGACTTGCTTCCGATGCTTGGGAGTGGGGTTCTGATATTATCAGCGGCATTATTGACGGTATCAAGGGAATGATTGGTAATCTGACCGATTGCGTCACAGGTGTTGCCGATACTATCCGTGATTTCCTGCACTTCTCCGTCCCCGACAGAGGTCCGCTGACCGATTACGAAAGCTGGATGCCCGATTTCATGCAGGGACTTGCCAAGGGTATCAACAAGAGTAAAAAGTATGTCGAAAAGGCGGTATCAGGTGTTGCGGAAGCGATGAAGCTTACCATGCAGTCGGATTTGAGTTACCGTCTTAACGGCATTTCGGGTGCTGTGGTTGGCGGTGAGGGTACGACCGTGATCAATAACTACAATAACGACAACAGCCGCACAGTGAATCAGACGAATAATTCGCCTAAGTCGCTGTCACGGCTGGAGATTTATAGGTTGACGAGGAATGCGGTGAAGCAGTAGGGAAAGGAAGATTTCTGCCCTACAAATTGGAATTTGTCAACCACTTCAAATTTTATTTTTGCTGTCTGTTAACTTAAATAGATCATCTGTTTTGATTTAATATATCAATAATGTACCCGACAGAGTACTCAAGTCCTTTTTCTTCTCTAATTTTCTCGGACAACTCCCTTACCTTCTGATAACGTTCATCATAATGTGACTGCATATCATTAATTGCTGCAACTATCCCTTCCTCTGTCAGCTTATGTCCATCAAGCGCCTTACAGGCAACACCATGCTTTTCCAACATATCAGCCTGTCCCTTTTGATCAAGGACATGTGGAACAGGGATTGAGGGAATGCCATATATCAAACTCGACGAAGCAGTTCCGAATCCACAATGGTGAATGACCATGCTGCATTTCTCAAAAAGGTAACTATGCGGTACACTTCCGACTGCGATCATGGAAGATGGTAGTTCATACTGCTTCAGTGATTTTTGAAAACCTTGGATGATTGCACGATTTCCTGTTTTTTGAAATGCCTTTACAAACTTATCAAGCTTTTCTGTCTCTGCCTTTTCCTCAAATGACATCGCTCCCAACGCTAATAAAATAGGCTTTTCACCATCATTTAAAAAGTTATCAAATTCCTCGTCCGGATGATATTCGGGCTCCTCACGATACCAAAAGCCTGTGATAATGTGCCGGTCTTCCCAATATGGGTTTCTTTCTTTAACATATTTACTGATAGGGATCAGATTGTAGTTTTTATATGTTATCTCACCGATATCTTTTGCAGGTTTAAGATTATACTTTTTACGGATCTTGTTGTATGGCTTTGCAATCTGTCTTGCAATCACCCCTCCTGTCAACTTACCGAAAAAAGACTGAGGCTTTAATTTCTGCGGTATCATCTCAGGTTGCAATGTCACATTGACGGTTGGGATTCCCAGAACCTCTGCTTCGATAGCACCCATCATAGAATGAGATACTACGATCAGATTCTTTCCTTTGCAGGCTTCGTAAACATCATCCGTTGAGTTAACGATTATATCGAAAACGAAGTTCATAGTTTTAAGCATACTTAAAACCGGATTATTATACTTTCCTCTTATGTGTGCCGCTTCCTTATCGATATCTATGTCCGGACCGATGGGAACAAACTTGACATTACTTGATTCAATCAAACCTTTCCAACATGGATGAGAGCCTAAAACAACATCATATCCGTTTTTTGCTAATTCCTGAGCAAGATAAATATATGGTTGTATATCTCCTCTGGTACCCATGGAAAACATCACTATTGTTTTCATTCCAACAACCTCGCCTTACTATTTTTCTATCTGGTGCCTACGCACTCAAATCAAAGTTTTCCGTTTCCAAATTCTGATTTGTAGGGCAGTTCTTGCCCTTTGTATACATTTAATTATACCACTTCCTACCCTCCAAAGTCAATGAAAAGAAGGTGAAACTTTGTTTTTTCAGCTAATTATTGAAAACGCAGGTGGCGAACAAATCGACCTTACAACAACCGCAAATAAATACATGGTCTCTGAAATCGACGGCCTGTACCCGCCAAACGGCACAATCAGCACATCCACCTACGCAGGAATGGACGGCAGCTATCTGAACAACGCTTTCATCGAAAAGCGAAATATCGTCATTTCCTTTGAAATGCGTGGCGTGAATATCGAAAATCGTCGTCATGCTCTGTATCGTGTGGTCAAGCCCTCACGGTACATCAAGGTGTTGTATAAGACCGCCAAAATTGACGTGTACACCGAAGGCTATGTGGAAACTTGTGCCGTGAATAATTTCGGCGGCAAGGTCAGCGGTCAGATTTCTATCATCTGCCCCGATCCGTATTTTTACAGCACATCGGCAGTTCACGCCTACTATAGCCAAATCGCAGGAGCATTCATCTTCCCGTTTCCGCTGAGTGACGAGCCGTTTCCTCTCGGTGTGTACAGCACCACGGACAATATCACCTTGCGGAATGACGGCGATGAAACAGGCTTCATCATTCAGATTGAGGCACTCGATGTTGCTCGGACACCGACAATTTATAATGCCGACACAGGCGAATATTTGCAGATTAAGGGCGACCTGGAAAAGGGCGATGTGATTACAATCACCACGAAAACAGGCAATAAAACCGTGACGCTTACACGAAATGGTGTGGATTCCAACATCATCAACCGACTGGTTGCAGGCTCAACGTGGCTGACGCTGTCGCAGGGGGTAAATCACTTTCATGTAACCGCCGTCCGCAATGTAAAAAATATCCGTGTGACGCTGATTCACACGAATTCTTATCTGGGGGTATGATATGCAGATTGAAATTTATGATATGAGTGCAGACGGCGAAAATATCTCCATTCAGCTGACCGCCGTGTGTGACAGCTTTTCCAGTTTGCTCTGGGATGTGCAGTATTACGGCTGTGGCTCATTTGAAATCTACATTGCCGCAACACCACAAAATCTGGTTGGATTTATGCCGGGAAGAATTATCGGCAGGGATGACGACAAGGAGCATTATGGCATTATCGAAAGCGTCAAGCTTGAAACCAATGCTGAAAATGGCGACTATCTGACCGTGACAGGCAGATTTTTAATGTCGCTGTTAAGTCGCAGAATTATTTATCCCACGCTGTCAATTACAACGCTTACAAGCTATGCAGATATTGTAAGGCAGGCTGTATATCGCAATGCTATGGTATCGGGAAATCGCTTGATACCGTCACTTCGTCATGGTAACACCACAGGCAGCTGTTGGGAGCAAAAGGCTCGGTTGCAGGTCAGCTACGATAATTTAATGGAGTGGATTTTCAAAATCTGTGAAATTACAGGAGGTACGGCGAATATCCGTCTTGAAGAAATTTCAAGCGGAAACTACGCCTTTTTCTTCGACTTGTCGCAGGGAACGGACAGGAGCATTTTTCAGGAGGAAAACGCCCACATCGTCTTTTCCGATTCCTACTGCAACTTGCTCACTTTTGATTACTCTGCAAATTATTCAGGGCAAAGAAATACAGCTTATGTATTCGGTGAGGGCGAGGGTACGGAGCGTAAGAGGACGATTACTTTTAACGGGAATGAGCCTGCACATCTTGACCGCTATGAAGTTTATGTGGATGCCAAGGACATTAAGCAGGAATCGCAGGAAAACGGTGAAACTGTGCAGATTACCGATGAGGAATACATTGCTCTGCTGAATGAAAAGGGTGCGGAGCATTTTGTGTATCCCACAGAAATCACGGAGTCCACTATTGCGGTTGACGGTAAGCAGTATCAGTATAACAAGGATTATTTCGTGGGAGATTATGTGACAGTGGAACATCAGCGATTTGGCTTGATACAGCCGAAAATTCAGCTTGTGGGAATGATTGAAAGCTATGACCAGAACGGACGTACACTTACACCTACTTTCAGAACAGGAGTGTGATATTATGGCATTTTCTTACGGATTTTTCAATGCAAAAAATATGGACAGGGTTTACACGGCGGAGGACTTTACGAATTATCTTTCAAGCATTATCTGCAACGGTGTGTTTGACACCTACGGTGACTGCTTTTCCGTCACGGCAGGCACAGGCACGAATGTTGTCATCGGCACGGGCAAAGCATGGATTAACGGGCATTATTTCATGAGCGATGCCGATTATACCCTTGACCTCACGAAATATGTGGATGAATCGTTGAGCCGTTATGTGATTATCGGTATCAGCTGCGATACTTCCGAGGGGGTGAGAGCCTGCAAGCTTGAAGTAAAATCGGGAACAGCCGCAACTTCTCCGACCGTCCCTACATTTACAGATACCGCAAGCAAAACACATCTCACTCTTGCGGCTGTTTACCTTGCAGGTGGTGCTAAAAATATCACAAAAATTTATGATTACCGTGCTGATGAAAAGAAATGCGGGTATGTGAAATGTATTCTGGGAAAATGCAGAGTTTCGGAAATGCTTGTGGTCATGACGTTTCTGTCACAGCAATTTGGTGATATGACGGAGAAAATTGACACTCTTCAAAGCACCGTAGATAAGCTCCAGCTGAAGGTTGACGACCTCACAGGCGACATTATTGCAACAGGTTCTCTCGGTCAGGATATTTACTACGTCCTTTACTCAAACGGTAATGTCCTCGTGCGTGGTACGGGCGAAATGTATAATTATGATACCGACAGCAATATTTCTCCGCTTCGCAATAATGATGATATTCAGACTGTTGTAGTTGATGAGGGTATCACATCTATTGGTGAATATGTTTTCGGGAACTGCCAGAATATGGAGAAAATCACGCTGCCGACAACCTTGAAATCTATCGGCAAGGCTACATTTATGCAGGGTGACGGGTATGTTGATACGGTTTATGGATTGACAGAAATTACAATTCCGTCAAAGGTGACGACCATTGCAGATAGTGCATTCTGGGGAACTGCTATTGAGAGCCTTACAATTCCCGAATCCGTAACAGAAATCGGTCAATACGTCTGCCGTGATTGTTCTAAGCTGAAATCCGTAACGGTGAATGGTACAGTGATTGGCGAGTATATGTTCGTCAGCTGTATCAGGCTTTCAAGCTTTATCATCGGTAAAAAACTGAAGAAAATCTGCTCCAATGCGTTCAATTACTGCTCTGCGCTGAAAACAATTACCTACGACGGTACGCTTGCGGAATGGCAGGAGATTGAAAAAAGTCCTAATTGGGACGGAAAGAGGGTTATGGACGTGGCACAATCGGGGCTTGTAAAAATTCAATGCACGGACGGATATATGGAATATGCAGATAATGAATGGAGGGAGGTAGCGGAATGATTAAATTTCTTGTAAAGGGACAGAGTTTGGAAATCGTGGAGCGTGAGGTTATCGCAAGCGGACAGATTGCCTTTGTTACGCTGAAATTTGCCTTTGACCATTCTTGGAAGCCGCTTCATAAGGTAATCCAGTTCACGCAGGATGATGAGAATTTTTATCGTGTGCTTGGGGTGGACGGGCTGTCCTGCTTGCTTCCCTCGAATCTTCACGCAGGGGCTGTGAGGATGACAATCGTAGGTTACGACAGCGAATCCGATACCACCGTTCGTGCAACGACAGTTCCCGTGACGCTCCATATCAGACCGTCGGGTTTTTGTGCGGAGGAATCCACGCCGACTCCCGATTTGTACGCACAGCTCATTGAAAAATTCAAGGAGATGATTGCGGAAATGGAAACGGGTAGTAACGGCAAGGACGGCTTATCTGCATACGAACTGGCGGTGCAGAGTGGATTTATCGGTACGCTTGCAGAGTGGCTTGTTTCTCTCAAGGGTGCGGATGGCAAGGATGGAGCTGATGGTAAGAACGGTATTGACGGTAAAAATGGAGCAGACGGCATAAACGGTGCTGACGGAAAAGACGGCACAAATGGCAAAGACGGTGCAAATGGCTTATCTGCCTATGAAATTGCCGTTCAGTATGGTTTCAAAGGTACAGAATCCGAGTGGCTTGAATCCTTAAAGGGTGAAAGCGGTGATCCGATTGACGAATCGAAATTTGCAACAAATACGGCGCTTATTTATCTGCAAAACACCTTGAAAAATGATATTTCCGCACAGCAGGAGCAGATTGACGGATTGGAAGAAGAATCCCATACGCACAATAATTCTTCCGTCCTCGATAGAATTACATCGGAAAAAATGGAGCAATGGGATAATGCGGAGGAGCAGATTCAGAACTTCAAAATTGAGGTACAGGGAAATCTGCATAAGCATCAGAATTTGTCCGTGCTGAACAGCATTACTGCCGATTCCGTGACCGAATGGAATCGCTGTATTTCGCTGTTATCGGGAGTTGAAACAATTCTTGCAAAGGTCGTGGAGGTGAGCGAATGATTGCAAAATATCTTGAAGAACTGCTGAATCAGAAAGAGCGGTTGGCTGAAAATCTGCGTATCAAGGGCGTTTCGGCGGATTCATCGGAAACGCTGAATACTTTGATTCCGAAGATACTGGAGATTACAGGCGGTATTCCCAAACGTCAGCCTGTTTTCGTTGCGGAGGAAGTTCCCGAAAAATATGCCGATACGATTTATACTATTTTCCAAAATGGCATACAGGATTTAAGCGGATATATCCGCAATAATAAGCCGTTTTGCAATGAAAGCGGTGGGTACATCCTCAATTACAGTCAGGCAGATTTCGGCTGGGACGGATTCGTCTGTACGGGCAGTAAAATTCCGATTTCTGTGGATAAGCAGACCGCTATTGCTATGTGCTATCAGTCTGGAGTGACGGAGCGTGGTGGGATGTATCTTATTCCCATTGCAGGCAAGGAGTCGTCGGACACGGTGCAGAATTATGTGTACACATCACTTGCCAATCGGAATTATGTGGATGTGCCGTTTTACTGGCTGCAATGCGATGCGTTTATCACTTCCCTCGGACTTTGTGACGCTGTGCCGCCAGGGCAGTATTATATTTGTTGGCTCGGCAGGTCGAATAATACCCATCCGCTGATAAAAAAGGTGGAGGTTATGAATTAATGTAAACGACTGCTGTGGCAGTTTTCATATATATATCATAAGCGAAAGGAGGATTTTTCATGAAAGAATTCTGGACAATGACAAGGGTCTGCTTCTCGGCAATCGGAGGCTGGCTGGGCTACTTTCTCGGAGGATGTGACAACTTGATGATTGCATTAATTGTGTTTGTTGTCGCCGATTATGTCACGGGTGTGATGTGCGCTGTTATCGATAAGAAATTATCCAGCGAGGTTGGATTTAAGGGCATCTTCAAAAAGGTGCTTATTTTTATTCTTGTCGGCATTGCGCATATTCTCGATGTGTACGTCATCGGCGGTGGCAGTATTTTAAGAACGGCTGTTATCTTTTTCTACCTGTCAAATGAGGGCGTTTCCCTTTTGGAGAATGCCGCACATCTTGGCTTGCCGATTCCGAAACAGCTGCAAACCGTATTGAAACAGCTTCATAAGAGAAGCGAAGAAATGGAGGATGATATCAATGGCAATTCTGAAGGCTGATAAGACAACAACAATGAACGGTGTAACCGTCAATGAGTATTTACTCACAAACCATAATCCCAACCATATCGCAATGCCCTCCGAATCAATGGAGGGCAAAATTATTGGTGTAACAATCCACAACACCAGCGATATTACAACGGCTAAGGGTACAACTCCTGCGGAGCAGTACACCCGTGCTACCGTAAACGGCAATATGAACGATGTTCGTGTGCATTATTATGTGGACGAAACTTGCGCTTGGCAGAATCTTCCCCATGAATTGAGTGGTTGGCACGCCGCAGACGGTGATGGTGACGGAAACCGTAAAACTATCGCAATCGAGTGCATCATGAGTGCCGCATACAACGAGGATGACAAGAAGTCCGAGGATAATGCGGCACGACTGGCGGCGGCTCTGCTGAAGCAGTATGGACTTGGAATTGACTGTCTGTTCACCCATACCCATTGGCTGAATATCAAGGACGGCAGGACAGGTACGGTGGATGAGCTGAACACAATGAAAAATAATTATAAGATGTGTCCTCTGTATATTCTGCCACATTGGGGGGAATTCAAGACAAAGGTGCAGGCTTATCTTAATGATGATGAGTTGTACCGTGTGCGTAAGTCTTGGGAGGATGCGAAATCGCAGACAGGTGCGTTCCGTAACATCAATAACGCAAAGAAATCCTGTGCGAATGGATATTCCGTATTTGACAAGGACGGCGACGTTATTCACAGCAACGGTAAGTCCTATGCCAAGGGTGATGCTGTAACGCTGAAGGACACAACGCTCTATGCGTCCAGTACGGCGAAAACAGGTGTCAAGAAAAGCGGTACGTTCTATCTGTATGACGGCAAGGTTGTGAATGGCAGACTTCGTATTACGAATAGTCCTAAAAACTGCGGTAATACACCTATTGGTAAGTATGTTACGGGCTGGATTGATAAAAAGTAAATTTGAAAATATTAGCGTTGTGCATATGTACAACGCTAATATTTTTTCGCCTTTTATAAATTATAAATATGAAGGGAAGATAATTATGTTTGAATCGCCTCTGGAAAATGCAAAACTTATGAATCGTGAAATGGATTATAATATTAATTTGATTATTTCAAAAAAATTGCTGGAATGTGGCTTAATTAATCAAGAAGAATATGACGAAATTGATACAATATTGCAACAGAGATACGCTCCTTCTTTGTCAATCTTTATATCCGAAAATGCTTGATAAATAGCAGTTTTAGCGGTAATATAGGTGTAATCAGATATGCGGTTTAATAAGAATGGTATAGCTGAAATTTTATGTAGGAGGGACTTTAATGACAACTGAAATTAAAGTGAACATGAATTAAGGCATTGGTATTAATTTTAAAAAGGAGTGGCGTATGAAGGAGATTATAACATTATTACCAAATGATATGAAATTAGGTAGACTTAAACGTGTTGCTGCCTATGCTAGAGTTTCTGTAGACTCTGATCCAATGTTGCATTCTTTGGATGCTCAGATTACATATTACCGCAGACTGATTCAAAATAATTCAGATTGGGAGTTAGCAGGAGTATTTGCTGACCGTGGAATTTCTGGGACAAAAGTCGAAAAAAGAGAAGCTTTTTTGGAATTAATTAAAAAATGTGAAAAAGGACAAATAGACATCATTCTTTGTAAAAGTATATCTAGATTTGCACGGAATACTGTGGATTTATTAGAAGCTATTAGGTATTTGAAATATCTTGGTGTAGAAGTTCGTTTTGAAAGGGAACGCATAAGCACATTCAGTAAAGAGGGGGAACTGATACTGACGATTCTTGCGTCTTTTGCTCAAGAAGAAAGTCGTTCAATTTCTGAAAATGTTAAATGGGGTATGCGAAAACAATATGCCAGCGGAGAAGCTGTATCATGGAATAAGCATGTGTATGGATATCGTTATGATGATGAACTAAAACAGTATGTTATAATACCGGATGAAGCTGCTGTAGTGCGTGAAATATATGGTATGTTTTTAGAAGGAAAATCGTTTCATCAAATAGCTGCCGATTTAAACAAAAGGGGTTTTACAACTACCAATGGTTGTAATTTTGATAAGGGTACTATCGGAAGAATTATCAGTAATGAAATTTATACCGGTGATATAATGTGGCAGAAAAAATATGTCGAAAGTTATTTAACAAAGGTAAAAAAAGTGAACAATGGTGAATTCCCTAAATATATATATCATAATTGTCATGAAGCTATTATTAAGCGTGAGGATTTTGAAAGAGCTTCAGAAATACGTAAACAACGAAAAAATAAATATTGCAGGCATATTTTCGGATATGAATACAATTACGAATTAAACAGATATTTCATTATATCTGAAGAGGCTGAAATAATACGCTTTATATTCAAAATGTATCTTGAAGGGTATAATTTTGCTGAAATTGCCGTTAAAATTACAGAACTTGGAATACGAACAGTAAGAGGAAATAATTTTACCCGATATAGCATTGGTAATATAGTACGTAATGATTTTTACGGAAATTCAGTTACTGTTGAAACAGCAGATGTGGGAGAAGCTTGTCATGAAGCGATTCTTGAGGATATAACATATGCTAGGGTTTTAATTGAAAGGGAAAGAAGGAGCGTTCTGCAATGGAAACAATTCTAAATACAACGCAATGTAAAAACAAAACAGGAAGGCAGGTTACGGTAATACCCGCCATTCATAACGAGCTTTGCGCATCAAACGTAAGTGTAGCTAAGAAAATAAAAGTGGCTGCATATGCCCGTGTTAGTACTGATTATGATGAACAGCAGTCGTCTTATGAAATGCAGGTGAATTATTATACAAAGTACATAAAAGAACACGCTGGCTGGGAATTTGTAAATGTTTATGCAGATGAAGGTGTCAGTGGTCTGAGAATAGCTAAAAGAGAATCCTTTAATTCTATGATTACTGATGCACTTGCTGGAAAAATCGATCTTATAATAACAAAATCAGTTAGTCGATTTGCAAGAAATACTGTTGACAGCTTAACAACCATACGAACCTTGAAGGAACATGGCGTTGAGTGTTATTTTGAAAAAGAGAATATATGGACGTTGGATTCGAAAGGTGAATTGTTATTGACTATTATGAGCTCCATTGCCCAAGAGGAAAGTCGTTCTATATCGGAGAATGTTCGGTGGGGTAAAAGAAAAGGTATGGAGGATGGGAAAGTATCAGTTTCGTATTCAAAGTTTTTAGGATATAAAAGAGGTGCGGATGGCGGACTTGAGATTGATGAAGAACAGGCCGTTATTGTGCGCAGAATATTCAGTATGTACTTACAAGGATATAATATAACGAGAATTGCTAAAATATTGACAGAAGAAGGAATCGCAACGCCTTTTGGTAAATCACAATGGAAATATTATACAGTTCAGCGTATCTTGAAAAATGAGAAATATAAAGGGGACGCACTTTTACAAAAATATTATGTCGCAGATTTTCTGACAAAAAAGTTGGTGAAAAATAAGGGGGAATTGAAGCAGTATTATGTTAAGGAAAATCATGAAGCGATTATAGAACCTGAGATTTTCGACCAGGTGCAAAGGCTTTTAGCGGAAGGTGGAAAAGGAAAACGACAGTGTAGCACAAGTATTCTTTCATCAAAAATAATTTGTGGTGATTGTGGTGGGATTTATGGCTCAAAAGTTTGGCATTCAAATGATAAATATCGTAAGGTGGTATGGCAATGCAATGACAAATTTAAAGACACTAAGTGTAGTACACCATATGTAACCGAGGAACAGATTAAAGCTTTATTTGTAAAGGCTGTAAACAGCTTAGTACGTAAGCGTGAAGAAATAATTTCAGATTACAATGATATTCTTAATGTTCAATTATCCACAGAAAAATTGGAGGAAAGACAGAAATCCATAAAATTTGAAATGGAGAAATTAGAACTTGATATAAGTAAATTGGTTGAACTAAATAATACGACTGATAAATCAGTTAGCAGTTATAAAGAAAAAAGAAATGAAATTATCAATCGTTACGACTCGTTAAATAAGCTTAACAATGATATATTAACGGAAATAAATAGTTTGACGGTACGTAAAGAAACAATAAGGCGTTTTTGGGTGAAGTTTGAGGAAATCGATTTCATATCTGAGTTTGATAGTCAGATGTGGACTTTT
Source organism: Ruminococcus sp. (assembly GCA_017397925.1). Classification (GTDB taxonomy): domain Bacteria; phylum Bacillota; class Clostridia; order Oscillospirales; family Ruminococcaceae; genus Ruminococcus. Next base: position 96,198 of record JAFQHO010000006.1, read on the forward strand.
ATGCTCGAAAAAGCAATAGTTTATAGCAAAGAAAATGTTTTATTCATTTTTCGTGACGGAAGTGAGATTTCAGTTGCATTGTAAATTGAATTATATGTTGTTATAGTAATGAGAATCAATGGCTATATATAATCCTGTCAAGGCTGCGTTTATACGTTGCTTTGGCAGGATTTTTTTGTTATATACAAATCAATCTGTGGCTGCATTGTATCATATAATTGGCAACAACAGATTGGATTGAGATTACAGAGGACGGTACGGTATACGTTAACGGCGAGGAGCTGAATGAACCGTATATCGACGAAAAAGCACTTGGTGAATGTGATATTGAATTTCCGTATCAGGTTCCTGAAAGCAGAATTTTCGTAATGGGCGACCATCGTTCAACATCGGTTGACAGTCGAACATCAATGGTAGGATGCATAGCTGATGAGTATATCATCGGCAGATTGATTTTCAGGGTTTGGCCTTTCAAGGCTATCAGCCCACTTTAATACGCAGCTGACTTGTTCAAAATCTGA
>JAFQHO010000021.1 GCA_017397925.1 Ruminococcus sp.
CTCGTCAACAGTGAATTCAAGGAAGAACTTAGCGATATCAACCATACAGTTGTCTTCGTCCATAACGATAAGACCACCTGAACCCATCATTGAGCCGATACCGATGAGGTTATCGTAGTCAATCGGGATATCGAAATGCTCAGCAGGGATACATCCGCCGGAAGGACCACCTGTCTGTGCAGCCTTGAACTTCTTGCCGTTGGGGATACCGCCGCCGATTTCCTCGATAACAGTACGGAGAGTTGTACCCATAGGAACTTCTACAAGACCTGTGTTGTTGATCTTACCGCCGAGAGCGAATACCTTAGTACCCTTTGACTTCTCTGTACCGATGCCCTTGAACCAGTCAGCACCGTTGAGGATGATCTGGGGGATATTAGCGTATGTCTCAACGTTGTTGAGGATTGTGGGCTTGTTGTAAAGACCTTTTTCAGCAGGGAAAGGAGGTCTTGGACGAGGCTCACCACGATTACCCTCGATAGATGTCATAAGAGCTGTTTCCTCACCGCAAACGAATGCACCAGCACCAAGACGGAGATCGATATCGAAATCGAAGCCTGTGCCGAAGATATCCTTACCGAGCATACCAGCTTCACGAGCCTGCTGAATAGCGATGTTAAGACGCTCAACAGCGATTGGGTACTCAGCACGAACGTATACATAACCCTGGTTAGCACCGATAGCGTAACCTGCGATTGTCATAGCTTCAAGAAGAACGTGGGGATCACCCTCAAGGATAGAACGGTCCATAAATGCACCCGGGTCACCCTCGTCAGCGTTACAGCAAACGTACTTGATATCAGCATCGGGAACGATAGTTCTTGCGAGTCTCCACTTCATACCTGTGGGGAAGCCGCCGCCTCCACGTCCACGGAGACCAGAATCAAGGATTGTCTGGATAACGTCCTCAGGAGTCATTTCCTTGAGAACCTTACCGAGAGCAGCGTAACCGTCACGGCCTACGTACTCATCGATACATTCAGGGTTGATAACACCGCAGTTTCTGAGAGCAACACGCATCTGCTTGTTGTAGAATGAAGTTTCTTCAAGTGACTTGATGTTATCGCCGTCAACAGTTTCCTCGTAGAGGAATTCCTTAACAGGGTTTCCGCCGATGAGATGCTCGTCTACAATACGAGTAACCTCGTCAAGCTCTACACGTGAGTAGAAAGAACCCTCTGGGTAAACGATGAGGATAGGTCCTCTTTCGCAAAGACCGAAACAACCGGTCTTAACAATCTGAACCTTTTCTGTAAGTCCCTTTGCAGCGAATTCCTCCTCGAGCTTAGCAATAAGCTTGTGGGAACCGGAAGAAGTACAACCTGTACCGCCGCACACGAGAACGTGTCTTTCATATTTTGAAGAAGCGTTGCCATGAGTTCTGAGAGCTACTTCGCCCACCATAGATTCTCTGACAGCCTTGAGTTCTTCAAGAGTCTTCATAAAGTTAACCTCCTAACAGTTATGTATATTATGCGTTATACTTATCGATGATCTTGTCAACATCGTCAACAGTGAGACGGCCGAAAACGTCCTCGTTTACAGTGAGAACGGGAGCAAGACCGCAAGCACCGATACAACGGCAAGCTTCCAGAGAGAATTTACCGTCGGGAGTGCATTCTCCGCCAGCGATACCGAGCTTTTCCTGAAGCTTGTCATAGATATCTCCTGCGCCCTTAACGTAGCAAGCAGTACCAAGACAAACGGAAATTGTGTACTCACCCTTTGGATAGAGGGAGAACTGAGCGTAGAAAGTTACAACGCCGTAGATTTTTTCCATTGGAATACCTGTGTTGTCGGAAATAATTTTCTGAACCTCGATAGGGAGGTAGCCATAGATTTCCTGAGCCTTCTGAAGAATGGGCATAAGAGCGCCCTGTGTGTCCTTTTTCTCGGCAATAACTGCGAGAAGCTGAGCTTCCTGCTCTTTAGTTCCCTTAAAAGGAACTGTAGCTTTAGCTGAATTCATGTAAGATGAACCTCCTTTTAACTTGTTCCGCAGAGAGCTATTCTGCGGCGGACCTATGTGAAATAAATAACAATGTCGGTGTGACACAAATTCACCCCACATATCTACATAACATTATACCATATTATCAAAAAAATTGCTATCGCTTTTTTAGCCTAATTAAAGATATTTTTATTGTGGATTTTGTACAAAAGCAACTGTTTTTATTTGGTTAGTATTGACTAACATACATAAAAATACAGAAATGGAATTTTTGTGCTGTATAACTGTAATAATAAAGCATAGAGAGTATGTAAAATTGGCAAAATCCCTATGAATTTTATGAAAAAATAATATGAATATATTATGAATATGTAAAAATAGATATAAATAAAAAACAGACGGTATATGGTCGATTTTCGGGAGTTTGGATTTGAGAAAGAGTAATAATCGAAACCTTTTAAAGATAATACAAATTAATAAAAAATTCACAATTTAAAAGTCTGAAAAATGGCGAAAAACCATTGACATACGGGCTTTTTTGTTGTATATTTATATCAAGCTATAGAACATATAATCAGTTGAGATGGTTATGAGAATTTTTTTGTTGCCGTAAGATTTAGCACGTCTTGCGGCAGCCATTCTTTTTTTATGTAAGGAGAAAGACGTTATGAATATGCCCAATGACCCTGTGATTTTACTCAGTTACATAAATACAAAGCTGCGTGATGAGTATGAGAGTCTTGATGAGCTTTGCAGAAGTCTTTGTGTTGATAGAGAAGAATTGGAGAAAAAGCTTTTGACTATCGGTTATGTGTATAGTGAAGAAATAAACAGTTTTAGATGATACATTAAGGTATCAGAAATGTGAGGGAAAAATGAACAGAGTAATGAAAAGATCGGCAGCATTTTTATCAGCTGCTGTAATGAGTGTATGCGGTGCTTTTGGCAGCTTTACAGCTGTTGCTGCAGATTCAAAAGAAATCGAAGTTGTATTTGATTTTGTCCTTGACAAATCAGCTATTGAACCTGACTACAGAAAAGACGGTAAGCTGTCTGATTTCAATGATTTTGCATCATTTAAAACAGCTCCCGGCGAATCCTTCTTTATTCCTACAGGCATATTTGACTCGGATACACACGGCTTCAGCGGCTGGACAGTAGACGGTTTTTACGGCTACACAGGCGGTGAAACATATCGTATCCCTGAGGATTATGCTGAGGATCAAATCGTTGTAAAGGCAGTATGGTACGATTACAAGGAACCACGTTTAGTAGAAATGACATATAAGCTTGAGTATGACGGTATGGAAATTGAAAAACCTGAGTGGCTCAAGAGTGCAAAACAAATTCCGGGTATGATTTTCGAGCCTAACTATACAACTATAAAGGTTGATAATTTCGGTCCTGACGGATTGAATCTTACATCAAGCGGACTTACAGACGGTGAGCGAGTGTACAAGTTCGGCACAAAGATTGTTGTAACAGAGAATCCTATCACTTTCTACCCGATATGGCTTAAGGAAATTGATGTAACCTATACAACAGGCGATGTTGACCGTATAAACGGCAATACATCCGTTACATTCCAGAGACTTGAAACAGGCAGAGATGAGCTTGCAGCCAATGACCGTTTTTCAAGAAGTGGATTCAACCTTGTAGGCTGGACTTCAAGCGTTGATGGCGAGGTATACAAGCCGGGTCAGACAGTTACATTCCCCAGCGAGGACGTAACATATACAGCTGTCTGGGAGGCTAAGAACTATACAGTATTATTCAAGACAGGCAACGGCGGCGAAAACAAGAAGGTAGCCGGCGTTACTGATACTACGATAATCTGTCCTGATCCTGAGTATACAGTTGAGGGTAAAACATTTGCCGGCTGGAAGGACAGCGAAGGTGTTATTTATCCTGTTGGCAGCGAGTATCTCATTAAGGGCGCTATTCCCGGTTCAGGTATATCACTTACAGGTGTATGGACAGACGGCACAGAGCCTCCTGTAACAACAGAGCCTGCTGTAACTACCACAACAGCTCCGGCTGTAACTACTACAACTGTTCCTACAACAACATCTGCGGAGCCTGTATCAACTACAACAGCTCCTGTGACAACTGCACCTCCCGTAACAGGAGAGCAGCCCACAACTCCTGTAAAGCCTACAACTTTAGGCGATGCAAACTGTGACGGAATTGTAACAATGGCTGACGCAGCTGCAATTTACCAGGCTCTCGGAAATCCTGACAAGTACGGTCTTTCAGCACAGGGAGCAGCAAATGCAGATTGTTCTAATCCCGGCAACGGTATTACAGCAGCTGATGCAATTGCGGTTCAGAAATTAAGTGCAAATATTATTGAGAAACTTCCCGAAATTATCGAGGGATAAATTATAGCGAAAAGGAGCTGAAACAAGCTCCTTTTTGTTTTATCAGGTTTTTTGCATAAAACAGGCGGACATGAAGTCCGCCTTAAATTTACTGTTTAGAATTCCCTGTACGGGAGTTCTTTTTCTTTTTCTTTACTTCGTACATTACCTCGTCAGCCATTTTTACAATTCTGAACAGGGTATAGCTGCTGTCAACCTTTTCAACAACACTTCCGATACTTGCGGAAATCTTGTAAGGCTTGGTGACAATGGAGTTGTGATGTTCAAGTTTTGAATTAAACTTCTGTTCAAGTATAAGACGGCTGTCCTCAGTGGCATTCTTGTTGAAAATAACAAACTCATCACCACCGAATCTTGCGCATATATCATCTCTGTCGCAGCATTCCTTGATAACATTGGCAAGTTCTTTAATAGCGAAATCTCCTTCATCGTGACCGTAGTTGTCATTGATGAATTTAAGTCCGTCCATATCAATAAATGTGAGCATAACAGTCTTTTCAGATGATACGCAGTCCTTGAATACTTCGTCAGCGTGCTTGATGAAGCCGTTTCTGTTGTAGATATTGCACAATGGATCAATAACATAAATTCTGTTAAGCTCCTCCATAGCCTTGTTGATATGGGATATCTTGCAGAGGTTTTCAATGGAGTTGCTGATATTCATTGTAAATGTATGGCAAAGCAGGCTGTTTATGGGGAAATCGCTGTTTGTGATTATATAGTATCCCAGTACCTTATTGCGGAAATGCAGGGGGAGGAAATAGTTTATATTTCCGCCGTTTTTCTGTGGAATGGGGAACATATCCTCACCGCAGAAATACTCAACGCTTTCGGAAACGCCATTTTTCCATACAAGAGGAGCAGTCATACGCTTGAAAACACTTTCAGAGCTGTCAGAAGCGAGAGAATTATATTTTTCTTCCCAACCGCTGGTGAGACACATAGCGAAATGCTCGCATTCAAGTTCTTCAACAAAGTTGTGGACAACCTCGAAATATTCAGCAGCTGATTCAGTTTCCGCAAGGCGAGCGGAAAGAATGTTCAGCTTTCTCACATTTGTGTTTGTGTTTTCAATCTTATTGTATGTAATTTTGCGGAATTCGCTGAAATTGCCTTCTGCAGGTGGTGTGCAGCCGCAGCTTTCTGTGAATACACAGCTTGCCTCCAGCTGCTCGTGAGAAGGTGTTTTGTTGTTTATAAGGTCGATAATTACGCTGCAAGCCATTGAACCCATTTGAGAAAGTGGACGCTTTACTGATGTGAGGGCAGGACAGTAATTTCTTGCGCTGTATGTGTAGTCAAATCCGGTTACTATAACATCAAGAGGGATGCAGAAACCGTATTTTTCAAGGGTGCTGATTGCTGTAAGAGCCATAGCATCGTTAGCGCAGATGAATGCATCGGGGAGGGGAAGTCCTGACTTCATATATTCCTCGATGGCGTCATGACCGTCAAACTGGCGGAATTCGCCGTAGTATATGCGTTCCTCGTCCACAGGAAGGTTGTTTTCAGCCATAACCTGGCGGAAGGCGAGGAGTCTTTCAACAGCCTCAGGGTTGGACATAGGGCCGGAAATATAGTTTATGGTCTTTGCACCGTGTTCTTTTATGACATGGCGAACCATTTCACGCATTGCCTTGGAGTTGTCTATACTTATATTGTAGAACTCGCTTATATTATCGCAGTCGAATACAACGGCAGGAATACCTGATTCCTTGATGCGGTTTGAGATATCGTCTTTCATTCCGCTGTCGTTTATGGTGTTGGTCATAAGGATTGCGCCGTCGAATTTCTGCAGATTTGCAAGACTGTAGATGCTGTATTCGCCCATATCAAAAAGACGGCTGTCAATCATACCGCCGAATGCGGCAAAGTATGATACATTTATGTTGTTTCTGCGGGAAAATTCATTAATGCCGACAATAATATTGTTCTGGTATTCTTCATCAAGACCCGCAACAAAAACAGCAATATTGATTACCTTTCCTACTTTCATTTTTACTCTCCATTTCAGCATTACTCACATTATTTATATAGATGTGATATATATTTTGTATATGGAAAAATCCTAAAAAATGTGAAAATGCTCGTGAATTTATGTGATTTAATTATAACATATTATTCTGATTTTTTAAAGTGTTTTTTACAATTTATTTAAAATCAGCACTTTGCACATATCAGCTCTTTGTGATTTGTGCAGCTATACAAAATTTGTAAATTCTCGTTTCATTTTCTCTTAATCCTCCTTTAACGGCTTGTCAGTGGATGATGTGTGAGTTTGGAGATTGGTTCTTTTTCCCTTTCATATATATAACGCATGAGAAGGTCAAAAGGTCACATTTTTTTGATGAGTTTTAGAAAAATCAGCGTTTTGCACATATCAACGCTTTGTCATTTGTGCAGGTATACGAAATTTGCAAATTAACATTTTTACTTTGGCCAATTTACCCTTTTAAAAACACTTATTATATAGAGGGGCAAATATTCAGACTGTAATTATTTACCAAAAATAGCTAAGGAGGATTTTTTATGAAAAAACTATTATCATTTCTCACAGCGATGACATTTATCTGCTCAATGACAGGCTGTACTGACAGCAAGGATGAGAACAAATCACAGCCTGCTGAGGAAATCACCGTATCACAGACGATGTACAAGGAGGAACACGTGGAATTTCCCGAAGATAAGCGGTTTACCGAGGGCTTGACCTACGTTGACGAACAGGGCGTAAGGTTGATTTACACCGACAGCGACAACAACTATAAATTCGCCGACTATGACGAAAATATGGCTGTAAAGTCAACAACTGAGCTTTTTAACGCCGAGGAAAATGCCTTTGTGGATTTCGATTGTGCCGCTGACGGAACTATGATTGCCTTGGTGGTAAATGTTCAGTCCGATTATAAAATCGGCACTCCCGAATATATTGAAAATGCGGAATTTACCTATGAACTGCGGAAATACGCCCCCGACGGCAGCGGTGAAACTGTAATTTCAATTCCCGAACTGGGAAATTACTACGCTCCATACAGCGATGTAATTCAGAATTTTCAGCTTATTGACGGGAAAATTCTCATTGTATTTTCATCGGGCAAGCTGATTATGGATTTGGAGGGAAATATTCTCGAAACCCGACAGGAAGGCGGCTTTGTTTCATATTGCGAGGACAGCAGCGGAAAAATCATTGCCGCAGCTGATACGGGATATTGCTATATGGACAAGCTAAGTCTTACTCTGCCCGAAAATATGACGGAATACGGCGAATATCTCCGCCTTAATCTCAATCTTGGAATAACAAAGGGCTATGGCGGATTTACGGCATTTTTCATGCTCAACGGCGGTGTGTACGGAATGACAGAAAACGGCAGTCTTACAGAGCTTTTCAACTACAATGACTCCCTTGTGTCCATAAATGATTACAGAAGCCTTGTATATGCAGGGGAGGGGAAATTCGCAGGTATCAGCAGCGAAACGGATAAAACTTTCCTTACACTTCTTACCGTCCGCCCCGATGATTACGTGATGAACCGTGAGGATATAACGGTTGGATTAATTGGAATGATTGATTCCAATGATCAGGAGCTTATTTCAGCATACAATAAGAAAAATGACAGCTATAAGGCGGATTTGAAAGCATATGACGAAATGGACGATTTCACGGCGGCGGTGCTGACCGATGACGCTCCCGACTGCATAAGCTACAGCGGCACATATAATATGCGTCGGCTGAAAAATTTAGGTGCGGTAGCTGATATGTATGAGTTGTCCGAAAAATACGGCGGATTTAAGAAAGATGATATCCTCGACAATGTGGCGGAGGCTCTTGAAATTGACGGCGGGCTTTACGGAATATCCCAGAAATTCCAGCTTGTTTCTGCTATAGGAAGAAGTGATATTTTCCCTAATAGCAATATGACATGGCAGGAATTCAAGGGAATATACAACAGTATGCCTGAAAATGTATATTTTTCAAATATTATGGGAATGAATCTGCCACGTGATGTTTTTGAGTTTTTATGTACAAGTAATCTCCACTCTTTCATTGATTATGAAAAGGGCGAATGTAATTTCAATACTCCCGAATTTATTGAAATGTTGGAATTCACAAAAAATGTCCGACTTATGCCCGAATTTGACTGGCAGAATTTCTACGACTCTCACACAGATGAAGAAATCAATCTGTTTTTCAAAGAGAATGACAATCGTTTATTAAATGGTGAGGTAATGGTAGCCACAGTCAATGCTGCTGCATTGGACGATTTTATAAATATTAAGCATAGATATCATTTTGATGACGGAGAATTCACACTTCTTGACGCTCCCTCGGAAAATCCTCAATCAAATATATTTTTTCAAACCCTTTATAGTGTTGTTACTAACGGCAAATGCCCTGAAGGTGCATGGGATTATATCAATTATATCACTTCGGAAAAATTCCTTACGACATATTTGCAGACAGAACGCAGTTTTGTTACATTCAAGGGTGCATTTGAGAAGATTAACAAGCAGATACGCTGGAAATCTGAAAATCCCGTATATGTTGATGAAAATGGGGTAACTGTCACCACGTTTACAACTGAAAAACCTATAACTGACGAGGAATACAATATGGCGTTGGAGTATATTTCAAAATGTACAATTCCCGCTGACTACAACCAAACCTTGTATAATATTTTAATGGAGGAATACGAAGCCTTTGCCGCAGGTGACAAAACAGCCGCAGAATGTGCGGAAATCATACAAAACAGAGTTTCGATTTATTTAAGCGAAAACAGCTGAAAAAAGACGGGCAAACCGCCCGTCTTAGAAATCATTGTTCAGGTGCAGCGGCTGCCGTAGGCTCGACCTGATAATAATTAGGGTCAGCCGTTGCAGGCTCAGGTGCTGCGTTGGTAATTACTGTTCTTTGACAAAGCCATTCACACCACTGCTGATAATAGGCTGCAAGGGGATGAACGCCGTCGGAAGTATAGGCTGCGGTAAGACAGCCGTATTCATCGTCATAAAGCTCATTTATGTCGATATAGAATACCTTTTTGTTATCTGCAAGCTCTGCAAACAGGCTGTTGAGATAATTGATATTTGCGTTGTTTATGACATTTGTTTCAGCTGCCGCTGATACGTGAAGATTTCCCTGTATGTAGATAATCGCGTCAGGCTGATTTGCTCTGAGCCTTTCGATAACAGCTCTGTATTTTGTCAGTGTGTACTGGAAATCGTTGCCGACTTCGTTTATTCCGAGCATTACGTATACTTTGCCGAATTGATTGTTTTTGATGAGTTCCTCGAAGGTTGTACCGTCTATATTTTCATTGTCAATATTTGCTGATGACATACCTATGGAGCAGAAAAACCTGGATTTTTTAAATGTACCGTATTCTTTAATTCCTACAGTACGTGAGTCTCCGATGAAAAGTGCGTCATCAAAATAAGTGAGGTCACTTGGGCCCAATGTAAAGCTTGCTTCAGGAGTCTGTGTATCTGACGGTGTCTGAGAAGCATCTCCCGGAGCGCTGTCGGGAGTCTGCGCGGCTCCTGTGCTGCTGTCAGCGGAGCTGCTGCTGTTTGCGGAACTGCTTACTGACGGAGGCGGTACATTAATCTGTTTTTTTGCATCAGAGCTTGTCTTCCATATTCTGTGGAATATAAAAGGTGAAGCCACGAAGCAGGTCAGAATAAGCAGTATGGTATATAAATTCTGTTTGTATTTGTTCATTTCCGAATAATTCTCCTTTGTTATCCGCGGAATATCTGCCATAAAAAATCGTTTCCACTGTTTTGTTCACACACACAATAATTTTTCTGATACTGTATATATTTTTGGCGTATCAGAAACGGAAATAGAGGAACGGGTCGTTCATACCCTTGTACATACAGTATACGGAAGCCCAGAAAACGGCTAACAGCAGTACTGCACAGAATGGGGTGTTCTTTATCTTTTTATATATCATTTCGGGGATTTTCGTTGAGAGGATTGTGCCCGCAATGAAGAATTTACCGTAAATTCCCCAGTATTTCGCACAGTCATTTGAATTGATTATAACATCGCTTTCAGCGGCTATTCCGAAGAGTTTGCTGAAATAAAGCCCTAAGTCGCTGAAATCGGTAATTGCAAAGAGAAGCCAGGTGAGAGGAATTGCAAGGAACATATAAAGGTGTCCCACGATTTTGAATTGATTGAGGAACTTTCCTATAACAAATCGCTCAAGCATAATAAGAGCAAAGAGGACGAGTCCCCAGAGTATGAAATTCCAGCTTGCGCCGTGCCATATACCTGTGAAAAGCCATACTACAAAGAAATTGCGTACTATTTTTCCTTTGCTGCATTTGCTTCCGCCTAATGGGATGTATATGTATTCTCTGAACCAGCTGCCCAGAGTGATATGCCATCTGCGCCAGAATTCTGTCATTGTTACGGAAAGATAGGGGTAATCGAAGTTTTTCGGGATATTGAAGCCCATAATTTCGCCAAGACCGATTGCCATAAAGGAATAACCCATAAAGTCGAAATAAAGCTGGAAAGAATAAGCTATAATTCCCATCCAGGCAAGTCCTGAGGAGATGCTTTCATAGCCAATCATAGAAAGGTCGCTCCACATACCGCCCAGCTGATTTGCAATAAGCACCTTGTAGCCAAGACCTATTGTAAAAGTTTTAAGGCCGTTTTCTACCTTTTTTATTGAGTGAGTGCGGTTTTTAAGTTCTTTAGCGATTGTTGAGTATGTAACGATGGGGCCTGCTATAAGCTGTGGGAACATACTTATATATGCGCCGTAGTTTATAAGGCTTTTTTCGCTTTCCACATCTTTTCGGTAGACGTCGATAATATACGATACATTCTGGAAGGTGTAGAAACTGATGCCTATAGGCAGGATTATTTCCTTTACAGGCAAATTGGAATTGAACAATCCGTTGATGTTTTCTAAGAAAAAACCTGTATATTTGAAGAATATAAGCAAAGAGAAGTTATATATAATTCCAACTATAAGCCAGAATTTAGCTGCTTTGCGGAAGTGTTGTATAAATTCGCCTATTATGAAGTTGAACAATACGGTAAGTATGAAAAGCGAGGTTTTAATCAGAATATTTTCGATTCCCTCGCCGCGAAAACCCATACTGTAGAAAAATATACTTCCAAGAAAAATTACTGAATTCTTATATTTTTTAGAAGCAGTCCCGTAAACCAGCATAAAAGCGGGCAGGAACAGAAAAATAAATTCCAGACTGCTGAATACCATTAAATTATCACCCTTTTTCGTAAAAATCAGTAAAAAAGACAGCGAAAATTTCTCCCTGCCGTAGATGGCAAAGAGAATAAAGCAATATCTGACTGATTTTGTTCTGATGTCCGTTATATATTTCTGATACGGACGGCACGTTGTTCTACACAGGCTAAAGAAAAAGTTACAAAACAGTAACAAATTTCTTTCGCACATATTAAAGTACCCATATATTATTTTACACGTAATTGACATAAATTTCAAGTAGTTTCGATAATTGTAACAATTTGTAATATTTTGTATTTGAAGCAATAAGTATTGACCAAAAATTGCTATGGTGTTTTGTAGGATATCGACAAAGTTTTGCGTTAGCTATTTACAAATTAGACGAAATGATGTATAATAAATGTATGAAAAGTGGGGCGTGCGATAGGTTATATGTTGAAAATCCGAAATATATAGCCAATCGTATGGAAATATTTAAAAAACATATGCATAGCAATAAATGTTAAGTGGGGGTTATCGAGTTATAAATTATAACTTATCATCCGAAGAAAGGAGAATGATATGATAAAGCATCTTTCAGGTGATTTTGAAACCATCGAATACGAGAGCAAACGTTCTTTTATGCTCTATGATAACCACGAATATGAAAAGTTTCCTGTTCATTGGCACGAAGCAATGGAGATTATTATGCCCATTGAAAATCATTATGTTGTCACAGTAAGCGGAATTGAATACGATATTCCTGTGAATGATGTTCTTATCATACCATCGGGAGAACTTCACGAAATGCCTCAGCTGATACCTGGGCGTCGTCTGATTTTTCAGTGTGATAACAGTGCTTTAAGCGGTGTTGCGGCTATTGAATCCATAGTGAGGGGAGTTTCAGCGCCAATTCTCATAAACAGGGAATTGAATAAGGAACTGCATAGTCTTGCTAAAAAGACGTTGCTTGATATACTCAGTCTGAATAATAAAATGAACGAACTTGCAGATGTCAAGATATATATTGCTCTTGTAAGTCTTTTGACTGCTGTAAGAGAGCAACAGCTGGAAAAGAGTAAGCAGCTTCTTGCTCTTGATGAAATAAAGCTTGATGAATACAGTGAAAAATTCAATGCGGTTATGAAGTATATCGACGCAAATTATATGTATGATATTTCTCTTGACCGTCTTGCTGATGTAGCAGGCTACAGTAAGTATCATTTTTCCAGAATTTTCAAGCAGTACAACTCAATGTCATATCTCCAGTATATCAACGCAAGACGTACAAAGGCGGCGGAGCATCTTCTCCTTGACCCTGACCTGAGCATAACTGATGTGGCTATGCAATCGGGATTCAAGAGTCTGACGACCTTTAATCGTATATTCAAGGAAATAAAGCATTGTACCCCAACGGACTTCAAAAAGCTGTTTGCTGCACACTGAGATAATTAAGAATTATGAATTAAGAATTAAGAGTGGGGCGGATATTATCCGCCCTCAGTCTGTATAAAAAGGCATATTTTATTTAAGGGCGAGCAATGCTCGCCCCTACAATTGGCTATATTGCGATATTTTGTGTAGGGGCGACCAATGGTCGCCCGCAATTTCGGAACGAAATTCAAGTTTTTCGACAATCTCGGGGCGGATATTATCCGCCCTGTTTTATTGCAGCAAAAAGCTAAAGGTTAAGGATTAAAATTTAATAAATTTAAAAATATCAAAAATATATGGTAATTTTATAGAATATATGTTATAATATAATTTGAGTAGTTATGTAATTTCTGATTACTGCACAAAAACCGAATGTAAAGGAGTGCGATTAATATAATGAACTATAAAAGAACGGAGTTTGGCGGAAATATCGGCTTTACCTCAGTAGTTGACGATAAATTCAATACCTGTTCAATCCGTATAACTATGATTACCCCTATGAACAGCGATACAGCATCGAATTATTCTGTTGCAAATAATATCATTTCAGATGTAAATTCAAAGCTTAATACAATTGCGGCTATGAATGAAAAGCTTTCTGAGCTTTACGGTGCAGGTCTTGCTTCATCTGTAAGTCAGAGGGGAGATATGCAGCTTCTCTCGCTTAATGCAACCTGGCTCAGCAACAGATTTGCCATAGACGGCGAGGATATAACTGCTGAAATGCTTGAAATTGTCACAGATTGCATTTTCAGCCCTCTTGCAGATGAGAATGGCTTCGATGAAGATATTTTCAGACTCAGCAAGAAGGAAATCCTTGATATTATTGATTCAAGTTTTAATAATAAGCGTGAGTATACTCTTATAAAAGCCCGTGAAATCGCCTATAAAGGCGAGCCTGCCCAGAACGGAGGAAACGGCACAAGAGAGGCTGTGGAGGCTGTAACGCCTGTTTCAGCGTATGCAGCTTATAAAAAACTGCTGGAAACGGCACAGATTGAGATATTTTATGTATCTCCCGAAGAAGCTCCGGAGGTACAGGAAACTCTGAAGGCAAAATTTGCAGCAGTTAAGAGAAATTCCCAGAATCATATCTTCCCCGCACCCAGTCCCCTCAAATCAGAGCCTGTTCTTGTAGAGGAAGAATATGACGTAAGACAGGCAAAAATTGCTATTAATTTTAAATATGACATTGACGATGTTGACGCTGTTCATCTTATGTGCGTAATTTTTGGCGGAACTCCCGTATCGAAGCTTTTTATGAATGTTCGCGAAAAACTCAGCCTTTGCTATTATTGCGCCTGCCGTATGAGTGAGTTTAAGAAAACAATCACTGTTGACTGCGGTGTTGAAAAGGCAAATATTGAAAAGGCAGAAGCTGAGATTATGAATCAGCTGGAGGAAATGCGCAAAGGTAATATATCAGATGAGGAACTGCAGAGCGCACTTCTTGCTCTTGAAAACTCATATGCTTCTTTCGGAGATACTCCTGATTCCTATTCTTCATGGTATTTTGGATGCTTCTGCAAAAATGAGTATATATCCCCGAAGGAACATTTTGAAAGGCTTAAAGCTGTTACAAAGGAGCGTATTGCTGCAGCTGCCGCAAATGTACAGCTTGACAGCACATATCATATGCTCAACAAGGAGGCTGAATAAATGAGTGACAGAGAGATAATAACAAGCAAACGGACAGGTGACAGCTGTATTCACGTAAAGCATAAAAGCGGACTTGATGTGTATATACGTGAAATGCCGGGATTCAGCACCGTTTATGCCCTTTTCGGAACAAAATACGGCTCTGTGAATACAACTTTCAAGCTTGCCGCTGATAAGGAATATACTGAGGTGCCAAACGGCATTGCTCATTTTTTAGAGCATAAGCTCTTTGAAAACGAGGACTGCGGCGTATTTGAGCTTTTTGCAAGAACAGGCGCACAATGCAACGCCTATACCTCCTTTGACAAGACCTGCTACCTGTTTTCCTGCACAAAGGATTATACGGAAAATCTCCGTATATTGCTTGATTTCGTACAGAAACCATATTTCACAAAGGAAAACGTAGATAAGGAGCAGGGAATTATAGGTCAGGAAATACGAATGACCAACGATAACCCTGAATGGCGTGTATTTTTCAATATGCTCCGTGGTATGTACCACAGCCACCCCATACAGATAGATATTGCAGGCACAGAGGAAAGTATCGCTCAGATTGACGCTGATTTGCTCTATAAATGCTACGATACTTTCTACAATCTCAACAATATGACTCTTTCAATTGCAGGAAATATCAACGCTGATGAGATTCTTGCAATATGCGATGAAATGCTCCGTCCCTGCGAGGACAAGGGACTTGAAACCGTATTCCCTGAGGAGTCGGATACAATTGTTGAAGCTGATATACGCGAAAAGCAGTCGGTAGGAGCTTCTATATTCCAGCTGGGATACAAATGTCTCCCCTGCAGCGAGGATTTCCTCAGAAAGGAGCTGACAGCTTCCCTTGCAGTGTCATATCTTACAGACGCTTCATCTGAGATGTACAACAGACTTCTGACAGAAGGTATAATCAATGCCAGCTTCGGAGGCGAGGTGTTTGCAGGAGACGGCTATTTCTCAGTGATTTTCAGCGGTGAATCAGAAAATCCCGATGCTGTAAGAGATGCCGTAGCAAACGAAATAAAGCGTATATCTGCCGAGGGCATTGACGAGAAGATATTCAACAGAATTAAAAAGGCCACCTATGGCGACCTTGTACGTCAGCTGTGCAATGTAACAGCAATGGCATCGGCTATGATAAACTCCCATATGGCAGGATACAAGGCTTTTGAGGTTGTTGATACCGTATCAGAGCTTACAGCTGAGGATGCGCTTGCCTTTATCAGAAACGAGCTTCTTGCTGATAAAACGGTATTGTCAGTAATAGAAAAAATATAAAGGGGTTCCCTTATGAGAAAGGACGTTGAAAAATGAAATTATCACAGATGATAACGGAATATAATGAAATCCGGTTTCCGAAAATGGGGTGGGAGTTTGAAATTGACCCCACAGCCTTTACCATAGGCGGAATTGCCATACAGTGGTACGGCATATTTATCGCTCTTGGATTAGCTCTTGCAGTTCTGTACTGCTTTCCTAAGATGAAACGCTTCGGAATCGACGCAGACAGGGCAATTGATGCTGTTCTCGGCGGAGTAATCGGCGGAATTATCGGTGCAAGACTTTATTATGTAATATTCAATTGGAGCGATTACAAAAGCGACAGCTTCAAAGATACCTTCTTGGCTATAATAAATACAAGAAACGGCGGATTGGGCATATACGGCGGTATAATAGGCGCACTTCTGATAGGAATTCTGATATGTAAAATCAAAAAAATCAGAATTCTGCCGATGCTTGACGTCACAGTTCTGGGACTTCTTATAGGCCAGGGCATCGGACGATGGGGCAACTTCGTAAATCAGGAGGCATTCGGTACAAATACCGATTCATTCCTTGGTATGACAGGCGGAAGAATACAGCAGGTTATCAACGCTGAAATGCAGGTAGGCGGTTCAATGTACGAAAATGGCCTTGAAATGGTGTGGAGCGATCCTGTTCACCCCTGCTTCCTGTATGAGTCAATATGGTGTCTGCTGGGCTTTGTACTCCTTGCATTCTGGTCAAAGAGAAGAAAGTATGATGGACAGCTTCTGCTGATGTATATGGCTTGGTACGGCATAGAACGTGCCTTTGTTGAGGGACTTCGTACAGACAGCCTTATGATAGGCAGCATCCGCGTTTCACAGGCACTTTCAATTGTAATATTCGTTGCATCGGTTATACTTCAGATTGTAATCGGCTTCAAGGTAAAGCGCGACCCCGAAAGCTTCGTGCTGTACGCTACCACAGAGGAATCCCGTATGCTTATTGAAGAAACAAGAAGAAAGAGTATGAAGGGTATGGATGTTCTCGGCGATGATGACGATGACGAAATCGGCATACTTGATGACGAAGAGGACGATGATGAAATCGGTGACCTCGGCGATAACGATGATGATGAAAATGACGATGACAACGCTGACGACAGTGACAGCGATGATGATTCCGACGACAGCTCGGATGAATAATATTTACAGGAGGAATAGTAAAAATGGCACAGATTATCGATGGAAAGGCAGTATCAGCCGCAGTAAAGCAGGAGGTTGCAGACGAAGCAGCAAGACTTAAGGACGAAAAGGGACTTAAAGTAGGCCTTGCAGTAGTTATCGTAGGCAACGATTCCGCGTCAAGAGTATACGTAAACAACAAGAAGAAGGCTTGCGAGGCTGTAGGCTTCCAGTCATTCGAGTATGCACTTGATGAAAATACAACACAGGAACAGCTTCTTGATCTTGTAAACGTTCTCAACCGTGATGACAGAGTAAACGGAATTCTTGTACAGCTTCCCCTGCCAAAGCATATAGACGAAAAGGCAGTTATCAATGCAATTTCCCCAGAAAAGGACGTTGACGCATTCCACCCCGAAAACGTTGGTAAGATTATGATAGGAGAGTATTCATTCCTTCCCTGCACACCAGCAGGCGTTATGCGTCTTATTGAAAGCACAGGCGTGGATATTTCAGGCAAGAAGTGCGTAGTAGTTGGACGTTCAAACATCGTAGGCAAGCCACAGGCAATGCTTCTCTTACAGAAGAACGGCACAGTTACAATCTGCCATTCCAGAACACAGAACCTCAAGGAGGAGTGCAAGGCAGCTGATATCCTCGTTGTAGCTATCGGCAAGGCTAAATTCATAACAGGCGATATGATTAAGGAAGGCGCTGTAGTAATCGATGTAGGTATGGACAGAGATGAAAACGGCAAGCTCTGCGGCGATGTTGACTTCGAGTCAGCAGAAAAGGTAGCAGGCTACATAACCCCTGTACCGGGCGGCGTAGGTCCTATGACAATTGCTATGCTTATGAAGAACACACTCACAGCAGCAAAGCAGCAGGCAGGAATTGAATAATTCATAATGCTTAATGCGTAATTATAGAAATGTAGGGACACGGCGTGCCGTGTCCCTGTTTTCACATTTCTTTCATAAATGTGAAAAAATCATCACAAATCATTTTTCAATTTTTAACATTCACTGCATTTTTATTACACAAAAGCAGGATATACTATAATCATCAAAGGAAAACAACACAAATCCAAGGAAAGGAAACGTGATTAAAATGAATGAATATAATTATAATTTTGAAGAAGTAGGCGGCGGTTATTACAATTCAGAGGAAAATCCCTCACCGAAAAAGCCGAAGAAGCATACAGGGCTTAAAATTGCTGCATCACTTGTGGCAATGACACTTGTTTCAGCAGGTTCAATCGGCGTATACCGTACTGTAACAGAGGGCAGGAATGCCGATACAGCAGCGGAATCTTCACGAATATCAGCCGAAAAGGAAGAAGCTGCTGTAAATAAGGAAGTTTCCTCTGTTGAAAAGGAAACATCTGCTGTTGAAAGTATGACAATGCTTCACGTTGAGGATAATAATGGAGAAGTCCTTACAACAGAAGAAGTTGTACAGAAGGTTATGCCCTCAGTTGTGGGTATAAAATCTGAATTTGAAATACCACAGCAGAATAATTACAATTACGGCAACGGATTTGGCGGATTTGGTGGATTTGGTGATTTCTTCGGCTTTGGTGATGAATTTGGCTACGGCTACGGTGACGGAAGTCAGATTCAGCAGGAAAATCCCGTCGGCACAGGCACAGGAGTTATAATCTCAGAGGACGGTTATATCGTAACAAACGCTCACGTTATATATGACAGTCAGAACGGACTTGGATTAGCCGTTGAAATTGAAGTGCTTGCAGGGGATGATACCCACACAGCAGAGGTTATAGGCTACGACGTTGACTGCGACCTTGCAGTGCTTAAAATCGAAGCTGAGGGGCTTACAGCGGCTGAATTCGGTGATAGTGACAAGCTCAATCTTGGCGAGGATGTAACAGCTATCGGAAATCCCTTAGGACTTGACCTTATGAATACAGTAACAAAGGGCATAGTATCGGGACTTAACAGAAATGTCACAATCAATGATAAGTCAATGAGCCTTATTCAGACAGATACAGCAATAAACGAGGGTAATTCGGGCGGTCCTCTCATTAACAAATACGGTCAGGTTATCGGCATTAACTCATCAAAGATGTCAAGCAGCGGATTTGGCGAGGCTTCCGTTGAGGGTATCTGCTTTGCAATCCCTTCAAATAAGGTGTCAGACGTTGTAGAGGACTTTATGGCATACGGCTATATAAAGGGCAAGCCGCAGCTTGGAATAAGCTGCCGCGACGTTACAGAGGATATTTCAGAGATGTACGATATGCCTCTTGGAGTATATGTTATAGAGGTAACAGAGGGCAGTGCTGCAGAAAAGGCAGGACTGAAAAAGAGCGACATAATCACAGCAGTAGACGGCGTGAAGGTAAAGACAGCAACAGAACTTACAGCACAGAAGAATCTCCACACAGCAGGGGACGAAATTGAATTGACATTTATGAGAAACGGCGAGGAAATGACAGTAAAGCTTACACTTGATGAAACAGAAGCACCTGTACAGGAAACACCAACAGAAACAAACTGATTAAGATTAAAAAGTAGAGTATAAGTATTAAAAGGGAGCGGTTTACGCTCCCTTTTGTGTTGCAATCTGATTTTTATATTTTATAAAACCGTATAAATTTTATAACATTAAAATATGTGTAATTATCACAATTTTGCCTGTTGGTAATTATTGAAAACGGAGAAAATAAAAATTATTTTTCAGGACAGTAACACACAGAGCGTGTGCGGAAGATGCGAAGTCATATTTTTTGTCAGCTTGTTCAGAAATTTCGCAGGCATACTTGATGTATGGCAAGGAAGTTCTGGGCAAGCTGACGGAAAATATGCAAGCAGATTTCGTGCAGGCTTTGTGTGTTGCTGTCCTCAGCAATCAACCATTTTTGGTTGAAAAAAGGGCGATTTTTGCCCTTATATAGAGGGAGTTATAAATCTCAGACAGAAAAGCATTCGGAAATAACAGCTCTTATATCCCTTTCAAAGTCAATAAATTCAGAAAGCTGTAACCTCAACTCCCTCTCCCTTTCAAGACATTGTTCCGCAGTCTTGTTAGGAAAATTAACTGAACCACCGCTGTAACGCTCTGCAAGCTCAGAAATTATCAGCACAA
The DNA here is from genome assembly GCA_017397925.1 of Ruminococcus sp. GTDB lineage: Bacteria > Bacillota > Clostridia > Oscillospirales > Ruminococcaceae > Ruminococcus. The sequence goes on from JAFQHO010000021.1 coordinate 20,165, forward strand.
TTCCACCGTAAAGGGAGTTAATTTCCTCCGCGGTGAGAAGTCCGTCAAGCCCATCAGCAAAGCCGTTTGTGGCGTCACGGACAGCAGACAGGTTGAACTCTTTTGCGGTAACAGAGCGAATCATATCGCCATAGTCGGCGCAGATATACCCCGACATAGCGGTATCAAGGTCAATAACTGTCAGCTTTTCGCCGAATATGATGTTATCAGCCTTTGTATCGCCGTGTATATTCCGCAAGGGGAGCTTCAAATCCCCGAAATTGTGGAGAGTAAGAGTATTTTTCAGCCGTATATTGCAGGAATTGACGATTTTCAGAAACCGTCCCACAGCAAAGCCGTGGAGATAGGGAGAATAGCTGCCGTTTCCCTCGGTGTAGCCGTAAATCCGCCATATACCGTCATTATGCTCGATGTAATTCCTGCCGTCACAGCAGAGATAACGGGGGACAAAAACCTTATCATCGGGGAATTTCTCAAATGCCCCTTCAATAGCAGATATATTTTCCGCCGTAATTTCGGGATTTCTGAAAATATCCCTGTTCAGTGACTGCAATATGAACTTTTCTTCGCCGTATTCACAAAGATAAGTTTTGTTTATGTGACCGCAAGAAAGTTCGGTGACGGATGAAACATCCGTCAGACCGAACTTTTCAAGAATAATATTCATCAGTTTTTCAAACTGTGCATAGGCGCAGGAATACGGCCGCCGCGGTTGATGAACTTGGCTGGGGATTTATCCTTGACAGGCATAACAGGGCCGCTTCCGAGAAGTCCGCCGAATTCCAGCATTTCACCCTCTTTTTTGCCCACAGCAGGAATAAGACGAACAGCTGTTGTCTTGGTGTTTACCATACCAATAGCCGCTTCATCGGCGATAATAGCGGAAATTGTCTCAGGGGATGTCTCTCCCGGAACAACAATCATATCAAGACCAACGGAGCATACAGCTGTCATAGCCTCAAGCTTTTCAAGGCTGAGAACGCCTGCAACAGCAGCGTCGATCATACCTGCGTCCTCGGAAACGGGGATAAATGCGCCTGAAAGTCCGCCAACTGTTGAAGATGCCATAACACCGCCCTTTTTAACAGCGTCGTTAAGCATAGCAAGGCAGGCTGTAGTGCCGTGAGTACCGCACATTTCAAGTCCCATTTCTTCAAGGATATGTGCCACACTATCGCCTACAGCAGGTGTAGGAGCAAGTGAAAGGTCAACGATACCAAAGGGAACACCAAGCAGCTCAGAGGCTCTTGCGCCTACAAGCTGACCCATACGAGTAATCTTGAATGCTGTCTTTTTAATAATGTCAGCCAGCTCATTTATTGACGCGTCGGGATATTTGCTCAGTGCCGCACGTACAACACCGGGGCCTGATACACCCACGTGGATTTCACAGTCGGGCTCGCCTACACCGTGGAAAGCACCTGCCATAAAGGGGTTATCCTCAACAGCGTTGCAGAATACAACAAGCTTAGCCGCACCGATACAATCACGGTCAGCAGTTCTTTCAGCAGTTTCCTTTACGATTTCGCCCATAAGCTTTACAGCGTCCATATTTATACCTGACTTTGTAGAGCCGATATTTACAGATGAGCAGATATTCTGTGTAACATCAAGAGCCTCTGGGATAGAGCGTATAAGCGCCTCATCACCTGCGGAAAAGCCCTTATGTACAAGCGCGGAATAGCCGCCTATGAAGTTTACACCGCAGGTATCAGCAGCCCTCTGGAGAGCCTTTGCGAACTTTACGGGATTATCATTTGGGCAGGCAGCCGCAAGCATAGCAATGGGAGTTACGGAAATACGTTTGTTAACTATTGGAATACCGTATTCCTTTTCGATACGCTGTCCCACAGCAACGAGATTTCCGGCCTTTGAAACGATTTTATTGTAAACCTTTTCACAAGCCTTGTCAATATCAGTGTCGATACAGTCAAGGAGGGAAATACCCATTGTGATTGTACGGATATCAAGACATTCGTCCTGTATCATACGGATTGTTTCAAGTATGTTATATACGTTAAGCATCAATTAAAACCTCTCTTATGCGTTTCTTATACGTTGTGCATTGAGTTGAAGATATCCTCGTGCATTGTATGGATAGAAAGACCAAGCTTTTCGCCAAGACTTGTCATATCGTCAACAAGCTCAGCAAAGTCTGAGGTCATACCTGTGATATCCACAAGCATAATCATAGCGAACATATCCTGTAAAACGCTCTGTGTTACCTCGATAACATTAACGCCTTTTTCGGAGCATACTCCGCTTACCTTGTGAAGAATACCCACATTGTCCTTACCTATAACAGTTATAACAGCTCTCATATAAAAAACCTCCATCTGACAACCTGAAGCAAACTATAGAAGTTGTCAAAAATTTATCACTCTCTATTATAACATATAAATATGAAAAAATAAAGGGGTATTATTAATTTTATTTTTTAATCTGTATTTTTTTGCTGAAAAGGTAGAAATCTACGTGAAAATATGTTATAATAAATTATACTTACTTGAAACGAGGTGTTATTTTGCAGTTAATCGACTGTCACACACATACACAATACTCTATGGACTCCGAAGCGGATATAAGAGCAATGATTGAAAAGGCAAGGAGTTTGAAATTAGCCGCTTATGCCGTTACTGATCACTGCGAATGCAACTGCTGGTATCCAAAGGAACATTACGAAAACACAGAGTTGTTTGACTATTTTAATTGCCAAGACGATTTTGAAGCCTCCCTTTCAGCTGTAACAGCGTTAAAAGAGGAGTATAATGGTTTTAATCTCCTGTGCGGAACAGAGCTTGGACAGCCTCTTGCTGCTCTTGATATAGCGGAAAAGTGCATATCCGACCCTCGCCTTGATTTTGTTATTGCTTCAATTCATCAGATTACTGATGAAAAGGACTTTTTCTACATAAACTATTTCCATATGACTACAGAGGAAATAAACAATCTCCTTGAAAAGTATTTCACAGAGGTTTATGAGCTGTGCAAATGGGGCAAATTCGATGTTTTAGGGCATCTGACCTACTGCCTGCGCTATATGAAGATACGCAATAATATAACCCCGAATATGAAGCTTTTTGATGAGATAATAGTCGAAAGCCTCCGTGCAGTTGCACAAAATGGCAAAGGTATTGAGATAAATACATCGGGTATCCGACAGGGTTTTGGGACAACTTTCCCATCTCTTAAATATATAAAGATTTTTCGTGAATTAGGTGGAAAAATCATATCCATAGGCTCTGACGCTCATAAAGTCAAGGACTTGGGAGCAAATATAGCCGACGGTGCAGCCCTTGCAAAGGCGGCAGGCTTCAATGAAATATGCTATTTCAAAAAAAGACAGCCTGTATTTATCAGAATAAGCTGATTATGGCAATATATCGTATTATGCGAGTTGCCTGAATATATATCAATGAAAGGATTTGAAGAAAATGAAAAACGAAATCATCAGATTATTACAGCAGAATGCCCGTATGTCTGCGGAAGCCATCGGAGAAATCCTCGGCATATCAGCCGCTGCCGCCGCTGCGGAAATAGAAAAGCTTGAAAAAGACGGCGTAATCAAGGGCTACAGCGTTATTCTTGATGACGACAAATACGATAAATCCATTGTTCAGGCTACAATCCAGCTTAAAGTCACACCACAGCGTGACTGCGGCTTTGACGATATTGCAAAGACAATTATGATGTATGACCAGGTAGACAGCATAAGCCTTATGTCATCAGGTGCATACGACCTTTCCGTTGAGGTAAGGGGAAACAATCTCAAGGACGTTGCTCTGTTCGTTTCCGAGCGCCTTGCAACAATTGAGGGAATTCTCTCCACATCAACTCACTTTATACTGAAAAAGTATAAGGAAAAGGGTATTTTCATCGACAGTGATGAAGTGGACGAAAGGGGACTGTGTTAAGTGATAGATTACGAAAAGGTACTTTCAAACAGGGTTAAAAATATAAAACCGTCGGGTATACGTCGATTTTTCGACATTGCATCCACTATGGAGGGGGTTATTTCTCTCGGTGTAGGTGAGCCTGACTTTTCAACTCCCTGGGTAATACGCAAGGCGGCTATAAAGGTGCTGGAGCGCAAGCAGGTGGTATACGGCCCTAATCTTGGTATTGCTCCTCTGCGACAGGCTATTGCCGATAAGCTGAAAGCAAATCACGGGGTAGAGTATGACGCTGCAAATCAGGTTATTGTAACTGTAGGCGGTTCTGAGGCTATTGATATTGCAATCCGCGGTATGATTGACCCAGGGGACGAGGTGCTTGTTATTGAGCCTTGCTTCGTCTGCTATGCGCCCCTTGTGGAGCTTGTAGGAGGCGTTGCTGTGCCTGTTCCAACTCGTTTGGAGAATAATTTCAAGCTTACCGTTGAAGATTTAAAGGATAAGGTGACAGACCGCACAAAGCTGCTTATACTGCCTTTCCCCAATAATCCCACAGGTGCGATTATGACACGGGAGGATCTGGAGCCTATTGCTGAATTTCTCCGCGGTACTGATATAATGGTGCTTTCCGATGAGATTTACTCCGAGCTTACATACGGCAGAAAGCACTGTTCAATAATTGAGCTGCCTGATATGGCTGAGCGTACTATATATGTCAACGGCTTTTCAAAGGCATATGCTATGACAGGCTGGAGATTAGGCTATGTAGCTGCTCCTGAGCCGATTATTCACCAGATTTTCAAGATACATCAGTACGGCATTATGTGCAGCCCATATATAAGCCAGAATGCGGCAATTGAAGCTCTTACCTCCTGTGATAATGAGGTTGCGGCTATGGTCAAGGAGTACAATATCCGCAGAAGCTATCTTGTAAATGAATTTAACAGACTTGGACTAACCTGCTTTAATCCTGAGGGTGCATTTTATGTATTCCCCTGCATAAAGAGTACGGGACTTTCAAGCGAGGAATTCTGCGAAAGACTTCTCTTTGAGGAGAAAGTTGCAGTAGTTCCCGGAAGCGCATTCGGTGATTCGGGCGAGGGCTATATAAGAATATCCTATGCTTATTCATTGAAGCACCTTATGGAGGCTATATCGCGCATTGAGAAGTTCATCAACCGTCTGGAGGCTGAGAAAAATGAAGGTTAAGGCGGCGGCTAAAATTAATCTTGCCCTCGATGTTACGGGTAAACTTCCAAACGGTTACCACACTATTGAAAGCGTATTTCAGACTGTTGGGCTTTATGACGAGGTTTCCGTAGAGCTTACAGGGGAGGGGATTACTCTCACCTGTGAAGTTCCCGAAAAATTTGCCCTGTCCGATGAAATCCCCTGCGATGAACGGAATATAGCCTATAAAACGGCGCGTAAATTCCTTGATGAAAACGGAATTGACAAGGGCTGCCGTATTCATATAAAAAAGGGTATACCATCACAGGCAGGAATGGGCGGCGGAAGTACCGACGCGGCGGCTGTTATATATTGTTTAAGTGAACTGACAGGGAAAAGCTTTTCTGCGCCTGAAAAAATCGGTGCAGATGTACCATTTTTCCTCACAGGCGGTACTGCATTTGTTGAAGGCATAGGGGAGAAAATAACTCCAATAGTCGATTTCAGCGGAAAAATCCTTGTTATTGCTAAGGGCAGAGAGGGAGTTTCCACCGTTGAAGCATACGGCGCAGTTGATTCCCTTGAAAATCCTGTTCACCCCGATGTAAAAGGGCTTGTCAAGGCGATTTCTGATGGCTCTGAGGCTGTTTACAGCTGTATTGGCAATCTTTTTGAGGACGCGGTGCAGCTCAATGAAGTGGACGATATAAAGAAAAAAATGACCGCACAGGGAGCTTGTGCGGCTTGTATGACAGGCAGCGGTTCAGCGGTTTTCGGTATATTTGAAACGAAGGAAAAAGCCGTGATATGTGCGGATATCCTTGAAAAGTCTGGATATTTTGCCGATGTCTGCGAAACTGTTGATAGGGCTTTTGTTTTAGTTGAATAAAGTTTAAGGGCGGTCATTGACCGCCCTTGAATTATGAAAAATCAGCTTTTACATATTCTGTTATTTATATTCATAGTCCCAATTATCTAAATTATAAAAAGTAATGCTACCAAAACAACCCTGGTCATCATAGCTTGCTATGAATTTTAAATCCTGAATTCCATTAAAAATATATGTAATAGTTTGTGTTTCTTCTTTTATTTTCGCTTTTGAACCTAATGCATCTATTAATTCTTCCTTAGTATCTCCAAAAGAAACTCCATTCAATATAATTGGCGAACCATTTTTTTCAAAAAAGTCAGAATGTGTACTAAAAGAGATAGTATTAATCGGTGTATCTCCTGATATATCGTCTACACTGTTTTTATTAAAAAAAGCGGCTCCCATAAATTCGTTTTCAGAGCAGAGTTCTGCCATAACATGTGGTATACCGTGATTATTTTGAACCTTTAGTGTATCTTCGAATATTTCAACTTTGTTTCCAAACGAATTCATAGTTAATGGATATGACAACTGTTCACCGCAAATGTAAGTTACACTCATAAGCTCCTCAATTGTCCAGCCGTCCTCCGGCGGCTCCATTGTTTTGTATTCTGTTTCTGAAACCTGAGCTGTTGGTGCTTCTGTTGTTTCCTCAACAGTTGTTGAAGACGGTGAAGTATCTTCTGTAGATTTGTCTGTGTCACAACTTGATACAGCTCCCGACAATATCATCGAGCAAAGAAACAGGCTATAAATTTTTCTTTTCATTTAATCCCCCATTTATGCATTTGTATTATAATATCTGTCTGATATACAAATTATATTAAGGGCATCTCTAAAAACTCGTTTGATTAAAGAAAAAACAGATAGGTATGACAGCTGCAAGGAAACCTTCCACAGGCGTGCTGTCGCACTCCAAGGGAGGTTGACGAAGCAGATGTCGTGCATAGCTGTTTTTTCTCAA
>JAFQHO010000022.1 GCA_017397925.1 Ruminococcus sp.
ATTGATATGTGTTATAATATTCTTGTGGTACTTTTTTCGTCATAATTTAATAATACCACAAAAAATTACTGCTGTCACGCATTTTTTTGCGTGACAGCAGTTTTTTTCTTTTTTTACTCTTTTTTTACAGCGCCATTTTTTTATTTACCAGTTAAAGCAATCAGAAAGAAGAATAACGCTGTCTTTTGCAACATTCAGCAGACCGCCTGTAGTGTGGCCCTTTTTTTCAGTACCATCAGGCAGCTCTATTCTGCAATCGCAATCCTTTACAGCTGTTATAAAGGGGATATGCCCTGCCATAACGGCAAGCTCACCTTCTATTCCTCTGACGGAAAGCTTTATCGCCTCTCCCTGGAAGATATTTCCGTCGGGAGATGAAATTGTCAATCCGAATGTGTTCATACTTCTATACCCTTGGCTTTTTCAACTGCTTCATCAATTGTTCCTACAAAGAGGAATGCAGACTCAGGCAGTTCATCGTGCTTGCCTTCAATAATTTCCTTAAAGCCTCTGATAGTCTCGGAAAGAGGAACATAAGTACCTTCAATACCTGTAAACTTCTCTGATACAAAGAAAGGCTGTGAAAGGAAACGCTGAATCTTTCTTGCACGCTGTACAAGAAGCTTATCCTCATCAGAAAGCTCGTCCATACCCATAATGGCAATGATATCCATAAGCTCCTGATAACGCTGGAGAATACGCTGTACCTCACGGGCAACAGTGTAATGCTCCTCGCCCAGTATATCAGCTGAGAGGATACGGCTTGTGGATTCAAGAGGGTCAACCGCTGGATAAATACCCTGTGATGCGATATCTCTTGAAAGAACTGTAGTAGCGTCAAGATGTGCGAATGTAGTAGCAGGGGCAGGGTCTGTAAGGTCATCAGCAGGTACATATACCGCCTGAATTGACGTAATAGAGCCTTTTTTAGTTGATGTAATACGCTCCTGCAAAGCACCCATTTCATTTGCCAGCGTAGGCTGATAACCAACAGCAGAGGGCATACGACCAAGAAGTGCTGATACCTCTGAGCCGGCCTGTGTAAATCTGAAAATATTGTCAATAAAGAGAAGAACGTCCTGTCCTTCCTTGTCACGGAAGTACTCAGCCATAGTAAGGCCTGAAAGAGCAACTCTCATTCTTGCTCCGGGAGGCTCGTTCATCTGTCCGTAAACGAGAGTAGTATTGCTCAATACTCCTGATTCCTTCATTTCATTGTAGAGGTCGTTACCTTCACGGGTACGCTCTCCAACGCCTGTAAATACGGAAAGACCGCCGTGCTGCTTGGCAACGTTGTTGATAAGCTCCATAATGAGAACCGTCTTACCAACGCCGGCACCGCCGAAAAGTCCGATTTTACCACCCTTTGAATAAGGGCATATAAGGTCAATTACCTTGATTCCCGTTTCGAGGATTTCCGTTGAAGTGGAAAGCTCGTCATAATCGGGAGCGCTTCTGTGTATGTTCCAGAGTTCCTCTGTTTTAGGTGCGGGCTTATTATCAACAGTATCACCGAGAACGTTGAAGATACGTCCCAGTGTATCTCTGCCTACGGGAACGCTTATCGGAGCACCTGTATCTGTTACAGGCACACCTCTTTTAAGACCGTCTGTAGAGGACATAGCAATACATCTTGCAGTATTGTCGCCGATATGCTGTGCTACCTCAACAGTAAGGACCTTATCACCCTTGGGTATTGTCAAAGCGTTGAATATAGCAGGCAGACAGCCTTCCTCAAAACGTACGTCTACTACAGGTCCCATAACCTGTGAAACAACACCTTTTGTATTTTCTGACATAATTTGTATACCACCTTTATTGCTTCCGAATTTTATCGGTGGAGCATTTATAATGGGGAGAATCGGCGATTACATACCGCTTCCCGCAACGATTTCTGTAATTTCCTGAGTGATAGCACTCTGTCTTGCACGGTTATACTGAAGCTGCAAGTCATCTATCATCTGCTTGGCATTTTTTCCTGCTGAGTCCATAGCGCAGCGTCTTGCGGCAACCTCGCTTGCAAAGCTTTCGCGTACATTAGCCACAATCATACCTGCCACATACAGCGGAACAGCTGTATTGAGTACGGAAAGCTCATCGGGTTCGAAGATAATACCCGTTAAATCAGCTTTTTCCTCAGTTCTTGACAGGGGGAGTATCCAGCTTATACGGCTTTCCTGTGACATCATAGAGATATACTCTGTGCTGATAATTCCAATGCGGTTTATGCTGCCCTCAGCAAAGCGGCTGCATAACTCCTTTGAAAGTGATGATGCCTGTTCAAAGCTGAAATATTCAGCGCTGTACTGACCTCCGTATACATCGCAGGCACGCTTTCCTATAGCGATGAATTCAGCCTCGGGATACTGTCTTGCAAGACGGAAAACGTTGGAGTTATAGCCGCCTGCAAGGCCTCTGTCGCCTGCAATAACGATTATGCAGGTTTTACCTTCTTTTTTCTGTTCCATATACGGACTTTTTTCGCATTCCTTGTTTCCTGCAAGATTTTGCACAACTCGTCCGATAGCTTCGGAGTATTCGCGGCTTTTCAGCATAGCGTCCATAGCCTTTCGGATTTTAGAGGATGCAACAAGTCCCATTGCAGTTGTGAGATGAAGTGTGGAATCGACGCTTTTTATGCGGTTTCGCAATTTTTTTGTATCGACGCCCATTAACTCACCTCTTCATTTCGCTTAATGCCTTTTTGAGTTCTTCAATGTCCTCATCGTCGAAATATCCCTGTTCTATACGTTCAAGGAATCCGTTGTATTCGGCTTCAAGCTTGTCATAAAGCTTCTGTTCGTAGTCCTTTACCTTATTTACAGGGGTATCGTTGAGATAGCCCTTTGTAACGGCATAAACAATAGCAACCTGACATCCCACTCTTACAGGGGAGTTTCTGCTCTGCTTGAGAACCTCAACAATTCGCTCACCAAGGGCAAGACGTGCCTTTGTATCGGCGTCAAGGTCACTTCCGAACTGAGCAAATGACTGCAGTTCGCGGTACTGTGAATACAGCAGCTTCAATTCGCCCGCTACCTTCTTCATACCTTTGAGCTGCGCTGAACCACCAACTCGGCTTACGGAGATACCTGGGTTTATCGCAGGCATAATACCTGCGTGGAAAAGCTCTGTTTCAAGGAATATCTGTCCGTCTGTAATAGAGATTACATTGGTAGGGATATAGGCTGAAACGTCGCCTGCCTGTGTTTCAATAATGGGAAGGGCTGTGATTGAGCCACCGCCGTATTCGGGAGCCACATTTGCAGCTCTTTCAAGAAGTCTTGAATGGAGATAGAATACATCTCCCGGGTATGCCTCACGTCCCGGAGGTCTGCGGATAAGCAGGGATAATGCACGGTATGCTACAGCGTGCTTGGAAAGGTCATCGTATATGATGAGTACGTCCTTGCCCTGCTCTCTGAAATATTCAGCCATAGCACAGCCTGAATAGGGTGCAATATACTGCAGTGGAGCAGATTCAGAGGCAGATGCTGATACAATAGTTGTATACTCCATAGCTCCCGCTCTTTCAAGCTCGTTTGCAAGCTGAACAACAGATGTACTTTTCTGTCCGATAGCTACGTAAATACAGATAACGTCTGTATTACGCTGATTTATGATAGTATCTATAGCAATTTCAGTTTTACCTGTCTGACGGTCACCGATGATAAGCTCACGCTGACCTCTGCCGATAGGAATCATACTGTCAATAGCCTTGATACCTGTCTGTAAGGGGACATCAACGCTCTTTCTTTCGATAATTCCGGGAGCGTCGCTTTCAACAGGACGTGTTCCGCTTGCAGGAATGGGGCCTTTGCCGTCTATAGGTTCGCCAAGAGCATTTACAACTCTGCCGAGAAAGCCTTCGCCTACGGGGACTGATACTACGTTTCCTGTTCTGCGTACAGTTGTACCTTCTTTGATATTGTTCTTGTCTGACAGGAGTGCAACGGATACTGTTTCATCTTCAAGGTTCTGAGCCATACCATAGCTTCCGTCCTCAAATTCCAGCAGTTCGCTTGCCATACACTCTCTGATGCCGTAAACTCTTGCAATACCGTCACCTACAAGGATAACTGTACCTGTTTCACGCATTTCAATGCGGGATTTATAATGTTTAATCTGAGCTTTGATAATTCCGCTGATTTCCTCAGGTTTTCCATTCATCTGCCAATCACTTCCTTTACTTCCTGCAGGGATCTGCGTAAACTTCCGTCGATTATCCTGCCTTCAGTTTCTATTATTACTCCGCCCATAACAGCGGGATCTACAATACATTCTGTAATGATACTCTTTTTCATTGCTTTTTCAAGCTTTGTTCTTATGCCGTCTTTTTCTGCCTGTGTAAGCTCTACGGCACTTGTTATTCTTGCAACTGCAACATTTTCAGAGGCATCCACAAGCTTTCTGTATTCAGCAAGACACTGATTGAAAAGCTGTATTCTGCCTTTTTCGCAGAGTAAAAGCAAGAACATAACTATATATTGAGGTACTCTGCCTGTGAAAGCTTCCTCTAAAGCCTTCTGCCTTTCAGAAAGGGGAATACCCGGACAGACAAGAAATTCTGTATATTCGGGATTATCACCAAATACTGCGGAAATCTGCTCTAATGCGGCTATATATTCCTTTTTGGAATTCTCCTCGCAGGCTATGGCATACAGTGCCTCAGCGTATTCTCTACTTATCTCCGTCATCGCCGTCACCTATTTCTGCGATAAATGAATCTATCATTGCACGATGATCCTGCATATTGATTTCTCTGCCGAGTATTTTTTCCGTAAGTACAGCAGATACATCAACGATTTCTCTCTTGATGTCCTCCTCAGCACTGCGGCGTTCGAGTTCTGCTGCATTCTGTGCCTGTCGGAGAATACTATCTGCGTGATTTCTTGCATCGGCAACAATTCTGTCGCTGTGGTTCTTAGCGTCCTCTGAAGCTTCTCTGATGATTTCATCAGCTTTTTCTTCAGCATTACGGAGCTTTTCCTCCCACGCCTTCTTGTTTTCTTCAGCTTCTGCTGCGGATTTGTCTGCAGCGTCATATTTGCTGTCAAGAGTTTTCTGTCTTTGTTCCAGTACATTCTGTACAGGTTTGAACAGCAGCTTTTTCAATATGAGAAACAGAATTGTGAGGTTGGCGAGGGATATTATAATCTGCCAGAAATTGACAGAAATTACATCTAATGACTGCATTTAATCAACCTCAAATCCAATTACTTAATAGTTTCCATAAGGATATCAACAAGTCTGCCGGGTGCTACGAATATCAACAGGATAGCGATAACGAGAGCGTAAAGACCTGTTGTTTCTGCAACGGCACAACCCATGAGCATAGTTGTTGTAACAGTACCCTTGCATTCAGGCTGTCTGCCTATAGCCTCACAAGCTTTTGCAACAGCGTTACCTTCACCGATACCGGGGCCGATACCTGCAATCATTGCAATACCTGCACCGAGTGCACAGCTTCCGAGAATAATACCAATAGCGAGTTCTAACATTTTAATTTCCTCCATTTTGTTTGATTATGATTTATTTAATGCTTTGCGTCTGTAATACTCATCTGCAGGGAAACCACCTGCTACGTAGAGCATTGTCAGCATAGCAAAAATATACGCTTGAAGTAAACCGCTGAATACGTCGAAGTATATTGACAGTACTGCAGGAATACCTATCTGTAAGAAGGGAAATTCTCCGAGAAATCCAGGGAGTTTTCCAAATACGATTGCTGAGAGTCCCTGTAAACCTGATGCAAGAAGCACAGAGATTACTGAGCCTGAAAGCACGTTTCCGTAGTGACGGAATGCCATAGATACAGGGGTTGCAACCTCACTTATGATGTTGAGAGGTGCGAGCAGTGGTGGGTCAGCAAAGCTTTTTGCATATATTACGGGGCCGCATTTCATCTTATAATATGTTATAAGGAAGAATACGAGTATAGCCCAGCCTGCGGTTACATTTACGTCCGATGTGGGGGCGTATAGTCCGAACAGAGCCAGCAAGCTTGAAAATGCTGAAAGTCCCAGGATTGCTGCTATAAAAGGAGCAAATCCGCTGAAATATTCGCCCATATTGCCGTCAACAAGCTTCTGTGCATTTTCAACTATCCACTCTGCTACGTGCTGACGTTTTGTATCGGCTTTTTCTTTTATTCCGTGAGTGAGGAATAAACATAATCCTGTTATGGATATCATTACAAGCCAAGAATGCACCTGTGATTCCGTTATGGGTAAATCCTGTATGGGAAGCTTAATCGTAAAGAAGATTTTTGCACCCGATATGGAAATGCCTTCACTCAGCGGAGTTGTAAATATTTTCAGGATAATTCCAAATACAATCGGCAAAATCATCATTGCTGTATATACCGTATCAAGCAGTTTGAAACGTTGTTTATCATTCTCCATTGCCATTCTCCTTTCCGTTGTTCTTATTTCTGTCACGCAGAGGTATCAGCGTGATAGCTATACGAGGGAAAAACAAGGGGATTATTGCTGCCACAGGGTTTATAAAAGGCAGTACAATTGCAAGCACAGCTGCAATGAGAAGCATCATATTCCGCAGTGTCTGGGATAGCTTCATCAGCGTGGCGGCATCCTTTTCGTCCTTCTGCACCGCTTTTTGTACGGTTATGCCCATAAGGAGAAAATTTACTACTGCTACAGCTGCACCGAGGATATTTCCCAACAGCACTTTGTAGCTCCACATACCAATTATAAGAAAGACAGCTTCCATTATAACGCTGAGTATGATTGTTACTCCAGCGATATATCTTGTTTCCCTAATGACAGTTTTATCAATTTTTGTCATAAGTAATCCTTTCTTTTTTGCCTGATAGAATCATACTTCGTCAGGGTATACGTTCTTATAATTATATCATTATTATGTGTATTTTGTCAAGTGTTTTTGTGCTGATTATTAAAATGGAACCTCTAAAAATTAAATATGTTGAATAAGATGTATGTAAAAATATTTTATGTATCAGTCTGTCGAAAAAGTCAAGCGAAAGCTTGGCTTTTCAGACTGTCCAAAAAGGCGCTGTAAAAAAAGAGTAAAAAAAGAAAAAAACTGCTGTCACGCAAAAAAATGCGTGACAGCAGTAATTTTTTGTGGTATTATTAAATTATGACGAAAAAAGTACCACAAGAATATTATAACACATATCAATTGA
>JAFQHO010000023.1 GCA_017397925.1 Ruminococcus sp.
TCAGCGTGACAATGCGGTTCTTTACTGTTTTTATATCCTTTGCTATTATTAAATCAGCTCTGAGAGCAAAATAATATGCGAAAGGACAAATAAAAATGAAAGATAAAAAATTGTTTTCTGTCGGACTTATCCTGATTGCAGTATTTGTATTCTGGACAATACTGATTCTGACAGTTGATGTTCAGCCCGTCGGAGTTTATGGAACTGTTGTCGGTTTGCGCTGAATTGCTCGTTTCACAATATGACAGGTGTGAATATGACAATCTATCACATCACCGATTGGCTCGGTCTTGTGCCGCTTTTCTGCTGTGTGATTTATGGTGCAGTCGGCTTTGTTCAGCTACTTCAAAGAAAAAGCCTTTTGAAGGTGGATATTGATATTCTGCTGTTAGGCGTGTATTATGTAATTGTAATCTTCGGCTACCTGATTTTTGAAATGATACCGATAAATTACAGACCCGTACTAATTGACGGGAGAATGGAAGTGTCATACCCTTCATCTACAACGCTACTCGTGTCAAGCGTTATGCCGACTGTTATTTTTCAGATTGACCGAAGAATTAAAAACAGGGTTGTCAGAAGAATTATTACGCCATCTACTATTCTCTTTTCGTTATTTATGTTAATCGGACGGACTATTGCAGGCGTTCATTGGCTGACAGATATTATCGGCTCAGTATTTTTAAGTGCTGGATTGTTTCTGATTTATTATGCAAATGTTTTACGGCTTGATAAAAAGCGGGAGGAATATCGTGGAATTCAATGAGAAATTACAGGAATTAAGAAAAAGCAAAGGTCTTACACAAGCACTATCCACAACTTAAGCACGCAAAAATACCCACAAAAAAGTAATAAAAAGTTTGTGTAAAATACCAATTGACAAAATGAAAAAGCCGATAAAATCGGAAGTAGATATCTATTTGATATACTTCCTGATTTTGAGGTGCATTAGAATGTTTTCGATGATAATTGCAATTGGTATTTCAGCATCAATTTTAAGAGCAAAAGCTACACTTGATGAAAGCCGTTTCAAGCCTGAGTATTTTACCAGAAATCGTAAAATGCCTTTTGAAAAGCTTCTGAAATTTATGTTTTCAATGAACAAAACTTCAACCCAGAACGCTCTTAACAAATTCTTTGAGAAAGAAGGTATTACGATGTCTCAGCAAGCTTTAAGCAAAGCACGCAACAAATTCGATCATACTCCTTTTTTGAAGCTTTATAATGCAATAAGAGATGCCCTTGAGTTGTAAAAATGAACTTGTCAAGAATTGGTGATATTTCGTACAAGCTCTGTGCGGTGTTGCCCTAAATGCTTTCCGGCGGAGTCAAGATTCTTTTGTTGATTGCATTTTTCTTATCAAAAGAGTATTTCATTACTTATCAAAAGAGTATTTCATTATAATATTGACATTTTACGGAAGATATGATATAATAAGAAAAATAAAATATCGATATAAGAAGATACGGTTTGAAAAGTTGTTAGCTGAGTAGATGAAAAAGGGAATCAGGTTTGAATCCTGAACAACCGCCATTACTGTATTTGACAAGAGAAAGCAAAATTGCCATTGGGATATACTGTCCTGAGAAGGCTTGCTTTTACTGTGATTATTTCACAGCATCATAAGTCAGGAAACCTGCCGTATCTTTTTAGGTTCAACACAACTTTGGTGAGAAGAGTGCAACCGATTTGTCACCGTGCAGCGGCTTTGGTTATATTCTTTTTTATGCCAAAGTCTTTTTTGTGTGCGTCCATAAATCAGTTGTACTCTTTTGACCGTTGGTTGAAAGGGTATTTTTTATCGTTGCAGAGGAGGGATGATAAGTGACACCAGATGAGAAAAAGTCCTTGGCGGAAGAACTTTTGCGTCAAAAATACAAGGAATTGGGAAGACTTCCACAGAAAGAGGATTTCGATGACTCAACAAGGTCACGAATCAAAGCCTTTCTCGGTCCGTGGCCAAGAGCATTGGAGGCTGCAGGTCTGAAAGAAGCAAAAATTAAACCGAAGAAATCCCATAAGCGAAAGCGGAAGAATCCCAGTAAGAAAAATTGCCTTGTATCTCATCAGAAAGCTTCAAAAACGAATATATCCGAGCCTGAAGGATATATTACACCAAATGAAAAAGGAGAATAATATGATAGGTAAAAGAATTACAAGTGCGTTTCTTGCTCTTACAACAATGGTGACTGCGATTCCATTTACAGCAACAGCTGCTGAAAGCAACAACGTGTACATTTCAATCAGCTATGACGGACAGTTCATAAACGGAAAAGAAGGAAACGCTGTTGCATATTCAGCTGTATCGCTGGATGACCTTGCCGCTATTGACCTTGACACATATGGTCTTGGCGATTATAAATACGACAAGGATGGCGACGGCACACCCGATGCTACAGCACTTCACCTCTATATCTACACACAGGAAAATATCATCGGCAACGACTGGTCCGATGTAAATGTTACGGGAAGTGCAGGCAGTATCTTCTTCGAAAGCGGTCTTTTCGGATTTGAGGACTGCAATCTCAATTATTTTTACAACGGTATTTATCCCGAAGTTGACGGCTGGGGCGTAACTGCCGACCAGATTGTTCTGTCAGAGGGAGATTTCTTCGATATTGCAGGTTACACAAGCTGGTCGTTTTACAGCGATTCAGCCACAGGATTCCATTATTTTGCAGATGAAAACGGAGAAATTACTCACAACTATTCCGCAGAAAGCGGCAAGGAAACCACTTTCAGACTTGTCCGTTCCTATTCTGCAATGGGTTCAGAAGCGGCTTTGCTTGATGAATCGGGATATACAGTTTACTACGGAACAAGCATAGGTAATGCCGCAGGAAGTGTTACAACTGACAGCAGCGGTGAGGGTAAGGTTACATTCCCCTCTGACGGTACATGGTATCTCTGGTGTGACGGTGCTTATGGTGCGGAAAACAGTGAGGATATTGTATCATCACCTGCAAGTGCAGTTGTAAATGTTAAAGAATCCGCTGCGGCACGTCAGCCACAGGATGTAAGTGCTGTTCTGAATGCAACAATGGCAAAGCTTGCCGATACAGTAACAGAGCCTGCTTTCGGTACAAATGCAGGAGAATGGACAATTCTCAGCCTTGCAAGAGGCGGTTATTTTGAAAAGGATAACGCTTATTTCAATGACTATTACGACAGAATTGTAGCAACAGTAAATGAAAAAGCCGCATCAGTTTCACTTGCAAACGGTGTACTTCACAAATCAAAGTCCACAGATAACTCACGTCTTATCATCGCACTTTCTTCTATCGGTAAGGACGCAACATCGGTAGGCGACTGGAATCTCATTACACCTTACGAAGATTTCAGCTGGATTAAAAAGCAGGGACTTAACGGAACTGTTTTTGCTCTCATTGCTCTTGATACAAACAACTATCAGACTGTTGATACAACAATCCGTCAGCAATGTATTGATGATATTTTAAGCAGACAGCTTTCTGACGGAGGCTGGGCATTAAGCGGAAGTGTTTCCGATCCCGATGTAACATCAATGGCACTTCAGGCTCTTTATCCTTACAGAGATCAGGCTGAAGTATCAGCGGCAGCTGAAAAGGCATTAACTTGCCTTTCTGATGTTCAGAATGAGGACGGCGGATATTCTTCTTTCAGAGATGCAAACTGCGAAAGTTCTGCACAGGTTATTATTGCGGCAACAACATGGGGAATTAATCCCGATACAGACAGCAGATTTGTGAAGAACAACAAATCCGTTGTAGATGCTTTGCTTACTCATTATATCGAAGATGAAGCCGCATTCAAGCACGTTGCGGCAGGCAGTGCAAACGGTATGGCAACCGATCAGGCTTGTTATGCTCTTGCAGCATATAACCGCTTTATGAATGGCAAAACAGCCCTTTATGATATGTCTGACGTTGAATTTGACGCTGCTGAAAGCGAAGTAGTTGCAGGAAAGCTTGTCGCTATTCTTGGCGTTCCGTCAGAGATTTCTGACAAGTCAGGTGAAAACTTCAATGCTACAATCAGTATTGACCAATGGGATAATACAGCAGGATATAAACTTGTTGACTTTGTTATGAATGTTCCCGCAGGTTTAAGCGTATCTTCCGTAACAGCTGGAAATCGCCTTGACGGCGGTGAGGTAAGCTATCACCTTGAAGCAGAAACAGGAAAGCTTCGTGTGGTATATTTTGACGCTAACAACAACAACGATATTACTGTAAGCGGAACAGAGTTCCCTGCACAGCTTTTCACAATCGAATTCACCGTTGATAAGGTAAATGCAGGCGACAAGCTTGATGTATCTGTGGGTGGAATGTCAATCAAGCTCAATTCTGATTCTGCTGATGAAAAGTCAATGATTATTGTAGATACCACAGAAACTACAGGCGTAATTGATGTTGTCAAGGGCGTATCCTATAGTGCAGTTTGTCTTTACATCGGTGATGATATTGACCTTATCCCCTCAACAAAGAAAGCTGTTGCCGTTGCAGCAGTAGGCTATGACAAAATCGGAAAGCTTGCATACAATGACAGCACTAACAAGTATGAGTTCAGATACAGTTCCGAAATTTCTGAGAAAACAGGAATTATGACATATGTATGCCTTGTTGACGCAGGAATTGATATGACAGAATTTGCAGACAGCGCAAACTTTACATACACAACAGAAACACCTGCTGATATTACTTTTGGTGATGTAAACAACGACGGTATTATCAACGCACAGGATGCTCTCGGTGCTGTTGATACATGGCTCCGCAAGACAGATGCACCTGAGGACGATGAAATCCTTGCACTTAACGTAAACAGCGACAGTCGAATTAATACATTTGATGCACTTGGTATTGTTGAAGCTTATGTAAATGACAGCGAATATATGATTATCACAAAGGCATCTGCTTTAAGCACGAACAAGTAATATAGAGGTTACAATATAAGGGTGGGGGTGATTTATCGCTCCCATTCCCTTTATAAAGGAGCATTTATGAGTGAAGAAAAGAAAAAATCAAAGTCAAGGAAATGGATTATAATTATATTGGGAATTATATTGCTTATCATAATTTTACTGCTTTTCACACGCTGTAATCAAAGCATAAATAAAATCCCGACGCTTACAATAGAAACTCCCCAGAAAATCAGTACAGACACGGAAGAAATCTCCCTTGATGTAACAATTTCAGATTTCGGTGACGCACTTTATCCTGCGGCAAGTATGAGTATAGCCTTTGACCCTGCGTATCTTGAATTTATCGGTCTTGGAGAAGGGAATGTATTTGTACTCAACGAAGATGAAAACGTAACGAAAAAGCTTCCCGAGTGGGGCTGTAATCCGTCCCAATGCAATAAATCGGGAAAAATCAATATTATGTATCTTGATACAACGGCAGGCAAAAACGCTTTCACCAAGTCATTACTTAAAGAAAACGACAATGTTGTACTGCGGTTGAAATTCCGACTGCGTGGAAGTGCGTCAACAGGAGATGTGTACGACCTTGTATTTGAGGACGCTGTTTTTGCGGCATCGGACGAAAACGAAAGTCTTGCAATTGCTCGTGATACATTGAAAGTCAGAAACAGTAAAATAGTTGTGGGATGATAAATATGAAACGAATTTTCAGCCTTATTTTAACAATTGCTCTTGCGTTCTGTTTTACTTCCTGTAAGGGAAATTATGCACAAACAGATCTCAATGAGCCTATGACAATCCCCGAAAGCGGAATCATAGAAAAGAAAATTCTTGATGAGATAAAAAAAGAAAATGCCATTGCTGTCTTTGAGGGAAATTCAAACTCAATTCATTACGAATGGACAATTTTCGGCAGCGATATAAAGAATACAAGAGATATAAATTTATCCATTGAACTTACAGAAACCGATAACGGAATTAAAACAGTTATGAACGAAAGTTCGGATTTCGGCTTTCCGCTTCTTCTCTCGATTCATCTCAATGAAAAGTGGACAGAGCAGAATGCCTCCGCATATAATGACGGCAAAGCTGTATACTCTGTTTCTGTTACAGGAAGTAAAACCACTATACTGAATATTCCGATTGATAAAGTAGTAAGCGAATTTACGATTGCACCTGTCACTGATTCATACAGCGATAGTCAGCCGCAAACAGAAAAGGTTTATACCGAAGAAAATATTATACAAACTGAAACTGTAACATCAGCTGAACGTGACGAGTACCTTTCGGGAGTTAATAACAGCGACAACCGCATATATTCCGACGGAAATGCAACAGATCAGGACAAATACAAAACTGACCCTGTTCCCGAAGGTAAGCCTATGCCAGTTGAACCTGAAAATCAGGAAATCAACAACGATAAAGCGTTCACTTGTACATTCTCCATTGAGTGTTCAACAATACTGAATAATCTCAATGACCTTGAAGCTGACAAAAGAGAAATTGTCCCCTCAAATGGCATTATACTTCCCCCGACAGTTGTTACATTCTACGAGGGCGAGTCTGTATTCGATGAGCTTCAGCGTGTCTGCAAGGAAAATAATATTCATATGGAGGCTTCATGGACACCTGTATACAATAGTGCCTATGTTGAGGGAATCAACAATCTTTACGAATTTGACTGCGGAAATCTTTCGGGCTGGATGTACTGTGTGGACGGCTGGTACCCCAACTACGGCTGTTCAAGATATCAGCTGAAAGACGGTGAAACAGTTGAATTCAGATACACTTGTGACCTCGGCAAAGATGTCAGCTGTGATTGGATGGGATAACTATGCGTGATACCTTTCGTGATTTTCACCCTTTTGTGAATTTTCTGTACTTTTTGCTTGTCATATCCTTTTCATTCTGCCTTACACATCCCATTGCACAGGCAATATCGCTGATATGTGCAGCTGTGTATTGTATCAGCATGGAGGGCAGAAAAAGTATTATGTTCATACTAAAATTCTGTCTGTCGTCCATTCTTGTTACAGCCTTTATCAATCCTGCATTCAACCATGAGGGACAAACTATTCTGATATATTTCAGCAACGGTAATCCTCTTACCCTTGAAAGTATTTTGTATGGCATTTCATCGGGAGTAATGCTTGTGACAATACTTTTGTGGTTTGTATCATTCAATCGTGTTATGACATCGGATAAGTTCATATATCTTTTTGGAAAAATAATCCCGTCGCTGTCCCTCGTACTGAGCATGTCCCTGCGGTTTGTACCGAGATTTAAAGCACATATGTTCTCCGTCGCGGAAACACAGCGGTGTATTGGCAGGGATGTATCAAGCGGTAGCCTTATTTCACGTACGAAAACTGCGATTACAATTCTTTCGGCATCTGTAACATGGGCGCTTGAAAACGCAATTGAAACAGCCGACAGCATGAAAAGTCGTGGATACGGACTGAAAAAGCGGACTGCATTTTCTATATACCGCTTTGAAGAACGTGATGTATATGCTGTAATATGGTTTGGATTCTGCGGATTATTTCTTCTTGCAGGGAGTATTGTGTCTGCATTCGGCTTCCGTTATTTCCCGAATATCCGCTATGCCGCATTTGATGTGACAACAATACCGTTTTATTTTGTCTATTTGGGAATGTGTATCACACCGTTCTTAATAAATGTAAAGGAGGAGCTGAAATGGAAAGCCTTGTATTCAAAAATGTGAGATTTGCATATCCACAGGAAGAAAACAATGCTCTGAATGATGTTTCCATTGAAATCACACAGGGCGAATTTGTCATAATCTGCGGTTCATCAGGTTGTGGAAAATCCACGCTTCTGCGGCATATGAAATCCTGTCTGACTCCTCACGGTAAATTCAGTGGTGAAGTATTTTTCAACGATAAACTGCTGAAAGATATTGACGAACGAACACAGTCACAGGAAATCGGATTCGTTCTGCAATCTCCCGAAAATCAGACAGTCACGGATAAGGTATGGCACGAGCTTGCATTCGGATTGGAAAGCCTTGGATATGATATCCCTGTTATCAGACGGCGTGTTGCGGAAACTGCCGCATTTTTCGGGATTGAAGCGTTGTTCTACAAGAATACGGCAGAACTGTCGGGCGGACAGAAACAGCTTTTAAGCCTTGCGTCCGTGGTAGCAATGGAGCCTGAAATCCTTGTTCTTGACGAGCCGACAGCCCAGCTTGACCCCATAGCCGCAGTTGATTTTCTTAATCTGCTTGGCAGAATAAACCGTGAACTCGGCATAACGATAATCCTCACCGAGCATCGTCTTGAAGAAGCGTTTCCCTTTGCCACAAGAATTGTAGTAATGGAAAAAGGACGAATTATATGCGATGATACTCCCGAAAATGTGGGGATGGCTTTAAAGTGGAAAAACAGCGGAATGTTTCTTGCAATGCCAACCGCAATGAGAGTGTGGGCAGGTATTGAAACAAAATTGCCCTGTCCTGTGACAGTCCGTGACGGAAGTCATTTTCTTGCGGAGAGGAATAAAGAACAGGAACTTCTTCCGCTTTACAAAGCTGATGAATATATAATTGATGAAGAAATTATCCTTGAATGTGATGAAGTTTTTTTCAGATATGACAAGGAACTTCCTGATATTCTGAAAGGCTTTTCGATTAAGCTTCATAAAGGCGAATTCTTTGCGATACTTGGCGGTAATGGTGCAGGCAAATCAACGGCATTGAAAGTTCTTGCAGGAATTCAGAAAGCATACAGAGGAACGGTAAGAGCAGTCGGCAAAATCGGAATGTTACCGCAGAATCCGCAGACGCTTTTTGTGAAAAAGACAGTCAGAGAGGAGTTATATGACGCTTTCGGCAGAACAAAAATCTCATCTGATATGAAAGAGCGACTTATGTCGTGGACTGTGTCAACTTGTGAGCTTACAGATTTACTCGATCGCCACCCCTATGATTTATCAGGTGGGGAACAGCAGAGAGCCGCACTTGCAAAGGTTTTGCTGACTTCTCCCGATATTCTTCTGCTTGACGAGCCAACAAAAGGCTTGGACGCTGAATTTAAGGTTCATTTTGCCGGAATTATAAAAAAGCTGACTGCAAGCGGTATATCTGTGCTTATGGTAAGCCATGATGTTTCATTTTGTGCAGAATATACCACATATTGCGGAATGTTCTTTGACGGTAATATTGTGGCTGAGGGTACGCCGAGGGGATTCTTTTCGGGGAACAGCTTTTATACAACTCCTGCAAACAGAATGGCGAGAAATCATATTCCTGACGCTGTTACTGTAAACGATATTATCCTTTGCTGCGGCGGAACAACGATTGAAACTACCAGCGTTTCAGAAAAATTACAGCCTTTGCCTGAAAGAACAGTAAAAAACACAAATTCAAAGCCAATTTTTTTGGCATTATGGAGAAAAGTTATTGCTGTGATTTCAGCCTTAACTGCCTTTGGAGTATTTATTTACGCAACAGGAATTTCTGATTTAACAGCGATGATTGACGAAACAGGAATAAGCACCGCAGGAGAAAATCAACTGTATTTATATATCATTCTCTTTGTGTCCCTTGCTGTATTTCTGCTTGCAATTGGCAGAAGAAGCGAGCCGTCAATCGAAATACAGACACCGAAAGAAAAACGAAATCTTAGCAAGAGAACGGTTGCTGCAGCTGTTTCAATACTAATTCTGATACCGCTGACTATATTTGCAGGGGTATTCTATCTTGACAGCAGCAGTTACAGTCTGATTGCATTTCTTGTATTGACGGAATGTATGCTGCCCTTTTTCATTGTATTTGAGGGACGAAAGCCTATGGCTCGTGAGCTTGTAACAATAGCTGTTATCTGTTCTATCGGTGTTGCAGGCAGATGTCTGTTCTTTATGCTGCCCCAGTTTAAGCCTGTTCTTGCACTTACGATTATAGCAGGCGTTGCATTTGGCGGTGAAACGGGATTTCTTGTAGGAGCTGTGACAATGCTTGTATCAAATATTATGTTTTCGCAAGGTCCTTGGACTCCGTGGCAGATGTTTGCAATGGGAATCATCGGATTTTTTGCAGGAGTTTTATTTAAAAAAGGCTGGCTTCGGAGAAATCGTATATCTCTTGCGATTTTCGGAGCATTTTCAGCTGTTATTATTTACGGTGGAATTATGAATCCTGCGTCTGCATTTATGTTTTCAACTGAAAGCCTGAGTTTAAAACTGATTACAGCTTATTATATTTCAGGTTTTCCAATGGATTTAATTCACGCCTTCGGTACTGTGATTTTCATAATGCTTGCCGCAGAACCTATGCTTGAGAAAATGGAGAGAATCAAAATCAAATACGGATTGATTGAATACCGTCAGGAAATGGAGGGTATAGATGGATAACAGCTCAAATTTCTTTAGAAATCATAACTGCGAGTATTTCCCTTGTCATAAGGTGAATAATGCTGAAAACTTCAACTGTCTTTTCTGTTATTGTCCGCTGTATAATCATTTTGACTGCGGCGGAAATTATTCAATAACCCCAAATGGTATAAAGGATTGTACCGACTGTACTCTGCCGCATAAGGCTGAAAGTTTTCAGTATATAATGGATAAGCTTAAATGATGTGTGTTCTAATGATAATTAATAAGGAGAGTTTTATATGGGACAGATTCTTGAAACTATTATAAACGTTTTTAAATAACTTTACGAATCGATTCTTAAGGGCATCTCTAAAAACTCGTTTGATTAAAGAAAAAACAGATAGGTATGACAGCTGCAAGGAAACCTTCCACAGGCGTGCTGTCGCACTCCAAGGGAGGTTGACGAAGCAGATGTCGTGCATAGCTGTTTTTTCTCAA
>JAFQHO010000024.1 GCA_017397925.1 Ruminococcus sp.
GAAGTAATGGCATATCTGGATATTGGTAAAAGTACCTTATATACCTTACTCAGAAACGGTGACATACAGTCATTTAAAATCGGTAAAACCTGGAAAATCCCAAGAAAAGCTGTTGAGGATTATGTTCAGAAATCTATCAGCCGTAAATGAAACTAATCGTAATATAGCAAATCCTCTGTTGGAGAATGTGTCCAACAGAGGATCTATTTCAGAAATGCTGATTAGGAGTTTTACACGCTCTTTTTTTATTGGTTGACGTTCTGCTACGAAAATGTTATAATAAAATTTAAAGAATAATGTGTTAAAAATACTGTGAATTTTACCATGAAGAAAGCGAGGAAAAGTATGAGTATCATTCGAGAAAATACACCTGAATTATTTCGGGATGAATATACCGAATATATCTATGATGTGACCTGTTTTGAAATGCCTGTAGACGTAAAGGAACCTCAAGATGTTATTAAAGGCATTGAACGTGCTTTAGAACTTGAAGCACATCCCGTATTTTTAGAAGGTATATCTGCAAGGCTAAATCAGCTTGGAACTTCTTGTTCTGTCAATGATACGGAGCTTATGCTTACGGAGATAAAACAGCGTTATAAAAAGATTTTGGGATTTTCATGCCCCCGTACTGTGCAGGAATGGATAAAAGGTACTGTACCGGGTATCACTAACCGTAAAAATAACTATGATCTCTGCTATGCTCTTGAAATGGACTTTCAGCAGACGGCTATTTTCTTTCAGAAACATTATCTTACGCTTCCGTTTAATGTGAAAAATAGTACGGATGCAGTATTTATGTATGCTCTATATCATAAGAAGCCTTACTCTGTAGCAGCTGATTTGTTTGAAAAGTCGAATGGATTTGTATCTCAGGAGAAAGCACATACATCTACTTCACAGATATTGACTATGATACTCGATATAGACAATGACGAGAAATTCCTGCATTATCTTTCAGAGCATTGTTATGATAATAAGCAGCAATTTCAACTTGCAAGGAGCATTATCTGTAATGAAATAAAAATCATACATAATATTCAGCTTAAATACGAATCAGAAAGAATAATTTCTCCTGAAAGATTGAATAGCTTGACTATAGAGGCACTGCTTGGTTACAAATATCAGCAGGGCTGTAAAAAAACAAAAGATAATATACTTCCTAAGCGTTTTACTGAATCGCTTCCAAATGATGTTACACTTGGTAAGATAGTTAATGGAGATGTTGCTTCCTATGAACTTCTGCGTAAAACCTTGATGCTGCTGAAATTCTATAATTTTTATTATGAAGCTGAAAACTCTGATCCCAATACTATCGGAGGAAATCTTATGGACTTCTATGAAGAATTAAACAGTACACTTATTTCATGTGGATTTGCACAGCTTTATGTTAGACATCCGTTTGATTGTCTGTTTCTGTATTGTGCAAACTCCTATGATCCTATTGATACGCTTTATTGTGTTATCCAGAATGGTCGGAATTGATTTTTATAATCGCACAAAACAATCATATATAATATAGAAGAAAGGGGACGGTAATATGCTGAATAACGGTTATAAATTAAGTGCTGACGGCAGAGAATACACGATACTTGAAAAATTGGGCAGCGGTGCAAATACTGTGGCTTATCTTGCTGAGTGTAATCACGACGAACTTGTGACTAAGTGTATTTTGAAAGAATATGTTCTGCATAACAACGATAATTTTGAAGTGGGAAAAACTCGTTTTCTTTCTTCGGGAAAAACACAGAATCAGATCAGGCAGTTTTCATCTCTGAATAATCAGACACCGCCTGTAAGTCATATATTTGAAGCAAACGGCACGGCTTTTATTGATGTTGCCTGCTATAACGGTACAACGCTTGATAAGCTCGATATGCTCACTTTACCTCAATATATGGAACTTTGCAAAACGATAGCGAAAACTGTGGGATATTATCACAAGTCGGGATATCTCTGTCTTGACCTGAAACCTGAAAATATTTTTATCCTGCAAAATACTCCCGATGATACAGTAACTCAGCTTGTGGAGTTCATCGACTTTGACAGTATTCGTGATGTGAATGATTGCAGTAATACTCTGTTTTCTTACACAAGAGAATGGGCTGCACCTGAACAGCTTAATCCGTATGCAGCAGCAAAGATAAGTACATCTGCTGACATTTACACTATCGGAGAGATAGTCTTCTATCTTCTTTTTGGCAGACATTCTACTGAAACAGAGCATAGAGGCTTTTCAAAGTATCCATTTGAGGACTGCAAACGTGAGTATCGCAAATTCACGGAACGTCCTGATATTCAGGTGCTTTTCACCAGTCTTTTCAGAAATACTATACGTTCATCGGCTTCAAACAGATTTAAGACAATTGATGAACTTACAAGAATTCTCGATGAACTTGTAGATGCACTTAATCAGAAGGACTACATTATACCAGTACTGCCCTCTGTATCACCTGATTTTGTTGGCAGAGATGCGGAGATCAGACAAATTGCAGAGAGTCTGCAAAAAAATAATGTTCTGTATATAACAGGAATAGGCGGTATCGGAAAGAGTACGCTTGTCAAGAATTATATTTCAAGATTTCATACGGAGTATGATGTTATCACTTATCTTGAATATGACGGAGATATTCAGCAGACATTCTGCGATGATACGCAGCTGCAAATAAGTACAATATCACGTCAAGATGACGAGAAACTTGAAAACTATTTTATCCGTAAGCTAAAGGCTTTTAAATGTATCTGTGGCAACAAGCGTGTGCTTTTCGTGCTTGATAATTATTCAGGCAAGCTCACAAAAGAACTTAGCCGTATTATTGACTGCGGATATGATACTATTATTGCAACAAGAAATAAACCGCCAAAAAACAGTTTTCCATTTATGGAAATAACTGCAATAGCAGATATTTCAGAACTTTTCAGGCTTGTAGCCTTGAACCTTGAACGTCCGATCACAAAGGAAGAAAGAATTTGCTTTGATGAGATTATTACGCTTATTCAGGGACATACTCTTGTTTTGGAACTTATAGCCCGTCAGATTGCAGCAGGCAGGCTTGATGTGCATACTGCACTTAATCTGATTCGTGAGAATGGTTTTTCACGATTTTCTTGTGAAAAAGTCGGCAATATTAAGGACGGCGAGGAAGTATACGACACATTAGAGGCTATTATCTCAGCACTGTTTGATGCAAGTGCTATAAGTGCTGATGCAAAACTTACGCTGAAAATACTTGCTTTGCTGAATGTAAGAGGTATGGAAATTAGCCTTTTGAGCGAGTATTTCCCTGATATTCAGGAAGATATAATAAGTACTCTATCAATTGACGGATGGCTTTATAAAGATAAAAGAGTATATTTGCACCCTGTAATAGCAGAAACGGTGCGTAATTGGCTATGGTCTGCGGATAAAGTAACCGTTATGGAGTACCATAAGAAGATGATCGACATATACGTTGGTATGGCTAATGCTGTGCAAATCAAGGAAATACTGCGTGAAGCAGATAGTTTCAGAAGTATGCACAATCATCATATTATCAGGGCAATGTATTTTGATATGCTGGGCTGTTATTATGATACCGTACTTGATGGTGCATACTATCCAGAAAATGCCAAAGAAGCTGAAATGCTCGAAAATCTTTTAGAGAATATGAGCTATGCAATTTCGGAAATGCAGCTTTCAACTGACCGCCGTAGAGAAAAATATCTTACGCAGTATTGTCTGTCAATGGCGAGCGTACTGCTGCGAAGTGAACCCGATGCTGAAAATTATGCTGAGGTTTCTGAACTTCTTGACATAGCGAAAGAGTTTATCATTGAAAATAGTGCGGAGCATTGCCATTATTGCATGACGTTGGCATGGTATTTTACACTTGCTGAACCCGATGTTGAAAGAACACAGGAATTGACGGAGCAGGCAGAGCGTATTGCTAAACAGGTTTTCCCAACAGACTTGGAGATAATCGACACTATCCATATCCCTACGGCAAACTGTTTTTACTATCATAATGATTTTCGTTTGTCAGCCGATACGATAGAGGAAGCTGTGGAGATATGCAGGAATTATCCCGATATGATGCCATATATCGATAAACAGGCAGAGTTGCTGAACATTCTGCTTGACATTTATCTTGCTATGGATGATAAAGCAAAATGCCGTAAGCTTATAGCGGAAATAGACCTATTAAATGAAACATACAAGGAGCAGGGCGTGTGCCGTGAGGTATCACCTGATATACGAAATCAGCTGTAAAGTACAAAAGGCGCTGTAAAAAAAGAGTAAAAAAAGAAAAAAACTGCTGTCACGCAAAAAAATGCGTGACAGCAGTAATTTTTTGTGGTATTATTAAATTATGACGAAAAAAGTACCACAAGAATATTATAACACATATCAATTGA
>JAFQHO010000025.1 GCA_017397925.1 Ruminococcus sp.
ATTCTGGACAGCTCCTTTGCGGCAAGGCAGAATTGACCGCATGGGATGCGGCTATGCGTAACATCATAGAAAATAAAAGGGAAATCTTAGGGGTGCTAATCGGGAGAAATCGGGGATGAAATCGGGAGAAAATAGGGATGAAAAAACCGGATGACGGTTTTATTCGTCATCCGGCTCAGTATGAAGGCGGTAGCCAATGCCCCACACATTCTTTATGTACTCATTGCCCGTCATACTGAGTTTCTGTCGCAAGGTTTTAATCTGTGCCTTTACGACTTCATCTACATTATAGGCGGAGTGTTCGTCCCATACATGGTTGTATAGCTGCTCCCGGCTGAACACCTGTCCGGGGTTACTTGCAAGGCAGAAAAGAAGATCAAACTCTTTACGGGTCAAACGCAAATCCTTTCCGTTCAGTAGTGCTTGCCGGGAAAGGGGATCTACCACAAGGTCTTTTCCAATAGCAAGAGTATAGCAGACTTCCTGCTGGGGCTTTAGCTCACAGTATAGCTGCATGAGTGCCTGGGCTTGCGCCAGACATTCCTCCATCGAATAGGGGTGGCCAATGTATGCGTGTGCGCCTGCCTGCAACACCCGCAGGCGCTCCACATGACACGATTGGGAGGATAAGATCAGTATGGGCGTTGTTTTTGACTTTCTTATCGCTGTCAGAAGTCGATGATCGTCCTCAGCAGAAATTGCAGCGTCCAAAATTATCAAGCACAGTTCCTTTTTGGCGAGGTTATCTAATGCTTCTGCAACAGAAGATGTACCAATGATCTCCGTGTCAGGGGATGATAAATTGAATCTTATCTTCTCTGCCATATTAGGATTTGAATTGATTATCATAATGGCTTTTTTCAAATATTCATCCCCCTTTCACTTCCAAAATTCTATCTGTCATTTTCTGTATTCTTTTGCGCTTTTGAGAGAATGACAACACAAATAACAGAAAACGCAATGCTACATACTATGTACGTCCAATTAAAAAACAAGATGTTGATTACATATCGCGCCGATTGCTGCGTAAAGAGATTTACAAATGGCTCTCTGATTACAACAGCTTCCATAACTCCGGCGACATTTGTAGGATTTATCCCACAAAGAAATGCACCAATAAAGTACAACGCGATTTTCTCAACAATGGATGGGAATAGAATACCCAACGTGTAAAACCATGTTTTTTGAGATTTGCCATATTTCCCAAGATACAGCACACCTAAAAGATATGGTATCACCGCAAGGCAAACGCCCAATGCTTCGGATTTCAAATTAAGTCCCAAAAGGATAAAAGCTAATCGTATAAACAGGTATGAGCCTAAAACAATCAGCCAACCAATGAGCAATACTGCAACAGGATTTTTCTTGCTCTGCGACTGCATCTTCTCACCTCCCCAAAGGACGCTCCACTTTAGGAAACGTCAAGATTATGTTTGTACCACCGTTAGCGTTAGAATGAATATTTACTTTTATTGTTAAGTCACCCGCCATTTGTTGAACAAGGTATAATCCCATTCCCGTAGAACGGCTTAAATAGCTTCCCGTGTCCCCGGTAAAGCCCTTGTCAAAGACAAACGGAAGATCTGACGCGGGTATTCCTGTTCCATTATCGCTGACAGATAAAGCGATCTGCCCCGTTTCTGGATTATCCGTTACCGAAAATTGAATAGTGGGCGTGGTGTTTTTCCCGGCATACTTTACGCTGTTGCTGATAATCTGTCCTAAAATGAACATGAAGCCTTTTTTATCAGATATAACATTACAATCATTCCCGGTATATATAACAGAAAATCCGGCTTCTTCAAGCAAAGATAAATTATCCTCAACCGCTTCCCGGCAAGTCCCTAAAATGGGAAGCGGCTCAAAATAGTAATCTTTATGAGCTGCCCCAAGACGGGAGAAGTATAAAATCTGTTCTACATTCTGCCGCGCATGATCGCGTACATATAACATACGGGTATGCACCAAAGGCGACATTTCACCTTTTCGGTTATCTAAAAGCAGTGTCATAAGGGACAGCGGTTTTTTGATTTCATGTACCCAATTTTCAATATAGCTTTCGTAGTCGGAAACCTTTAGCTGTTGCTCATTTACATATTCCTGCTGTGTTCTCAAATATTGCCCCAATTCACGGATATACGGGCGTATTGACGCAGGGATATTTTCACATAATAGGTACTCGTTTGTGTCGTCCGGCTCCAACAGGAAACGCCGAAATGCTGTGTCTATTTTACTGCGCTTGTGGATTGAGATTACAAGAGGTATGATAAATGCAGCAAGTGATACAAATATCATCAGCCCCACAAGGCTTAAAAAATACTCCGGGTAAGCAACCCATACAAGAAATATAAAGAACAAATCCAAGCACAAAAGGGTAATCAGCCAAATCCGATTAGACGATATATAGGTCAAGAGAGTATGCAATTTCTTCATAATCCCACCTGTTCTTTCAGACGGTAGCCTTGCCCGCGTACCGTTTCAATACGTTCTTCAAGTCCAAATTCGCGCAGCGTTTTCCGTAGCCGTGTGAAATTGACTTGCAACGCATTTTCGTCTATAAACTCTGTTGTCCCCCAAAGCGCATGGAATAGCTCGCTTTTTGAAACAAGGTTAGGACTGCTTTTCAAAAGGGCAAGAAGTATTTTTCCCTCATTCTGGGGCAGGACATAAGAGGTTTTTCCTGCATAGAGCGTAAAAGTATTTGGGTCAAGCAGGAAGCCACCTCCGTCAAGTAATCCTTGCTGCTCCTGTTCTTCCCGGCGGCGCAGAAGATTTTTTGTGCGGGCGAGCAGACGTTCCATATTACACGGTTTTGTTAAGTAGTCGTCTGCCCCCAATCCCAAAGCGTGAAGTTCGTCCTGTAATTTATCCCTTGCAGTTAGTATCAGCACCGTACCAAGCTGTTTTGCCTTTATCTCTTTGCAGATTTCAAAGCCAGAGTGAAAAGGAAGATTGATGTCAAGCAAAATTAAATCCGGGGAAAGTTCCTTTATCTGTGATATGGCATTTTCAAAGTCAAGCAAAGGAACAGCGTCATATCCCGCTTTTCCTAACATATCAATCAATTCTTCCCTCATATATACATCATCTTCAACTACAACAATTCGTGCCAATATGAACACCTCCTTTCTCGGATAAGCCCGTCAAGAGTTTGGTTTCCAATTCAATTTGCTGATTTCACGGTTTGCTGTTCGGGCAACAGCTATCCCGTAGATCGCAAGCACAAGAACAACAACAATCGCCATAACGATTAACAGCGGGTAGGACTGTTGCAGCTTTGCCGTATCAGAATATAGATAAAGCTGCATTGCATAAATACCGACTGCTCCGCTGATACACGCAAGCAGTAACGGAAGTAAAAAATACCATAGTACCTGTTGGTTAATGGAGTGCTTCATCTGTTCGCGTCGTGCGCCTAAAATAGAGAGCGTTGCGTATCTCGCCTTTGTTTCCCGCATTTGGGTCAAGAATTGCAGGGCAAGTAGGGCGCAAGCGATAATTAGCAGCATAAACCCCATGTATAAGGTCGTATAGCTGCCGGAAATGACATAAAATAGCTGCCGCCCGAAATTATCCAAATAGCTTTCATAGTACAAGCCAGAGGGCTTTAACAGGTCGCGAGCTTTCATAATTGACAACATCAGACCGTCAGCTTCCACGGTTTCGCTCGGAATACAGAAATTATGATAAACAGTAACGGTGTCCGGGTTTACATATTCAGAATATACTTTGTCGGAAACTATCAATGCAGTTACGATTTTTACGTTTTCGTCCGCGGTTAATCCTTTCATTGGTACAGCCGGGATAAGGGTAATCGGCTGTCCGTCAATGGAAAGCAGGGCTTCGCCGCTTGCCTGTGCGTCTGCCGCAATCTGATCTAACATAGAAATAGTTACCTCTTGTGCATTTCCCGAAAAATCCGGGTTAAGATAAAAGACTGCTTCGTTATCACTAATCATTACCTTTTCTTCCCCTGCCGCTTCTAAAAGCCTATTGTATGAAGATATTGGCAGAAGATACGGGGTAGCCCCTGTGGTATCAATGCGTCCCAAGAGGTTAAGAGCTGCCGGTTGGTGGGAGCCAAATTCATAGCTTACTGCTCCTTGTGTAGCAGGGTCTTTCACATTAGGGGGCAAGTTCGAAACTATCTGTTCCCGTAGTCCAGACCAATCCACAAAGGAGTTTATTCCCCCGGAAGCGGGACGCTTCATTGTTCCTGTTTCCATGCGGTTTAAGGCTGTTACATAAGGCTGCATTTTCTCGTCTGAAAGGTATTCGTCAATTATCTGTTCATCACCTAAGACAGTAAAATCATAAACGGAAGCGCCCCGTGTCATCTGGTTTCCGTATGACATAATGCGAGT
Organism: Ruminococcus sp.; assembly: GCA_017397925.1. Lineage (GTDB taxonomy): Bacteria > Bacillota > Clostridia > Oscillospirales > Ruminococcaceae > Ruminococcus. The sequence continues at coordinate 4,365 of JAFQHO010000025.1, forward strand.
TGACCCGTCCGTAATGAGCATGATAGTGAGCATAATCAAAATAGACGCAACGCTGATTGAAACGTATTTGTGAACGACATTTTCATGTAACTGCCGCAGGGTGAAAACATACAGTCCGTGCGTCGCTTTGCGTTTCATAGAAGCCGCTGCTACGCTCAATAGTCTTGCAAGCCCACGGATAAAAAATATTGTTCCAATAATCCCCAATATTACGGCGACAAGTATCATTGCGCCACCCGCAGCCATAAAATGCTTTAGTACAATCCAATATGCAAGCACCAAAATTGCCGCCCCAAGAATGAGCGATAATAAGTTACTGCCCATATTTCCCGTCCGCTGCTTTTTTGCCATTTCTCCGTAAAGCAGTTGGTGAATTTCTTTGTTAAATTGTTTTCCGCATAGAATGAATAACGCAACAGACTGAATAATCAAAAATCCGAGCATTGTCAAGATAACAGCACTCGCGGAAAAACTTGATTGATGTGCAATAATTCCATGCCCTACAAGCCGCGCCGTAGCAAGGCTGATTATCTCTGATAAAAAGCCACCGCAGATAAGACCACCCAAAAGAGCTAAAAGAGAGGTGATTAACCCCTCTGCCATAATTTGAACAAACAGGCGGGGCTTTGTCATTCCAAACATCAAGTAAAGTCCTAATTCTCGGCTTCGACATTCAAGCTGATATTTGTTTGCAAAGACTACAAGGAAAAATACAAACAACAGCGCACAAAGGTAAATCGTCGGCATTAGGTTTGTCAGAAGCCGATCAACCGCGTCGCTTTCGATTTCACCCAAGAAACGTATTACGTCCTGTTCTCCAAGAGAAAGCACAATGTAAAATGTAGCTACGGCTGTAACCATAGTTAGAAAGTAAATCAAGTTTTCGCTGCGGCTTCGTTTGGAGTTTCGCCATGCAAGATTAAAGAACATTTGCACTCCCTCCTCCCATTTGTGCCATTACCTGCAAAATCCGCGCATAAAATTCTTCTCGCGTTTCATTCGGGATTTTCCGGCGCAGTTCATGGAAAATCACACCGTCCTGTATGAATAAAATTCTGGAACAAAAACTTGCAGCGTTTGGGTCATGTGTCACCATTAAAATTGTGCGTCCATGCTTTTGATTGATCTCTTGCAATTTTTCCATGAGAAGCCGCGCTGCCTTTGTGTCTAATGCCCCGGTTGGCTCGTCGGCTAAAATAATATCGGGGTTAGAAATCAAGCTGCGGGCAGCAGCGACGCGTTGCTTTTGACCGCCGGACATTTGTGCCGGAAATTTTGAAAGCACGTCAGTAATACCAAGAAATCCCGCAATGTCATTTAATTTCTTTTCTGCGGTTGAAATATCCATGTTATGAATAGAAAGCGGTAACAGAATATTTTCTCTGCCTGTCAGATTGTCAAGCAATGCAAAATCTTGAAAAAGATAGCCAATTTTATTACCGCGATATTCAGCCAATTTACCACCGTCAAAGGAACTAATATTTACGCCGGACAACAGAATTTGTCCGGAAGTCGGCTTTATGACTGTGGCGATACAATTTAGCAATGTAGTTTTCCCGGAGCCGCTTGCTCCCATGATACCCAAGTATTCCCCGTTAAGAACATCAAATGTAATGCCGTTGAGTGCCTTAGTAGGGACACCCTCTTTGGTATAGGCTTTGTGTAAATCGCGGACTTCTAAAAGTTTTTCTTTGTAATTCATATCAGCACCTCGCCATTTCGTTTCATGCTTATCTACCAATTATAATTTTACTGCATAATGGGCAGATAAACCACTTACAGTTGATGTAAGGTTTCATGCCAAATATCAAAAACAGCGGCGACATGGCGTTTGTGCCAGATCGCCGCTGTTTTATTACACGGAAACCGCGCCGTTATTTTCGCTCCGCTTTGTGGGGCGTTTTCCAGTTGCAGTCTGCCGCCGTGTTTTTCGCAGAGTGTCCGGCAGATATGAAGACCCAGCCCGAAGTGATATTCCTGTTTCTGTGCTTCTCCGCTGTAATAAGGCTTATCCGCTTTCAGCAAGTCCTTATCCGAAAAGCCTTTGCCATCATCGAACACAGTAATAGAGAACGGATCAGCTCACCTCCAACTTGCATTATAGTTCTTTTGCTCGAATAATACAATGATGACAATGCAAAAGATAAGAATTATTTAAGCTAATACATGGAACTGTATAGACATATCTAAAATGAAATATGAACTGTAAAATGTAATTGCAGGAACAATTAGAACAAGCGAGGGAGCAACAATGGCCAAAAGACCCATACCTCTATACGACTTCAATGCCTTTGGGCAAGCAATAAAATCTGCGCGGATGGAGCGCAAAGAATCCCGTAAAGATGTTTGCGATGCAATGAACATTTCTCCGCGCTATCTTGCGAATATTGAAAACAAAGGTCAGCAGCCGAGCTTGCAAATCTTTTATGAGCTTGTGACCCGCTATTCTATATCCGTGGATCAGTTCTTCTTCCCGAATAAGGACGCAGAGAAGAGCACACAGCGGCGTCAGCTTGATGCTCTACTGGATAGTATGAGCGATGACGGTCTGAAAATCGTCACCGCTACGGCGCAGAAAGTCGTTGAAATTGAGAAGAAACACGAAGCAGCAGCGGAGTGATCCGCTGTTGTTTTGTTATCTGGTTTAGGTGGGGTATAATTTGTACCCCACCTAAAAGTGGTAGAAATTTACATAAATTTGCGATATGTTGAGGACGCAGCCGCTATACTGGTTACTAAAGAAGCAACAGAAAATGAAAAAGAAGATTGATACACGAAAGGCAGCGGATATTCCCGCTGCCTTCTGTGACTTCTTACTCAACAATATGGGAAGGGACAGATGTTCCAATATATACATATCCTAAAGATACCCATCCGCTGTTGATACGAATGGAACCAGATGTTGATGTGGCACCAGCAGAATATCCAACACCGATGACAGCGTGTGCAGAAGTCCAATAAGAGGTTGCTCCTGCCCCGATGCGCAGAATACAAGGAACCCCATCGCCGCCATCAATCGTATTTTTGAACTTTGTCCATGTATAAGAACTGGAAGAAATTGATGTGTGCGAAGTGCCATGCTCGTTAGTATATCCATTACTGATCGTAGCCAACTGGGAGGTTGTGAGGTTTGTTAATTGACCCAATGTGCGTGAGGTATAGGCCGAAATAGATATTTTCAGTTTGGATTCCGTCGTCAAGGTGCTTAACAAATATCCTCCACCATAATAATCATCAAGGTGGCGTAGATACATAGCTACCGCATTGATTCCGCAATCTGTGGTATAAGTGCCAGAGTTATTTCCAGCGCTATATACCAAATCTTCATCATAAGCACCGGGAACGGCAATCTCATTTTCAGAAGCACGAGAGTTAGCTTTCGATTCTGCGTTTATAACAAAAGCCTGTCTTTCGGCTATATTTTTTACCACTAAACCATTTCGTGCGTCATTTTGAATACTGTCAACACTCACAGTTTGTTGTGTCAGAAGATCCACCGCTGTATTTCTACCTGACTGAATCGCGGCAAAATCCAATGTACCACTGTAAATTACCACATCTGTTTCGTCGAATATCGGAAGTTTATCAAGAGAATACAGAACCAGCTCATACGAACACAAATCGAGTATACCATAGCCTACATTGTCGTTTTCATAGGAAAATTCAACACAGGTATAAGTGGGATTACCGGAAGTATCCAACAAGTGATAGGAAACCGTTGGAGTGATTGTAATTCCGTGGTTCTCTTTAATTTTTGCGGCGACAAATTGTTCGTCAAGGGTGAGGGCTTCGGATGAAATGGCACCTGGCTCCATCTCGATGTCCGCAGCAAAGGCGGGAACAGAAAGAGAAAGAAGCATTATTACGCCAAGTATCCAACTTGTTATTTTTCGTAGCTTCATATCGAACTCCTTATTTCATAAGCAATGCGTAATTTATATTGAAGTTGAACACTAAATCTCATTCTGCATTGGTATCACCCAAACCCTTTCCGTCAGGTATCACTTGTTGAAAAAGCTGGAGGACTTAATCATTTTTTCAAAATTAGGAAGCTCGGTTAAGTCTTTCCCAGCAGACGAATAATAGACAATATACTCATCGCAGTCCACATACAAATACGATGATTTTCCATCACCCTTATCTGTTCGATACAAGACTTTCCCTGTTTCTACTCCGCTATATCGACTTTCAGGGGCAATGCGAACAATCAAAGTATCACCCGTTTCGTAATTAACAAAAACTGCTTCTAAGAGGCTGTTGTCATAAATTTGCACTTCCGCTTCCAGCTCATACCCATCTGCAATTACAGTCGGGAAATATGTGCCAAACGGTTCATATACACCGATCTCTTCCAGATTTATTTTTACACCGGGTTCATTATCGTTTACGATGGGTTTACCAGTGTCTTGAAATACTTGGGGCAAAATAGCAATAATTGCGATACAAAGAACTGCTGCAACAGCCACAAAATGCTTCCAAAAATGTATGAACTTTTTGCTCGGAGCAGGCATATACTCAACCGCTCCGGTTACAAGGTCATCGTCAATATATCCGATGGCAATAGCCAACTTAGGTGTGTTCGTCATACCTCAATACCTTCTTCCTTCAAAAACTCTCTCAACTTGATACGGGAGTGATACAGCATATTTTTGACTTTACTTTCAGTAAATGAGTATCGTTGTGCAATGTCGCTGATAGAATCGAAGAAATAATATTTACGGATAAATACATTGCGGGAATCTTCTTTTTCTTCCCGAAGGAACTCGCTAATTACCTTGCCGACATCCGCGTATTCCCAATCCGGGGAAAAATGATTGCTCGGCAGCACATCCTCCAGATCAGAGTATGATACCGTTATGTTTTGAGATCGCTTTAATGCGCGGTTAAAATCCAGCTTCTTCATAGACAGAAAACGGACGATCTGACAAATAAAAGCCATAAAGTTATTTGGGCGTGTAGGTGGGATTTTGTTCCAAACACTTAAATATGTATCGTTTACACATTCCTCGGAATCTTCATCATTGAACAGAATATTATTCGCCACACTAAAACACAGCTTTC
>JAFQHO010000026.1 GCA_017397925.1 Ruminococcus sp.
GGAAATTATTTCAATGCCGGCACTTAGAACGGAAGTCGCTATGACTTCCGTTTTTTATATTCAAGGGCCATTAGCTCAGTTGGTTAGAGCATCCGGCTCATAACCGGACGGTCTGGGGTTCGAGTCCCTAATGGCCCACTTAACTCCCTTTTTAGGGAGTTTTTTAATATTTATAAGAGGAATAATGCTATGAAAAAAAGTAAAATGATATTTTATATAGCAGTTACATCTTTAATATTAATCTTATCTTTTGTTATAAGATCTGTAAAAACTTCTGAAAGCAAGGAATTTGTTATAACTTATAATTCTTCAGATAAGAGTATATTTACAACATACGTATCTTCAAAGGTTACTGATGCATCATTTACAACAGTTTACAAGGCTGCTGTTACTACAATAACAAAAGTTGCTGAGACCGAAACTCCGAATGTTCCGCTTTATATTGATATAAATACTGCGGATATTGACTTGCTTTGTCAGCTTGATGGTATCGGTGAGGGTTTGGCAAAGGCTATAATACGGTATAGAGAGGAAAATGACGGTTTTAATAACATTGAGGAAATAATGAATATTCACGGAATAGGCGAGGGGACTTTCGAGAATATATGTAATTTTATTTATGTTGAAAATCCTGTTTATCCTGAAAATGATGAAGTAATTGAAGATAACGATACAGAATTTACTGATGATTTTTCAGAATGTGAAGAAAGTGAAACAACAGACGAATATGAAGAGATTACAACAGAGCCCTCTCTTAAACTTGAGGATGTTGTCCCTATTGACATAAATTCTGCCGATTTAGATCTTCTTTTGCTTTTGCCTTATATTGATGAGGAAACTGCACAAAACATTATAGAGTTTCGTGAAAGCATCGGAGGTTTTAAAAATATATATGAGATACTATATATTGAGGGGATTTCTCGAGAGCAGGCAAATGAGATCCTTGAGTATATCTGTATTGACAATGATTATGAAGTATCTGAATAGGATAATTTGTACCTGAAAATTTTAATTTTCTATTGACAAATTCGCTGAAATGTGATAAAATTATAGTGTAAAGTAGCTTCAGTTAGGAGCATAATTTTGACCACTCCAGGGAGAGTTAGTGCCATACGGACAGCCGGTCAAATGCCGATTTCCGATGTTTATCGGTCGGCAACTTCTGTTGCCTTATTGATTGACGGGAATGCAGTAATGATATTCAGCCATCCCTAATTAATTTCTAAGTTTTATTTTCAGCTTGTGAAAGGTCAATAAGAGTAGTAAAAGAGGTATCTTTGCTCGTTATAGCTTTAAGCTATCATTAGACAATGTCAGACAAGTACAGGCTGAATGCTTGTACTTTTTTGTTTTTGAGGTGTATTATGGAAAATAAGTTAAAGCTTTATGGTTTCAACAATCTTACAAAATCTCTCAGCTTTAATATATATGATGTATGCTATGCGCGTACTCCTAAGGCTCAGCTTGATTATATTGCTTATGTTGATGAGGTTTATAATTCACAGCGTATTACTGATATTATGACACATCTTACTGAAATGATAGGGGCACAGGTTCTTAGTGTTTCCAGACAGGACTATGACCCACAGGGGGCGTCGGCAACTTTTCTTATTGCCGATGATACAATGATTCCCACAGGTGGTACTGAAACAGTAGCACATCTTGATAAAAGTCATGTAACAGTCCACACCTATCCTGAATATCACCCCGATACCAGTATTGCTACATTTCGCGTTGATATTGATGTAGCAACCTGTGGAAAAATTACTCCTCTTACAGCACTTGATTATCTGATTGGAAGCTTTGACAGCGATATAATTACAATGGATTATCGTGTAAGAGGATTTACAAGAAACTTAAGCGGTGAAAAGCTTTTTATAGACCATAATATCACATCAATTCAGAATTATATTGATGAGGCCACTCTTGAAAAATACGACGCTGTTGATATAAATGTCTATCAGGCCAATATGTTTCATACAAAAATGCTTATAAAGGAAATTGAATTGCAAAATTATCTTTTCAATACCGATGTTCATGAGATTTCTCCACGCAGCAGACTTGATATAACAAACGCACTGCGTAAGGAAATGATTGAAATTTTCAGCGGAAGGAATGTTTTCGGAAATGGCTCTTTCTCAGGTTAATGCACCTATATATGAAGCTCTCAGACGTTTCAGACGAATGAGAGTCGTTCCCTTTGATGTTCCTGGACACAAAAGGGGCAGAGGAAATATGGAGCTTACTGAATTTCTCGGCGAAGATTGTATGAACGTCGATGTGAATTCTATGAAGCCCCTTGATAATCTATGTCACCCTGTTTCTGTAATCCGAGATGCGGAGGAGCTTGCTGCTGAGGCTTTCGGAGCAGCAAATGCTTTTTTTATGGTAGGAGGAACAACATCGGCTGTTCAGAGTATGATTATGTATGCCTGCAAAAGCGGCGATAAGATAATTATGCCAAGAAACGTTCACAGGAGTGCTATAAACGCTCTTATTCTTACAGGAGCAGTCCCCGTATATGTAAACCCCGATGTTAATAATCAGCTTGGAATTGCTCTTGGTATGTCTGTTGAGCAGGTTGAAAGGGCAATACGCGAAAATCCGCAGGCTAAGGCAATTATGGTAAATAATCCCACTTATTACGGAATATGCTCCGATTTAAGAAAAATTGTTAAGCTTGCCCACGATCACAATATGCTTGTTCTTGTAGATGAGGCTCACGGAACACATTTTTATTTCGGTGATAATTTCCCCGTTACTGCAATGGCGGCAGGAGCTGATATTGCTTCGGTAAGTATGCATAAATCAGGCGGAAGTCTTACACAGAGTTCATTCCTGCTTATGGGAAAAAATATAAATTCCGATTATATGCGTCAGGTAGTCAATTTGACACAGACCACAAGCGCTTCATATCTGTTATTGTCAAGCCTTGATCTTTCAAGAAAGAGACTTGCTCTCGGCGGTCGTGAGATATTTGCAAAAACTGTTGAAATGGCTGAATATGCACGTTCTGAAATAAACAGCATAGGTGGATATTACGCTTATTCGAGGGAACTTGTAAATGGTGACAGTATATATGATTTTGACATATCAAAGCTGAGTATATATACTTTACCCATCGGACTTGCCGGAATTGAGGTATATGACCTTCTTCGTGATGAATACGATATACAAATAGAATTCGGTGATATAGGCAACATTCTTGCGTATATTTCCGTAGGTGACAGAACCCGTGATATAGAGAGGCTTATTAGCGCACTTGCTGAAATAAAGCGTCGTTTCGGCCAGACAGGTGCGGATATGCTTACACAGGAGTATATTTCTCCTATTGTTGCTGATACTCCAAGGCGTGCATTCTATGCAGATAAGATTTCACTGCCACTTGATAAAGCTGCGGGCAGAATATGCACTGAATTTGTAATGTGCTATCCACCAGGTATTCCAATTCTTGCACCCGGTGAGCTTATAACAGAGGAGATTATTAAGTATATAAAATATGCCAAGGAAAAGGGCTGTCAGATGACAGGTACAGAGGACATAAATATTGAACATCTCAATGTTCTTGCATAAAAGGAGAATAGAAATTATGAAAATAAAAAAGATGCTTGCGGCTGTTATGGCAGCAACAATGCTTATTACAGCTACAGCCTGTGACAAGGGCGATAGCACCAGTCCTCAGAGTGGAAATATCCCTACTTCAAATACACAGACAGGCGAAGGAATGGTATATGAATTTAAAGATTTTCTTGATTATACATTTAATGGAAGTTATATAATAGGTGAGCCTAAAGAAGCTATACGTAATGCTGAAACTGAATATGCTCAGACAATTACATCCTGGGAAATAACATATACTGCCAAGAACGGAGAAGAAAAGAATACAAAATACCGCAGCAGTAACTATATTGATATAGATGCACAGCATTACAAAAGTAAAGAAAATCACGATTTAGCAGAACTTGATTCGTTTGTTACAAGTACCATTGGTGAAAATGCAAAAAATGAATTTGTCGAGAAAATAGCTTCAAAGTATCTTGAACTTCAGTATGATGAAATACGTGGAGTGTATATCTGCCCTGATATCGGAGATTTATCCATATATGCATATACACCTGTTTTCATTGGAGCTCTTGAAGGAGAAAATTTCGACAAAACCTGCGAAATTGCCAAGGAAAGAATGACAGTAGGAAGCGGATATTCAATAGCAGAATACGATCTGAAAAATGTATGCACAAACAGCGATTTTATATTTACATGTCAGTTTGTAATAAATAAGGACCTTGATAAGGCGAAGTATTCTGAAATTATGGAAAATATGATGAAAGATTTGAAGGAATACACAGGTACTCCTCAGAATTTCAACTTTTTCCTTGCTGAATCGGAAAATTCTGAGTGGATTATGCGAACTATGCATTTCAAGGGAGAGGAAATTCCCTCTGATAAGATTGACAGCGGAGAAATAGTTTATGCTGATGAAGTGATGAATGCAATCCTTGCAAATCACTGATTATAACGGACAAGGAGTGGATTGAATGGAACTCTGGTTTACGGAAAGACATACGCCGAATGTGAAGTTTTCAATAAAGGTTGACCGTCAGCTGTACACGGGACAGAGCGAATTTCAGCGTATAGATGTATTTGATTCAAAGGAATTCGGGCGTTTTCTCACACTTGACGGCTATATGATGCTTACTGAAAAGGATGAATTCATATATCACGAAATGATAACCCATATACCAATGGCTGTACATCCAAATCCAAAGAATATACTTGTAATTGGCGCCGGTGATGGCGGAGTTGTCCGCGAGCTTACACGCTATCCTACTGTTGAATCAATTGACCTCGTAGAGATAGATGAGCTTGTAGTTGAGGTAAGCAAGAAATATCTGCCCACAACTGCTTGTCGCCTTGATGATGAAAGGGTAAATATATTCTACGAAGACGGTGTAAAGTTTATCCGACGCTGTGAGAATAAATACGATGTTATAATCGTTGATTCCACTGACCCATTCGGACCTGGTGAGGGACTTTTCACAAAAGAATTCTACGGCAGCTGCAGCAAGGCACTCCGCGAAGACGGAATTATGGTAAATCAGCACGAAAGTCCCTTTTATGATGAGGATGCTGCAGCTATGCAGCGTTCACACAAGAGGATTGTTGAAAGCTTCCCTATAAGCCGGGTTTATCAGGCACATATTCCTACTTATCCCTCTGGGCACTGGCTTTTCGGCTTTGCGTCGAAGAAATATCATCCCGTACACGATTTCAACAGTATAAAGTGGAATATGCTGGGACTTAAAACGAGATATTACAATACAAAGCTTCACACAGGCGCATTTTCTCTGCCGAATTATGTTGAGGAAATGCTCCGCGATGTTGAATAATTCAGGAGAAAAATAAATGCTTGAAAAAAATATACAGACCTTTATCGACTGTGACAGCGAATATGATGATGCAAAAATAGTGCTTTTCGGAGCAGGCTTTGACGGAACAACAAGCTTCCGTCCTGGAACAAGATTTGCACCCTCTGCAATAAGAAACGAAAGCTTCGGAATTGAAACATACAGTCCCTATCAGGACAAGGATATGACGGATTACAGCTATTTTGACAGCGGAGATTTAGAGCTTCCATTTGGCAGTGTAAGACGCACGATTGCTGATATTGCAATGCGTACCGATACAATTTTGGCTGACGGAAAAATTCCTTTTATGATAGGCGGAGAGCATCTTGTAACTCTCGGTGCTGTTATGGCGGTCAAGGATAAGATGGAGGACTTGTACATCATTCATTTTGATGCTCACGCTGATTTGCGTGATGACTATTTGGGTCAGCCTTTATCTCATGCCTGCGTGCTGAGAAGATGCCATGAGCTTGTGGGAGATGACCATATCTTCCAGTTTGGCATTAGAAGCGGTGATCGTGAGGAATTTGTATTTGCCTCTGAGCATACAGAGATGAATAAGTTTAATTTCAACAATCTTGAGGAGATTGTTGAAAAACTGAAAGGGAAAAAGATTTATTTCACTCTTGATTTAGACGTACTTGATCCCTCGGTATTTCCCGGAACAGGTACTCCCGAAGCTGGAGGAGTTACATTTGATGAGCTGAGAAAAGCTGTAACACTTGTATGCTCAGAGCTTGATATAGTAGGCTGTGATGTTAATGAGTTAAGCCCTCATTACGACCAGTCGGGAGCATCAACAGCCGTAGCCTGTAAGATTATAAGAGAAATGCTGCTTGCGATGTCATAACTGAGGTGAAATAATGGGGGAAATATTTGTTATAGTTTTGGGTGCAATTTTCGTACTTCTGGGGATTTTAATGATTGTCAACCTGATAAGAGATAGGAAATTATGTACATATCCTGTTGATGCAAAAGTTGCAGAGGTTATTCTTACCAGACTGAGAGGTCATAGAAGTACAGCTCGTACCGCTGTTTTTGAGTATTATTTTGAAGGCAACGTATATCGGATTAAGGACAATGTAGGTACAATTGAGGAAAAATATCATACTGATGATATTGTGGAGCTTTATATTGAACCGGAAAAACCTGAACACTTTTATTGTCCGAAAAATGATAAAGATAAATATATAATAATTACAGCATTCACATTAATGGGTGGCTTTGTTTTATGGTTTGGCATTTTATTATTAATAGGATAAGTATAAAGCGTATATTATGATATTGGGGTAAAGTTTATGAATGAATATTACAGCGAAAATGATGCTGCTATAAAAAAAAGATTAAGCGTAAAGGGAGTAATAATTCCGTTGTTTTTGTTGTTTGCGCTTATACCATTTACCTTGATAACAGGTGCGTCAGTTCTTTTTGTATACAGTTTTGAATTTGATGAAAGAAGAAATTGTACATACGAAACAGATTCAACTATCGTTGATTATGTTACGGAAACAGATTATGATGATAACAGTGTTTCCTATCAGTACTATCCTGTATACAGCTATGGTTATGGTGAAAATGAGTATAAGGCAAAAGGCACACAATCACTACCGAAAAAGAAATACGAAATTGGCGAGAGAACATCAGTGTTTGTCAATCCCGATAATTCAGAGGAATTTTTCGATAAAAATTATAGTCTTATGAGGGCTGAAAATAATCCATTTGTGATTATATTCTATATCTTTTCTGGTTTGCTTATAGTCGATATTGTTGTTATTATTTGGTATAACAGAACATATAAAGAGAAAGCTGTGTCACATAATGATTATTACTGATGTAAATGAATTGGGGGTATAGGTATATGTATATAAATGATACTAAACAAAATTCCTGGCTTGATGAACTCGGAAATTTAGTTCAAAAAGCATTTTTGATGCTGATTTCTATAGTATTTCTTGGAATAGGTGTATTTCTGTTGGTGAAAGACAGTAATGTAAAAAAAGAATGTACAATTCCTGTTACTGCCGAGGTAGTTGATATTGTAACGAACACTACAGGAGCCATAAATAAAAGTATAACAGCTGCTCCTGTGTACCAATATGAATATGCTGGCAGCACTTATCGGGTTCAAAGTAGCCTATATCAGAATCCTATTCCTTTGTATAGAGGCGATGTGGTGGATATATTCATAGATCCAAATGATTATGAGCATATCTACAGTCCAGAGGAAACTAAAAATAAGCCAATAGAGATAATATTCATTGTTTTAGGCGGTTTTGCGACACTTTTCTTTGCGTTTTTAAGCGGAACATCGTTTATTAACTTTATACGTTGTTTAAATAGAAAATAAATGGAGGTAAATAAAAATGGGTAAATGTATGATAATCGGCTGCGGAGGCGTAGCGTCCGTAGCAATTCACAAGTGCTGTCAGAACAGCGAGGTTTTTGAGGGAATTATGATAGCAAGCCGCACAAAGTCAAAGTGCGACGCTCTCAAGGAAAAGCTCCAGCCCACAACAAAGACAGTAATCGAAACAGCGCAGGTAAACGCTGACAATGTGGACGAGCTTATAGCTCTCATCGAGGCTTACAAGCCCGATGTAGTGCTTAATCTTGCACTTCCCTATCAGGATATGACAATTATGGACGCTTGCCTTGCTACAAAGACACACTATGTTGATACAGCAAATTATGAGCCTCTTGATACTGCAAAATTTGAGTACAAGTGGCAGTGGGCATATCGTGAGCGATTTGAAAAGGCTGGTATCACAGCGCTTCTCGGCAGCGGATTTGATCCCGGTGTAACAGGAGTATTCTCTGCATACGCTATGAAACATCATTTTGATGAAATAAACTATATTGATATTCTTGACTGCAACGGCGGCGACCACGGTTATCCTTTTGCTACAAACTTTAATCCCGAAATCAATATCCGTGAGGTTTCCGCAAAGGGCAGTTATATTGAGGACGGAAAGTGGATTGAAACAGAGCCGATGGAAATCAAACGTGTATACGACTTCAAGGGCGTTGGTGAAAAGGATATGTACCTGCTTCATCACGAGGAACTTGAATCTCTCGCTCTCAACATCAAGGGCATCAAGCGTATCCGTTTCTTTATGACATTCGGCCAGAGCTATCTCACACATCTGAAATGCCTTGAAAATGTAGGTATGACATCAATCGAGCCTATTATGTACGAGGGCAAGGAGATAGTACCTCTCCAGTTCCTTAAAGCAGTTCTTCCTGATCCTGCATCTCTCGGTCCGAGAACAGTCGGAAAGACAAATATCGGCTGTATCTTCCGCGGAAAGAAGGACGGAAAGGATAAAAACTACTACCTTTACAACATCTGTGACCATCAGGAATGCTACAAGGAAGTTGGCTCACAGGCTATATCCTACACAACAGGCGTCCCTGCAATGATTGGTGCTATGATGATTATGACAGGTCAGTGGAACAAGGCAGGCGTATACAACATTGAAGAATTCGATCCCGATCCATTTATGGAAGCTCTCAACAAGTGGGGACTTCCCTGGGAGGAAGACTTCAATCCCGTTCTTGTTGATTAAGAGGTGAGAGAAATGTTTCTTAAAGATACACTGAAAAAATACATCGAAAAGGAATGTACCGTTACTACCCGTGATGACGAATACGATGGGGTTTTAACAGAAGTCGGAGAGGATTTTGTGGCAATAAACGATGGAGTTTCCGTATGTTTTGTAAGTCTTAAAGCGATAGAATCCATTTCTTTTGAAGAATAAGCATTAAACACATTATAGCAATGTGTTCAAATATAAAAAAAGGAGTTGAACTTTATGCAAATCAAATTCAATAAGCTTGTAAAACCAGTAGTACCTCTTTCAGAGAGTGAGATTTCACAGCCTGCTGCTGAGGCAATCAAGCCTGTACCGGAAGAAAATAAGCCTGCTGCACAGCCTGCAATAAAGGCATCTGCAATTGATGAGGCATTATCAAGCCAGGCGCCGAAAAAGCCTGATTTTCAGATGGATGAGCTTCCAAAGGCACCGGCAGCACCTGCAGCTAAGGCAGCGTCCGCACCTGCACCTGTTGCCGAAGCCGTATCTGCTGCATCCGACAGTAATACAGAAAAACTTGAGGATACACTGAGAAAATTCCTGGGCAAGCAGATTCGTATTTATATGTCTGACCACGAATATGTAGCAGGAAAGCTTGAAATTGTTGCTGATGGCTGGATTAAGTTATGCACAGGCCGTTCAGCAGGAAGCGATTATTACTTTGACGAAGATATTATTAATATAAATAATATCGTAAGAGTGCGTGCAACAGTAACAATCGACAAGAAGCAGTATGTAGAATTTATGAACAGCATAAACTAATAATTTGATTTCAGGGAGTCTTAAAGACTCCCTGAAATATTGAGAAAAGATTACATATTCTTGACATCATCCTATCAGGAACGAGTGCCGAGAATAATGAGGCAAATAAACTCTATTTAAGGCAAAATCGCATATACAATTTAAAAAGGAGTAATTTGTAATGAAAAAGGTATTAGCAGCTGCATTTTCCGCCCTCTTTATCTTCACAGGCTGCGGAAAAGATGTAAGCACAAACGAAATAAAATCATCTGACGGCGGAGAGTTCATTATTACACTCTATCCGGAATATGCCCCCATTACCTGTGAAAACTTTGAGAAGCTTGTAAGCGACGGCTTCTATAACGGACTTACATTCCACCGTGTAGTTGAAGGATTTATGGCTCAGGGCGGTGATCCTCAGGGTACAGGCATGGGTGGAAGCAAGGATACTATCAAAGGTGAGTTCGCTGCAAACGGCGTTGAAAACAATCTTTCTCATAAGAGAGGTATAGTTTCAATGGCAAGAAGTCAGATGCCGGATAGTGCATCAAGCCAGTTTTTCATCTGCTACGATGATTCATGCGCATTCCTCGATGGCAATTACGCTGCTTTCGGTGAAGTTACAGATGGTATGGAGGTTGTTGACGATTTCCTTAAAGTTCCTCGTTCACTCGGCGGAGACGGTGATATTTCCTCACCAAACAGCCCTATTACAATCAAGACTGCTATAATGATTGAGGATGACCAGAACGGAAATCCCAGAGTTCAGGTAACAATGAACGAATTCCTTGGAGATTGAAATGAATAATATCAATGGATTAAAAAAGATTTCTACGCCGTGTTACGTTATAGACGAGGAAAAACTTACACAAAACCTTGAAATACTAAGGGGAGTTGAAAATCGTACAGGGGCGAAAATTCTCCTTGCGCAGAAAGCATTTTCCTGTTATCACGTCTATCCCCTTGTAAAAGAGTATGTTTCGGGAACAGCGGCAAGCGGTCTGTACGAAGCAAAGCTTGGATATGAGGAAATGGGAGGCGAAAATCACGTATTTTCCGCAGCATATCGTGAAAACGAGATTGACGAGATAATCTCATACTGCGGCCATATCATATTCAATTCCTTTTCACAGCTTGAAAGATACCGCGACAGAGTGCTGAAAGCAGGGAAGAAAATAGGTCTTCGCATAAATCCTGAATTTTCCACTCAAGAGGGTCACGAGATATACGACCCCTGCTCACCAAAATCAAGGCTGGGCATAACGAGAAAAAATTTCCGTGATGACGATTTACAGGGCGTTACAGGACTTCACTTCCACACACTCTGCGAGCAGAATTCCGACGATTTAAAACGCACTCTTGACGCTATAGAAGAAAAATTCGGCGATATACTGTCAAAAATGGAGTGGATAAACTTCGGCGGCGGTCATCATATAACCCGCGAGGATTATGATATTCCCCTCCTTGAAGAATGCATAATGCGAATGAAGAACAAATACGGTTTAGAGGTATTTCTTGAACCGGGAGAGGCATTTGCCCTGAATGCAGGCTATCTTGTAACTGAGGTGCTTGACATTACGGAAAACGATATGGCTATTGCAATTCTTGACACATCTGCGGCTTGTCATATGCCCGATGTACTTGAAATGCCCTACCGTCCGCCCCTTATGAATTCAGGAGAGGCAGGTGAGAAGAAATACACCTACCGTCTTGGTTCCCAGACCTGTCTTGCAGGGGATTCAATAGGGGAGTACTCCTTTGACGAGCCGCTTAAAATTGGCGATAGGCTGATTTTCTGTGATATGGCGATATATTCAATGGTAAAGAACAACACCTTCAACGGTATGCCGTTGCCGTCAATATATCTGAAAAAAGCAGACGGAACAATGAGACTTCTCCGTCAGTTCGGCTATAGTGATTTTAAGGAGAGATTGTAATGACCAACATTTACTTTGTCCGTCACGCACAGCCTGACTACAAATATCCCGACCCTGCAAACCGTCCGTTGACGGCAGAGGGAGAACTGGACTGCGCAGAGGTTGTACGAGTTCTCCGCGATGTCAAGCTTGATTATGCCATTTCAAGTCCCTACATCCGCAGTTATAACACAATAAAGGTGGCTGCAGAGGAACACGGACTGGAGATACATACAGATTACCGTCTTAGGGAGCGTAAAAACGGCAAAAACAGCAATAATATGGAGATGTTTCAGAAGCGTTGGGCAGATATGACCTACAGTGAGTGGGACGGCGAAAGCCTGAAAGAGGTTCAGGACAGGAATATCGAGGTAATATCGGGACTTCTGGAGGAGCATAAGGGGGAGAATATAATCCTCGGCACCCACGGAACAGCCCTCAGCACTATTCTGAATTATTATGACAAATCCTTTGCATTAGAGGGATTTCTGCGGATTATCGACTTCCTGCCATATGTGGTAAGAATTGGCTTTGAGGGGCATAAAATGGTTGAAAAAGAGGAGCTTCTCATAATTGAAAAGGTATTCAATGGATGAAAGAGGATAGAAAATGAACAGTGAAATATATGAAAAGTATGAAATAATTGACGCTCACGCACATATTTTCCCCGAGAAAATTGCGGAGAAAGCAACTGAGAATGTTGGCAGATTTTATGATTTGCATATGGACGGCTGCGGAATGAGTGAAAATCTCATAAAAGGCGGCGATACAATCGGCGTATCGGAATATCTTGTATGTTCCACCGCCACAGTACCCCAGCAGATAAGAGTTATCAACAGCTTTATAGCGGAGGAATGCGGAAAACATCCTCAGTTTTTTGGATTTGGCACAACTCATCCTCTTTCCGAGGATATTGAGGGAGATATTGCGCAGATTAAAGAACTCGGACTTCACGGTGTAAAGCTACACCCTGATTTTCAGAATTTTGACGCTGATTCTCCCGAAGCATTCAGGATATATGAAGTTATGGAGGGAGAACTGCCCCTGCTTATCCACTGCGGCGACCCAAGATACGATCATTCCGCTCCAACAAGAATAAGGAAGATATGCGAAAATTTCCCAAAGCTTAAATTACAGGCGGCACATATCGGCGGATACGGCCGCTGGGACGAAGCACAGGAAATGCTTACAGGCTTTGAAAATCTCAGGATAGACATATGCAGTTCTCTTGCATTTATGTCAGCGGAGCAGGCTGCGGAGCGAATTCGCGGATTTGGCTTAGAAAACAGCTTTTTTGCTTGTGATTTCCCAATGTGGAATCATATGGAGGAGCTGAAAAGATTTCTTGCTCTTGGCTTTACGGAGGAAGAAAACAGAATGATACTTGCTGAGAATTTCAGAAGATTTTATAAATAACGGCTATTTTACGTTGTTTTACGTAGGGGCGAGCATTGCTCGCCTTTAAATTTAGATAGAATTATATGGCTGGAATATAGATGTATTATATATATATAATACATTGTTTATAAAACTGTTGACACATCTCGCGGAATAATGTATAATGTAACCATAAAGACAATAACCCCAACGACACAGACATCAAGGAGGAATTACTATGAAAAAAATTCTAAGCGGCATAATTTCAACAGCACTTCTGACTGCCTCGTTACCTGTAATAACAGCAAATGCAGAGGACAAGCTGACAAAGGAAGAATTTCTCGACCTTGTAGTATCGGAAACAGAAGATTTTTCTGACGGTGGATTTATTTACGGCAAGGATTTGAAATTCGATGCAATTCCCGACGGAAACACCTATACTTTAATAGTATACGGCATAAAGCAGGAGGATTACATCCGCAATGTAGGTGTAACTGAGGGCGTTATGGAGATAAATACAACAGAATACAGAGGTGCAGGTGCTCCTGAATTTTACAGCGGGTGTACTTTGTCTGTATTGCCGATAGAGCAGGAAACTGATATTAAGGATAGTTTTACGGCTCTGGACGGTTTTACAGTGGGATTCTACATAGAGAACGTATTACCTGGCTTTTCTGCGCCTGCTGAAAGCATTGTAGAAGCGTCACTTTACAGAGATTATGAAATATCAAGCTATATTTATCCTGTGATTACAGCAGGGGATACAGACGGCGACGGAAGTATTACTGCTTCTGATGCTTCAAATGTACTTCTTGCATATGCATATTCATCAACAGGCAAAAAGCTCACACTGAATATGACACAGTTTGACTACAACAATGACGGAATAATCAATTCCGCCGATTCTTCCGCAATTCTTGAAAAATATGCAGAGTTGTCCACAAGCAAATAAATTGGTTGTATATCGTCGTTCTATGTAGAGGCGGATAATATCCGCTCACAATTTCTGAACAAGATTGACTATTGAAAATGCTTATGTCACAAAAAGTAGTGACATAAGCATTTTTTTATGATATAATAAAAAAGGAACCTTTGAAATTAAAAAAATCCCCGAAATTTCGGGGGAGAAAGTCGGGGATAAAAAATGGTGCCGAAGACGGGACTTGAACCCGTACGAGATCGCTCTCGGCAGATTTTGAGTCTGCTGCGTCTGCCATTCCGCCACTTCGGCACATTGCTTAATAATTATACCATAAAAATGGTGATATGTCAAGGGTGGAAATAATTAAAATAAAAAAATATATATTTTAATGCATTTTTTTGTCATTTTCAAGTGTGTATTATATAGAGAGCAATAAAAAAGCTCACAGACAGACGTAAAAAACAACTGATTTACAATGGAAGGACGTGGTAATTATAGCAACTGAGAATACATCATTATACGCTTTCAGAAAATACGGTGATATGGTACTGCGTACAGCATATTCCTGCTGCGGCTGCTATGCCGAGGCGGAGGATATAGCCCAGGAAGTATTCCTGTATCTCCACACAAAACCGGTAGATTTCGATGATGATGAGCATATGAAAGCGTGGCTGCTGAGAGTAGCGGTAAACAAGTGCAAGAATTATAAGAGAAGCTTCAGAACGAGCCATACACAGCCATTAGAAGAAGAAAACGCAGGAACATACAGTATGGACACAACAGATATTGAGGTAAGGGAGCTTATATCATCGATTCCGCAGAAATATTCCGAAGTGATATATCTGTATTATTACGAGGGATATCAGATAAAAGAAATAGGGAAGATATTGGGAAAAAATCCGAGTACAGTAAACTCGCTTTTACAAAGGGGCAGGGAAAAGCTTAAATTAGAGCTTACCGAAGAAAAAGCACCGAAAAAACAGGGCATCATGAGGAGGACATAGTAATGAGAAAAGACGAATATAGAAAGCACCTTGATAAAATAACCTGTACCGATGAATTCCGCAGCAGAATGGAAGATATACTTTCAACAGAGGCAGACGGCGAGTATGCCGACAGCGTAAGCACAGTAGAAAGAGCAGGAAAGATAAACTACCACCGCTGGGCAGGAATTGCAGCGTCGGCTGTGCTTATGGTAGGAATAGGCGGAGTTATGCTGCAAACAATGAAAAACGCCCCCGATGTACCGGGCAGCAGTCTTAGCGAAACAACGGCAACAACAGAAGCGGAAATTGGTGTATCAACCGGAGATTATAAATTGGAAGTATCCATAGATAATTATGATTTTCCTACAGAAAACATTGGAACAATACCCGATGAAGCAGCAGACGAAATAATTAAAACACTCAAAGAAGCCGCATGGGAAAAAACTGATACAGATATTCACTTCCGCAACAACAGAGAGGATATTTATGAAGAATATGATGAAAATACTCCCGAAGAAGAATTGGGCGTACTTTATGTATTCAACATTACCTGTACAGGGGCAGAGGAGTTTGTTTACAGCATAGGTTTCAATGGACATTCTTATTTATTATATGAGGGAGAAGAAGCATATTATTTCAATGGCAAGGAAACATATTTTGAAATAATGGACATAGTAGCAACAACACTTTTTTATTGTGAACCTGAAACCTACAGCGACCCTTTAAGTCAGAAGGTAGCACAGCTTTTCTATTCAAATAAGGATATAATCAAGCCAAATGCTGAACAAAGCACATCAGAATATTGTATATATACAGGCTTATCAGCAGGTCCTTATCATATACTTATTGATAAAACAGGGCTTATAAATGTCAGATATGAAGGTCTTCACAATGAAGAAAAGGTACTGTCCTATGACAGTTCACCTGAATTTGCGAATGATGTAGCAGCACTTATGGGTGTGGATTTTGAATCAGAAGAACCCACAGAAGCAACCACACAGCCCACAGATATGACAATAAACGGAAAGCTTATAAATCTTCTTGGTAATCCCGATTTCATAGAAAACGGCAAATTATCCTATCATACAGGCGGCGGACAATTCAGCAGCAGCTACAATATAGGCAAAGTGGGCGAAGTCGGGGGAGAAGAATTTATAAAACTTCTTGCAAACTATGAATGGAAACCCAGTGAAGATTCAGGCTATATAAGAAGCGACTTTATAATGATAGGCTATAATTACAGCGACTCTGATTTAATGGGCGTGAGCATTTCAGTAAACGATAAGGGCGAGTTATACGATCACAGTGAAGGAGTGTTATACAGAGCTGAAAACGTGAATATAGCTGAGTTAGAGGAAGCATATGAAAGCACGGCTATAGCTGATTACTATACAGCAATAGCATACAGCTTATCTACAAGAGGCGACGATTTCACCACCCTTGAAAGCGATATAAGCATATATTATGATCCCCTTGATGAAACAGGAAAGAATAAGCCTGTAAAGTGCACAGGAAAGATGTATTATAAGAATATAACCAACGATGCAACAAAGGATTGCTACGGCGATTATTATTATATTCTCAGCGACGCAGAAAGCGGATACAGCGGCGAGATGTACAAACAGGGCAGATATTGGGCATTTATCGAAAGAGGAAACTCCATTGCAATGGGATATTACGACGGAAATTCCACAGTAATTGAACATTACAGCGATGAAGGAGATCTTTCTGTGGAATATTGCCGCCAGGTCGATAATTACACAGCAAGTGGCGGATATGACAACTACAACGCAATAAATATCGACTACGATATGCTTTGTCAGGAAGCATTATACACCTTAATGAGTAGAAATGACGATTATATGAATGTTCTGGATGAAGAAATTATCGTAGGTCAGTTCAGTAATTATTTTAAATTGGAGTACAATCATATTGGCGAAAATAGTGAAGAAAACAAAGAATACAGCGAAATACTGGAATTCAGAGCAACTGATATGGGAGAGCTTATATATTTCAGCAAGTCAAGACGCAACCTTGAAACAGGCGAAATCACACCATACCTGACATTTCAGATGTGTGACGGCATATGCAACAGTATGGGAGATTATGTGCCAATACTTAACAACCCCGACTTTGCAATTCCCCAGCCCAGCGAAGAACTTATGAAAGAATTTGAACTTAAATACGGAGCATAATGCAGCATATGGGGCGATGCACCCACCGCCCCAATACCCTGATTCTGCGGTACAAATACAATGAGAAACAAAAACGCCACCGCAAAAAGCAGTGGCGTTAAATTTACCCGTAATAAATTACTTAGAAATAAGAGCAAGTGTATCTCTTGCAATGAGAAGCTCCTCATTTGTAGGAACAACCCAAACCTCAACCTTAGAATCAGCAGCAGAAATCTTAGCAAGCTTTCCTCTTAAACCGTCGTTAACAGCCTTGTCAAGCTTAATGCCGAAGAATTCCATATTTTTGCAAACTTCCTCACGAACATCAAATGCGTTCTCACCGATACCGCCTGTAAAGAGAACAGCGTCAAGACCGTTCATAGCAGCAGCATAGGAGCCGATGTACTTCTTGATTTCGTAAACGAGCATATCAGAAACGAGCTGAGCTCTCTTGTTTCCGCTTTCAGCAGCAGCTGTAATATCTCTGTTATCAGAGCCAACGCCTGAAACTCCGAGGAAACCGGACTTCTTGTTCATGTAGTCGCTCATTTCAGAGGGAGTGAAACCGTGCTTGTCAGCTACGAAAGTAACAGCAGAGGGGTCAACAGAACCTGAACGAGTACCCATAACAACACCGTCAAGGGGAGTGAAGCCCATAGAAGTATCAACGGACTTACCGCCGTCAACAGCTGTGATAGAGGAGCCGTTTCCGAGGTGGCATGAAACGATCTTGAGGTCCTTGATATCCTTGCCCATAGCCTCAGCAAGAGCAGCGGAAACAAATCTGTGAGATGTTCCGTGGAAGCCGTACTTTCTTACATGGAGACTCTCGTAATCCTCATAGGGAAGACCGAACATATAAGCCTTTGGAGGCATAGTCTGGTGGAAAGCTGTATCGAATACAACAACCTGAGGAACATTTGCAGGGATAACACTCTTGCAAGCGCGGAGAGCGAGAGCGTGAGCGTGGTTATGAACGGGAGCAAGCTCGCGGAGCTCATCAATCTTGTCGATGATTTCATCTGTAACAAGAACGGACTTATCGAAAACATCAGCACCCTGCACGATACGGTGACCAACAGCAGAAATCTGATCCATACTGTCAATAACCTTAGCGTCGCCTGTTGTAAGAGCCTCAACAAGCTTCATGAAAGCCTCTGTATGTGTGGGGAATGCGCAGTCCTCATCAAGTGTTCTGCCGTCAGCAGCCTTGTGAGCGATGTGTCCGTCGATACCGATACGGTCACAGTTACCCTTAGCGATAACACTTTCATCAGCCATATCAATGAGCTGATACTTAAGAGAAGAACTACCTGCGTTTACAACTAAAATAATCATTATAGTATTCCTTTCATTGAGGGGTGGGACCCCTTGTTTTATTTACCATATACTATTATATACCATTTTCAAAAAAAATCAAGTCTTTTTTGGAAATTTTCGGAAAATTATGTGAAAAAATTGTCAAACGTGTTGTTTTAAAGCTATTTATTATGTGTAGGGGAGAGCATTGCTCGCCCGCAATTTCATAACAAAATTTCAAACATACCGCCTTGCATAATGTTTACTGTTGAAATTCAACAAAACTGTCACTGTAAATTTGTGCATTCATACAAATCTGCAAAAACCTATTGACAAACAAATAATATTGTTCTACAATATAAGTAGAGATAAAATCAACTAATGTACATCAATTCTGAAATCTTAGAAAATCCCTTGCTTTTTAGAGTGAAAAGAGGTATAATATAATGGAGTGTAATCACAACGGAAAGGAGAATTTTATGAAAATCAGCGGAATAGTCTGCGAATATAATCCTTTCCACAACGGACATCGTTACCATATAGAGGAAACGAGAAAAAACGGCGCAACCCATATAATTGCCGTTATGAGCGGTAATTTTGTACAGCGCGGCGATTTAGCCGTAGCCGATAAATTTACAAGAGCCAAAGCCGCAGTAAAATGCGGAGCCGACCTTGTAATTGAACTGCCCGTGCAGTACAGCCTTGCCCCCGCGGAGCTTTTCGCAAGGGGAGCGGTGTATCTTCTCCACAGCCTCGGAGTAGTGGACGAGCTTTCATTCGGCAGCGAATGCGGCGATATTTCAAAGCTTATAACAGCGGCAGAAGCTATGGCAGAAATTGCAGATTTACCGAGAATACGCGATTACACAGAAAAGGGATATACCTATGCAAAAGCGTTGTCAGCAGTTTTAGGTGAAGCATATCCTGAAGCCGCAGAAATAATTACTGAGCCAAACAATGTTCTGGGAGTTGAATATATAAAGGCAATACATCATTTTTCCACGGATATATCGCCATTTACAATTACGCGGAAAGGTGCGGCACACGACAGCAGTGATATCAGCGAAATCTATGCCAGCGCCTCATATATACGGGAGCATATGGCTGATTCTGCGGCATTTCTCCCTGAAATTTCGGCAAAAATCATATCCGGAGAAACAGCAGATATCCACCGCCTTGAACGGACGATATTGTACCGTCTGAGGACAGCCACACTTGCAGACATAAAAAACACAAGCGACTGTGCCGACGGTCTTGCAGAGCGGATATATTCCGCAAGAAATGCAGTTTCTCTTGACGGATTTTTTGAAGCAGTAAAGACAAAACGCTTTACAATGGCGCGAATAAGACGGATTATCCTGTCCCTGTTAATCGGCATAACAAAAGAGGATATGAAAAATCTCCCTCCCTACGGACGAATAATCGCCCTTAACGAAAGGGGACGGGAAATATTAAGCCTTGCAAAGGGAAAAAGCACTATTCCTTTTGATACCTCCCTTGCAAAGCTATCACGGAATGACAGTATATCGGCACGTTTTGCGGAGCTTGAAGCCGCCGCGTCGGACATATACGGTCTTGCATACGAAAAAATTGTTCCCCCGCAAAGGGAATTTACCACGAAGATAAAAATTCAGGAGTAACTTATGAAAAAGTTGATTTTAACGGCATTATTGCTTGGTATATCGGCATTTTCCTGCGGCAGGACAGTGCAGAGAGCAGATGTAGGCGATTTTGAACCGCCGACAGAAGCACCTCCCTTTGAGGCGGTTGAGATATCAACAGAAGCACTCACAGAGCCGCCCACAGAAGGCAATCCGCCCCCTGTTGAGGTTGACCCCGATATGCCTGAGGATTATAAATTAAAAAAATCCAGCGTAATTGACGGCTTTGAAACTGTATTGCAGAATCCTGAGCTGCCTACAGGCTGTGAAATAACAACCCTTACGCAGACATTGAATTTTTACGGCTTTGATATAGACAAGGTGACTTTGTGCGATACCTTTATGCCTGTTGATTTTGAAGGCTACTACACAATGGACCAGGTATATATCGGCAACCCAAGGGCAACTAACGGATTTGGCTGCAATGCGCCTGTTATAAAAAAGGTTGCAGATGATTATTTTGACTATCTCGGCTCAGACTGGTATGCCCTTGACCTGACAGGTATATCCCTGAAAGAGGTTTTCTATCAGATTGAACAGGGCTATCCTGTTATTGTGTGGTCAACAATCGGACAGCGTGAAACCCACGCCACATTCCAGTTCAGACTTGGCTGCGGCGAAGATTTCTACTTCAACGGCTATCAGCATTGTCTGACCGTATACGGATTTGATGAAAAGGAAAAAGTTGTACACGTAGCCGACCCTATGGAGGGAAATGTGAAATATGATATGGAGCGTTTTAAGCGTATATACGACGAAATGGGACGACAGGCGGTAATTCTCTGCGGAAATCCTGAATCAGCAGGAGAGGATTACAGCACAGACAAAGAAAAAAAGGCGTGGCTGAAGGAAAATAAACCTACCGACCTTGATTTTCTTTTCAGAAACGAAGAATAACGGAGTGAATTAATGATAAAAGGTGTAATTTTCGACCTTGACGGAACACTTATTGACTCAATGCAGATATGGTACGATATTGACAGGCGATTTCTCATTGAAAACGGTGTAAAAAATCCGCCCCGTGAGATATCGGATAAAATAAAACGTATGACAGTGGAGCAGGCGGCTGATTTTTTCATAGAACAGTTCAGCCTGAAATGTACACAGGATTACGTAATAAAGCGGATTGAGGAGCTTGTGCGGATTGAATACGAAGAAAAAATCCCATTAAAGCCCTATGCAGCGGAGCTTCTTGATTTTCTTGATGAAAAGGGAATACCCTACGGCATAGCAACGGCAACCTACAGCGCCCTTGCAAAAGCTGTACTGGAAAGGCACGGAATATACGGCAGAATGAAATTTCTGCTCACTGACAGGGAATATCCGAGAGGTAAAAAATTTCCCGATATATTTATGGGAGCCGCAGAAATTCTTGGTACATTTCCCGATGAAACTCTTGTGGTGGAGGACTCTCTGCACAGCGTAAAAACCGCAGTAAATGCAGGCTTTGTAACTGCTTCGGTATATGATGAATCCTCAGCGGATGACAAGGCGGAGCTTAAAAAAATATCGGATTATTATTTAACATCATTGAAAGAGATTGAAAGGCTGTTTATATGAAAAAGGTAATGATTGGAATGAGCGGAGGAGTTGACAGCTCAGCTGCAGCACTGCTTCTGAAAGAGCAGGGATATGAGGTTGTGGGAGTTACCCTTGAAATGTTCTCCGATGAGGATATAGTTATGTGCGGCAGCGGACGTAATAACGGCAATTTATCGGGAGCAGGGGACGCAAAAAGCGTTGCGGAAAAGTTGGGATTTCAGCATATCACCGTGGATATGAAGGATTGCTTCCGCAAAAATGTTATGGAATATTTTTGTAACAGTTACCTCTGCGGAAGAACTCCCAACCCCTGTATTGAGTGCAACCGATGCGTAAAATTCGGGGAAATGCTGAAAATAGCGCAGGAAAACGGCTGTGACTACATAGCAACAGGCCATTATGCCGTATGCGAATATGACGAAGAAAGAGGCAGATATCTGCTTAAACGCTCCGCTGACAGAAGCAAGGACCAGACATATATGCTCTATTCTCTCACACAGGAGCAGCTTGCACATACCCTTTTTCCCTTAGGGGATATGGAAAAATCCGCAGTCCGCGATATAGCGGCGGAAAATGGACTTATAAACGCAGAAAAGCCCGACAGTCAGGATATATGCTTTGTACCCGACGGAAAATATGTGGAATTTATCGAGAAATTCACAGGGAAAAAATCCGTATCGGGAAATTATACCGATATGTCGGGAAAAATCCTCGGCAAACATAAAGGGCATATAAATTACACTGCAGGACAGCGTAAAGGCCTTGGAATAGCTCTTGGAAAGCCTGCATATGTTGTAAAAAAGGACTATAAAACAAATATCGTTGTACTTGGCGAAGAAAGGGATTTATATACAATGTCCCTCATTGCGGAAGATGTAAATCTCATTTCCGTAGAGGAAATAACAGAGCCGATGCGTATTACAGCAAAAGCGAGATATTCCCAGAAGGACTGCGCCGCAACTCTTTCCAAATTGGAAGACGGCAGATATATTGTGGAATTTGATGAGCCGCAGAGAGCCGTAACATCGGGGCAGGCAGTAGTATTCTACGACGGTGATATTGTCGTAGGCGGCGGAACAATTATATAGGTGAAATATGGAATATAATTTTGAAAAACTGACAGATAAAATATATGTATGCGCAAGCAGCGACCACCGTTTTGGCACGGACGCGTTTCTCCTTGCGGATTTCTCGGGATATCGTCAGAAGGACAAAGCCTGCGATTTAGGTACAGGCTGCGGTATAATACCCCTTATTATGCAAAAAAAGAGGCCTCCTCAGGTGACATATGCAGTGGATATTCAGGAGGGCGCAATTGAACAGCTTCGTCTTGGCATAGAAAAAAGCGAGGTTTCGGGAATTGTCCCCGTATGCGCCGATTTAAAGGAGCTGTGGGAGGATGCACCTCTTGGACAGCTTGACCTTGTGACCTGTAATCCACCATATAAGGCTGTAAATGCAGGCTTTGAAAGCGTTATAACAGCACAGCGTATTGCTCGGCACGAGATAATGTGCAATATTGACGATGTATGCGCCGCGGCAGAAAAATTGCTGAAATTCGGGGGAAGATTATGCGTATGCAACCGCCCTGAAAGGCTTTCCGATGTGATTTTCGCAATGAAAAATCACAACATTGAGCCGAAGCGTATACGCTTTGTATCAAAAACTCCCGAGGATGCACCGTGGCTGTTTCTAATCGAGGGCAAAAAAGGCTCAAAGCCGTTTATGCAGGTTGAGCCGCAGCTGTATATACGCAGCGAAAACGGATTTTCCGAAGAATTACAGAAAATATACGACACAGGGAAGGAGGGTGACGAGAAATGAGCGGTATACTCTATATAATCGGTACACCAATCGGCAATATGGAGGATATAACTCTCCGTCAGATGCGTCTGCTGGAAGAAGTTGATTTCATTTGTGCCGAGGATACCCGTGTTACGCTGAAACTGCTGAACAGATGTGAGATAAAAAATGAGCTTGTAAGCTTTCACGAGCATAGCAGTAAAAGCGAAGCTCAGCGTATAATTGACAGGATTTTATGCGGTCAGAACTGCGGAGTTGTAACGGACGCAGGTATGCCTTGTATATCCGACCCCGGTGAAGTTCTTGTGCGTATGTGCTATGAAAACGGCATTGATGTGAGAGTAGTTCCGGGCCCTACGGCGGCGGCATCAGCGGCGGCTTTGTCAGGTATGCACATAAACCGCTTTACCTTTGAGGGATTTCTTCCTGTGCCGAAAAAAGAGCGTCAGGAAAGGCTTGAACTTCTGCGCAATGAAACGGCGGTAATGATTTTTTATGAAGCTCCCCATAAGCTGAAAAATACCCTTGCAGATATGGCGGAATTTTTCGGCGGAGAGCGTAAAGTCGCCCTTTGCAGAGAGCTTACCAAGCTCCACGAGGAGGTAATACGCCTTACTCTTGCGGAGGCGGTGGAGTATTACAATACCACCGAGCCAAGAGGGGAGTATGTCCTTGTACTGGAGGGAAAATCAGCCTCTGACAGCGAGGAAATTACCCTTGAACAGGCTATGGAGCAGGTGAAGCGGCTTATAGAAAAGGGCGAAAAGCCTACAGAAGCCTGCAAAGCTGTGGCAAAGGAAACGGGATTCAGAAAATCGGAGCTTTATTCAGCGCTTAATTAGTATATTTTTATATGGTATTAATTTACTAAATGAAAATATTGCGAAAAAGCACAAAAAAGCTTGCAATTTGGCGCAAAGTATGATATAATTATATCCATAAATTTTTTTGTAGTGAAAATTATAGAAAAATGTGAATATAATTTGTTAGGAATTGCCAAATGCGGAATAATATTTCACAGGCGTCCTTATAATAACCATTATACTCAGGAGGTATATTATGATTTGCGACTTACATTGCCATACAAAGCTTTCGGACGGCTCTCTCGGAATTGAAGATATAATTTTGCAGGCTCAGCGTACAGGTGTGGAATGGCTTTCCATTACCGACCACGATACTATGGCTTCTTTTTCCCGTGCCGATGTTCTCGGACAGCGTGCAGGTATTAAAATGCTCCACGGCGTTGAGCTTTCTGCCTGGGATAAGGAGAGGGGACGCAAAGTCCACGTTCTCTGCTACAATCCCCAGAAGCCGGACCGCCTTGAGGGACTTTGCCTTAAATGCTGCGAAATCCGTAAGCAGACTTCAAAGGAAATGATTGAAAAGGTTATGGAGAAATATCCCATAACTATGGAGAGTATACTTAAGCATACAACATCTTCAAAGAGTATTTTCAAGCAGCATATTATGCGTGCGCTTATTGACTACGGCTATGCTCTTGAATTCTACGGCGACCTTGACAGTGAGCTTTTCAATCCAAAAACAGGCTCTTGTTACGTGGAGCGTGAATACCCCGATGTAAACTTTGTAATCGACCTTATTCACCTTTCGGGAGGTGTGGCTGTCCTTGCCCATCCTGCCCTGTATGACAGCATTGAGCTTTTAGATGAGCTTGCTGAAAAGGGTAAAATCGACGGCGTTGAAATCGGCCATTATTCCGCGGATGCAGCATATCGCGAAAAGCTGACGGAAATTGCTGATAAATATGACCTTATCCGCACAGGCGGCTCTGATTTCCACGGACTTTACAACTCTGTGCCTACACATATAGGCAGCGAAAGCACTGATTATGACCAGATTGAAAGGATACTTAAATTAACAGCAAAAAAGAAATAGGATAGGATATGAAATTGGCAGCAGAGATTTTAATCAGAATAATAGCGGCAATATTACTAATTATGGCGGCAATTCACTTTATGACACCGATGTTTTCGGCTATAGTGAATGTGGGGAATATCACAGGGGTAGCAGCTTCTGTTATACTCCTGTTTATGGTGGTATTCCGCCGCACTTTTGCAGAAATGTTCAGCCGTATGTGGGAGCATACAGGGGGCAGGATATTTCTTTCTGCTGCAGGAGGACTTGTTGGTATATTCCTTATATCAGCGCTTGTTATAAGCGGATTTATGATAAGAGCGATGAACGATAAGCCCGATAATAAGCAAACAACTGTTATTGTTCTCGGCTGTAAGATTAACGGCGCAACTCCAAGCCGTATGCTTAAATGCAGACTTGACACAGCATACGAATGTCTTTCGGAGCATAGCGATTTAAATGTTATTGTGTCCGGGGGACAGGGCAGCGACGAGGTCACAAGCGAAGCCGATGTAATGCGGAAATATCTTATTAATAAGGGTATAGCTGAAAACCGCATATTTATAGAGGATAAATCCACCAGCACCGAAGAAAATCTCCGCTTTTCAAAGGAAATAATCGAAAAAGAGGGGATGTGTGAAGATATTACTATAGTCACCGACGGTTTTCATCAGCTGCGCGCTGATATATTTGCAAAGCGTGAAGGGCTGAATTCCTGCAATATATCAGCGAAAACCGAGGGCTGGCTTCTGCCCACATACTGGATAAGAGAATGGTATGGTGTTCTGCATTGTCTTGTATTCAAATAACATTGGGAATTTCTATTGCAATGCAGAGGGCAACCTCTGCATTATTTATAAATGGAGGGATAATTATGAAAAAATCAAAAATTGCCGCTGTTACGGCTTTTGCGGTGCTGTTTTCCGCAATGCCCATGCATTCATCGGCGGCTATGGTGAAATATAACGCAGAATCGGGTGTGAAAGAAGCTTCTGTAAGCTCAGTTTCGCTGTCTGCACCTAAATTTGATATTGCAGAGTCACTGAAAAACGGTGAGCTTGTACTATCCCCTGACAGCGGATTTGTTGGAGATGCTGTCACATTGAAAAGGGAGGGAGAGATACTTCCCGAAAGCTTTGATTTGCGTGATAGTGACAGTATGACTTCTGTTAAGGACCAGGGAAGTCACGGTACTTGTTGGGCGCATTCTGCGGTGGCGTCTGCTGAATCACAGGTGAAAAAGTATATCCCCGATATTGATTTATCTGAGCTGCACACCTCATATTATGCCTATTACGGCGATGAACAGATACCAATAGACGGTGATACAAAGGAAATCCTTGGAATGGGCGGTATTTGTCACGTTGCGGCTAATCTGTGGTCGCAGTGGATAGGCCCTGTAAATGAAAATCGTCTGCCATATGATAATCTTGATTTTTTTGATGATGAACAGGCTGTTGATGAACTGAAATATCAGAGTGACTATCATCTGAAAAACGCATATATGTTCGACTACAATAAAGAAAGGTCGGATTTTGATAATGTTAATCAACTTATAAAGGAATTCGTCTATGGAGGACAGGCTGTTGCTATTTCTTTTCAGTCGGCAGATGAGAAATATTACAGCGAATTATACAACTCAACAAGAAGCGTAAGAAAACCGAAATATGCAAACCATTCTGTTGCTATTGCAGGCTGGGACGATAATTTCCCCAAGGAGCATTTTAAAGTTCCCGCTGAAAATGACGGTGCGTGGCTTATAAAAAACAGCTGGGGCGCTGATGCTTTTGAGGATGGCTATATGTGGATTTCCTACGAGGATCGCTCCCTCTGTGAGTTTGCAGTGTTTGAAATTGACAGCAACGAGGACTATACATATAACTACCATCACGATACCTTCGTGCCGATACAGTCCCTGTCAGCTTCGGAAAATATGAATGCACCTTCTTATATGGCTAACATTTTTACCGCAGATAAGGATATGCAGATTGAGGCGGTTTCCGTTCATATTCCTTGCTCTGCTACGGAATATGAAATAACAGTATACAATAATGTTGCAGATGAAACAAATCCTGTATCAGGACAGGCCTCCGCAGTAACAAAGGGCGTTGTTGATGTATCCGGAACTGTTACACTTGAACTTGATAAGGCTGTTATTGTCGGGGCAGGGGAACGCTATTCTGTTGTTATGAAGCTGTATTGCCAAAATTCATCTTTTGTTATTCCGATTGAGTCGGCTTTGTATCTCACCCCCTGGGATAACAGCGAAACTATCAGTCTTGGAACATTTACAGACCTTGAATGCATAAAAGCCAATACAGGGGCAAACGAAAGCTTTTACAGCTCTGACGGAAAAAAGTGGTCTGATGTGGCTGCTGATGACCTTACATACAATGAGGAAGAAAAAAAAGCGGTACTGAAACAGCTTAAAGATGAAATGTTTGATGATATCTACCCCGAGGAAACAGACCTTCTTGAAGAAGCGGAAATGCTTTACGGCATATATGAGGAGCTTTTCAACAACGGTGATTTATCCATAGCTATAGGTAATATCCCTCTGAAAGTGCTGGGAAATCCTGTAAATACCATAGATTTCAGCCATATGTCGGGATTTGTTCCCAATGGTGAATTTGCTGAGCTTAAATCGGAAACAGGCGGAAAAGTGTTCTATTCCGTCAACGGCGGCGAATATACTGAATATACCTCTCCCATTGAAATTGATGGGTACAGATATATAAAAGCTACCGTAGATTTTGAGAATTACAGCGAAAGAGCATACATCGGGGCGGATTTTGAAATTGAAAAGGGCGATGTAAACGCTAATGGCTCCGTTGATTCAGCTGACGCAAGTTTGGTGCTGTCACACTATGCTGATGTATCCACCGGAGGCGGCGGAATTCTAAAAAAAGCAATTTATGATTATAGTGATATAAATGGTGACAGTACTGTTGACTCATCTGATGCCAGTCTTATTCTGGAGATATATGCTGAGAGATCGACAAAATGACCAAATACAGACCATAACTGACGGAAAATCTTCGTTGTGTTGGTTAAATAGTATAAAAGAAATATAGCCTGTTTGAGAAATAAGGTACAAAAAGTATGTTACCGTTTTGTAATAATTGGAAAAAGAATATGTGAAAATGTACAAAAAAACTATGTTGAAAATGTACAGAGTGTTCAAAAAATATTAAAGAACGCTACAAAGGATTGACTTTGAAGCGAAAATAGGGTATATTTGAATTACAGCAAGGGCAGAGTAACCCTATTAGGTAAAGGGATGTATGCTCTTACATTACATTGACTTTATAAAAGTCTTGTAAACAACGGCGGAAAAAATCAAAGCAGACGTCTTATGCGAGGACAATCGCTGAGGATAAGCAAATGATTGAAGTATGCCGCACACATTTATTTACAGATTATACTCATAGTGAGTATAACACATAATTAAGGAGGAAATAACCAATGAACACACTTAAGAGAACATTAGCATTAGTTGCTACTCTTGCAATGGCTGCTACAGCATTTGCAAGCTGCGGACCTAAGGAAGACGAGAAGGAGCCTACATCTACACCTGAGGCTACAGAGGCTGCTACAGAAGCTCCCGATGAGAGCGATCCTGGCGAAGAGCCCCCTGTAGAGAATGCTGGCGCTATCGACGCTTCAGTAGGCGTTGGCGGCGACACATTCACAGTTGCAGCTTGGGACACAAACGACGTTCCTTACCTCATTGCTCAGTGGAAGGGCCTTGAGTTCGACGGTATCGCTGATAAGCTCGTAGACGGCGGCGTTGAAGGCGTTGACTTCATCTGCTTCGGCTGCGGCGGTGGTGAGGCTTCTGAGCGTTACGACCAGCTCTTCAACGACGGTGGTGACCTCGACGTTTACTTCTGCGAGGCTGACTGGGCACTCAAGTACATCAACGACGATACTAAGACACTTGCTCTTGATAAGCTCGGTCTTACAGACGCTGATTTCCCCAACATCCACAGCTACACAGACGAAATCGGTAAGGACGGCAACGGCGTTCGTAAGGGTATTTCTTGGCAGGCAGCTGCAGGTGGTTACGGCTACAATGCAAGACTTGCTGAAGAGTACCTCGGCGTTAAGACACCTGAAGAGATGCAGGCTAAGGTTGCTGACTGGGATAAGTTCGTAGCTACAGCTCAGGAAGTTTCTACAGCTTCTAACGGCGGTTGTGCTATCGCTGACTCACTCGGCGGTCTCTGGCAGGCATATGCTTGCGGACGTACAACTCCTTGGGTAGTTGACAACGCTCTCCAGATCGACGATTTCTGCAAGGATTACGCTGACACAGCTAAGGCTCTTTGGGACTGCGGCGGTGTTACAAAGAACAGCCAGTGGGCTTCCGATGGTTCTTGGACAGCTGCTGGTACAACAGGTGCATGTATGGGTTACTTCGCTTCAACTTGGGGCTTCGGTGGATTCTTCCTCGACGCTGCAGGCGGTGAAGGCGGTCCTGAGTACGGTAACTGGAACCTCGTTCAGGGACCCACACCTTTCTACTGGGGCGGTACTTGGATCGTTGTTAACCCTGCTACAGACAACGGTGAAGAGGCTCGTGATTTCATCATCTCTGCTACTTCTGACGAAGCTCAGATGTCTGAGTACGCTACAAAGAAGCCTGAGTATGTAAACAACACAGCTGTTATGGATAGCCTTATCAGCGCTAACACAGTATTCAATCCTGTTATCTCCGGTAACTTCAAGGATGGTCAGAACTACTTCGCAGTTCTCGCTGACAACGCTAAGACAATTGACTTCAAGGGTCTTATCACATCTTATGACTCAACAATCAAGGGTGCATTCCAGGATGCAGTTAAGACAGAGTACCTTGAGGGCGGCAAGTCTTACGAGGATACAATCGAAACATTCAAGGATAAGGTTGCTGAGTCCATCACAACTATTGACGTTGAATAATTTCTGTGACTGAATTGTCTAACAACTAAATAACATATATACCCTACGGAATACCTTGTGTATTCCGTAGGTGTGTATTTGTCTATAGTTAAAAAATATTCCGAGAGGGTGTGTGTTATGGCATCAGCTGCACAGAGACGTATTAAATCAATCAGCTATGCAAAATACGGCTACTTATTTATTCTGCCGTTTTTTATTGTTTATTTCTTTTTCCAGTTATATCCTCTGATTAACACCTTTATCGTAAGTTTCCACGGCAACGGCCCCGATGTTGAGAAGCTCGTAGGCTTTGAAAACTACAGAGTAATTCTCTTCGGTGGTAACCGTCGTGAATCCGTTATCAGCAAGGCTTTCTTTGAGGGACTTTCACATACATTTATCCTTTGGATAGGTAACTTCGTTCCACAGATTGCACTTTCACTTTCACTTGCTGTATGGTTTACAGAGGCTAACCTTAAGATTCCCGGAAAGGGCTTCTTCAAGATTGTTATGTATCTTCCTAACATCATTACAGCTGCATCAGTAGCTGTACTCTTCCTTCAGCTTTGCGGTGAGTCTGAGTCAAACCCCGGATTCCTCAATATGCTTCTCAGTAAAATGGGAATTGTTGACTATAATCCTGATTCCAAGCTCTACGATCCAATTCTCTTTGTTGAAGGTATCTGGCAGTCAAGATTTGTTGTTATGTTCATTCAGACCTGGATGTGGTTTGGTAACACAATGATTATGCTTATGTCAGGTATTCAGGGTATTAACCCTTCACTTTTCGAGGCTGCAAGCATCGACGGTGCAAGCTCAGGACAGGTATTCACAAAGATTACTCTTCCCCTCCTTTCACCTATTATGGCTTACACACTCGTAACATCAATGATCGGTGGTCTTCAGATGTTCGATATTCCGTTCCTCTACAGTGAGACACAGAATCCCGACGACGATCTCCGTACCGTTGCTGTTCTTATTTATCAGTATTTCCACGCTCAGCAGGATGAGAATAAGATGGGCTATGCTGGTGCTGCATCAGTTCTTCTGTTCTTCATTACTCTTGTTCTCGGTCTTATTGCATTCTATATCACAAGAGATAAGGATGAAATTGCCAAGAAGAAGCAGAGAAAGAAGATTGCTAAGCAGTTAAAGCAGGAAAATAAACAGTTCGGAGGTTTTTCAATATGAGTAAAATGAAATCAACATATGGGGAACCAAAGAGCAATTATTCTGCTAAGGTAAGACTTAAGTCTACAATCCTTTTTATTTGGTTTGTAATTCTTACAATTATTTGTCTTTTACCTATCTATATTCTTGTAATCAATGCTACAAGACCACACAGCGATATTGCTATCGAACTCAGTTTTTTACCGGGTGATTATCTTTTCAAGAACTTGGAAACATTAAGTACTCACCCTACCCTTAAGATGGCATACAGTGCTTTCCACGGTTACAAGAACAGCTTGATTATCACTGTATTCTCAACATTCCTTACTGTATTCTTCTCAGCTATGACAGCATACGGTATTCACGTATACGATTTCAAGCTCAAAGATGTTTCTTATACAGTAATTCTTCTTGTAATGATGGTACCTATGCAGGTAACATCCGCAGGTTTCGTATCATTTATGGCTGACCTCAACCTTACAAATACATATATTCCTCTTATTCTTCCCGCAATTGCAGCTCCCACTGTAGTATACTTCATGCGTTCTTATATGAAGTCATCATTCCCGCTGGAAATCGTAGAGGCTGCACGTATTGATGGTTGTAACGAGTTCAGAACATTTGTTTCAATTGCTATTCCTATGATGAAGCCCGCTATTGCTGTTCAGGCAATCTTTGCTTTCATTGCAAGCTGGAACAACTTCTATACACCTAACATGATTCTCATCAGTGTTAAGCTGAAGCAGAAGACACTTCCTATGATGGTTGCTGGTATTCAGGCAGCTGATAAGGTTAACGATTTCGGTGCAATCTATGTTGCTCTTGCACTTGCTATCGTTCCTATCATCATTGCTTATGTATTCCTTTCAAGATTCATCATTGCTGGTGTTGCACTCGGTGGTGTAAAGGAATAATTTCCGAATATTTTCAAAACGTCCTTGTTCGCAAGGGCGTTTTTTTATTGCCGAATTTTTTTTTGCATTTTTTGTCATATTCTTCATTACACCTGCATATCATATTATTGAAAGGAGTGTATTGAATGTCTGAACGTACAAGCTGGGAGGTAATAAGTGAATATCTCCCTGATAAAATCCGTATACCATTTATGTCGGTAAAATACAGTGAAAGAGAATACATAACGGAGCTGCGTCTGAATTCGGGCAGGGCAGCAGCACTGATTTT
Organism: Ruminococcus sp.; assembly: GCA_017397925.1. Lineage (GTDB taxonomy): Bacteria > Bacillota > Clostridia > Oscillospirales > Ruminococcaceae > Ruminococcus. The sequence goes on from JAFQHO010000026.1 coordinate 32,567, forward strand.
TCCCGATAAGGTAATGTATCTCACAAACTGCGGAATTACTGCAAATCCTAACAATACCGCTATTGTAACCGTTCTCCCCGGCGATATTGACGCTGTAATGGCATCACTTTCTCATTTTTCCATTCACAGCTGCACAAATCAGCTGAGAGAGGGGGTATTTGTACTCCGCGGCGGTGTACGCGTAGGATTGTCGGGGCGGTATGGCACTGACGGGCAGCTGACGGATATAACGGGATTGAATTTCCGTATCTCCAGAAATATTATAGGCTGCGGCGAGGAGGTTTATTCTCTTATGCTGGAAAATAACTGCGGAATTGTAATATGCGGCGGTGTTAATTCGGGGAAAACAACGATTTTACGTGATTTATGCAGATTGACAGGCAATTGCTCAAAAGTAACTCTTGTGGACGAGCGCAATGAAATCGCCTTTACTGACGGTGGAGTAATCCGTAATGATGTGGGAGTTCTTACAAATGTGCTTACAGGCTGTACACGAGCAAAGGGCATTATATCCGCAGTCCGCACACTTTCTCCCGACTACATCTTCTGCGATGAAATCTCCACAGAGGAGGATTCTGCGGCTATTTTAAGCAGTATCGGCTGCGGAGTAAAATTCTGTGCAACAGTACACGGCGGAAATTATCGTGAGATGTGCAGCCGCCCTGTTATGCGGCAGCTGCTTAAAAAGGGAGTTTTTAGCCACGCTGTAATATTAAAAGGCGGACAGGATATCGGCAAAATAAAGGAAATCAGGAGGCTTAAAGATGATTTTTAGAATTGGAGCAGCACTGCTTTTCACGGCAGTAGGCGGAGTTATTGGTTATTCTCTTGCAGACAGGCTCAGGGAGGCGAAAAGAATATGCATAGGGATAGAGCAGCTATTCACCTCAGCTGAATTTATAATCGGCAGACGCGGAGATGATGTATACGGCTTCTGCCGCAGTCTTAAACGGGATAAACAGCTTTCCTGCCTTGGATTTATTCACCTTCTGCCCGATGAATACCGCTTCGGCGAGGATTTCCATAAGCTTTGGAGAAATGCGGTAGACAGCGGATTTCACGGCAACAAAGAGGAAAAGGACTTGTTGCTGCGTTTCGGAGATATACTGGGGCGGAGTGATTCCGAAGCACAGCTCAGCGCAATACATAACTTTCAGCGTGAGCTTGACGAAATAACGGAACAACGTAGGGAAGCACTGCTGAAAAAGGGCAGGCTATACCGCGGAACAGGGCTGCTTTTCGGCATAATGGCAGGAATTCTCGTGCTGTAAAGGGGTGGGAATATGGATATAGATTTAATATTCAAAATCGCAGGAACCGGCATAATCGTGGCTGTTCTCAATCTTGTGCTGAAACGGGCAGAGCGCGAAGAACAGGCAATGATGACAACCCTTGCAGGTCTTATTGTGGTGCTTATGCTCATTGTTGAGGAAATTGCGGGGCTGTTTGAAACAGTTAAAACGGTGTTCGGCTTATGATTGACAGAAGCTTTGTAACAGCCTCATTCTGCCTGTGTTCAGCCATTCTTGCAGTAATACTCCGCCAGCACTGCCGCGAGCAGTCAATGCTTCTTGCCATAGCCGCCTGCACTGTCATTATGGGCAGTTTTGCCGCCTTTGCAGCGCCCCTTATGAGTGAAATCAATGATATTTTCACCGCGGCAGGTATATCCGAAAGCTATCTATCTCTTATTTACAAGGGTGCGGCAATATGCATTGTTACGCGAATAACTGCGGAGCTTTGCCGTGACAGCGGCGAGGGTGCAATTGCCTCGGCTGCGGAGTTGTGGGGGCGCGGAGCAGTGGCACTTCTCAGCTTGCCCCTTGTAAAGGCGGTATTAGAGCAGATAAATAGTCTGATGTAGGTGGATTATGAAAAGATTAATTGTTATGGCTGTATCGTTGTTTCTGATTTTTCCCTGTATATCACCCTTATCAGCCTTTGCCGAGGGTACAGCCGACTACACCGCAGAAATTGCTGAGGAGCTTGACGGCATTCTCTCCGAATTCGGCACGGGATTTGAAATGTCTGATATAGAAAACCTTTCCCTTGCAAATCTCTGGGACAGGCTATGGCAGGAATTTTCAACCCGTCTTTCATCTCCTATGAAAATGATGTCCTCTGTGTTTCTTGTAATTGTTTTTTCGGCAGTTGTGAAGTCTTTTGCGGACAGCTCCGATGATATGTATAATATGATATGCGTAATAGCCTCAGTTATAGTTATACTTCCTCGGCTTACGGAGGTATACGGCGGTATATTGCAGTCAATTCAGACAATGGGTGGATTTATACTTGTATTTGTTCCCGTTTTGTCAGCCGTATCCGTAGCCTGCGGAGGCTTTACAACGGCAGGGGTATGTCATATGCTGCTGCTTGGAGCCTCCGAGGTAATTGTGAGGATATCCGAATGCTATCTTATGCCCGTCCTTGGCATAACGGCATCTATAGGGGCGACAGGCAGTGTATTTCCAAATACATCTCTTGACAGCATAGTAAATCTGCTGAAAAAGGCTGTTACCTGGGGAATATCCATAACTATGACGCTTTTCACGGGTTTTGTTACGTTGAAATGCACCATAACAGGCCGTGCCGACGGTGCCGCAGGAAAGACGGCAAAAATGCTTGTATCCGGGTTTGTCCCCATTGTAGGGGGAGCTGTTTCCGACGCTTATTCCACTGTCAAGGGCAGTTTTGAGGTAATCGGCGGAACAGTGGGCGCAGCAGGATTTGTAGCTATAGCAATAATTATACTTCCCACTCTGCTGGAGCTTCTTGTATACCGTTTTGTAATGTGGGCAGGAAGTGCGGCGGCTGATGTATTTGGCGCTGATTCAATATCAAAGCTTCTGAAAAGCATAGACGGGGGATTTGCAATAGCCCAGTGCGTGATGATATGCTATTCGGTTATATTTATTCTCTGTACAGCAATACTTATGAAAACCTTTGGAGGTTAGGCTATGGAAAGCGTAAAATCAACAGTTATGGCTATATGCGCCGTATCGGCGGCAAGGAGTGTCATAGGCGGCTTATTATCCTCATCAAAGCTGAAAACAGCTGTAATACTTATGCTTGACCTGTTCCTTGCCCTTACGATGATAACGCCCTTTGCACAGGGTACAATTGAGTTTGAACTGCCTGATTTGTCCGATTTCAGCTATGCCTCCGCAGACCTTGAAAATGACCGTTATGCCGCCGCTATAAAGGCACAGACAGAGGCGAATATAAACGCGGTACTTGAACAGCAGCTGCAAGGTGCAGGTATAAATTACACATCAATTGAAACAAATGTTAATATTTCAGCAGATTACAGCATATCTATTAGTAGTGTGACAATCACGGCGGAGGACTATGAGGGGGCGGCACTCATAGTAAAAAGCAGTCTTGGAATGGGAACGGAGGTTATAAATGGGAATAGCTGAAAAGATAAAGGGAATAGCAGGAAACAAGCGTTCAGCCGCAGGAATAGTCCTGCTTGGTGCGGCAGGAATTGTATTGCTGTTCCTGTCAGGATTATCCGAAAGGGATGATAAAACCGTAACCGCCGCAGAACAGCCTTATACTGAAGTCGCACGAAGTTTTTGCAGTGAAAGCGAAGAAAGGCTTGAGGCATTTCTGGAAAATATCGAAGGGGCAGGTGAGGTTGAGGTATATCTTACAGTAGGTTCGGGGGAGAGGTATATTTACGCCTCCGAGAAAAAGCATTCCGAATCTGAAAACAAGCGGAATTCGGAGGAAAAATACGTCCTTGTGGGAGGAAGCAGCAGCCGCGAACCTCTTGTGGAAACGGTGAAAACTCCCGAAATAACAGGGGCAGTGATTATATGCAGAGGCTGCGGCAGTCCCGTAGTTGAGGAACGTATGTACAAGGCTGCGTCAGCGGCATTGGGACTTCCCACAGCAGATATTTATGTAACGACAATGAAATAAGGAGAAAATACTATGAAAAAGCCAACAATGATTATCGGAAAAAAACAGATTATTATGTCCTGTCTTACGCTTATGCTTGCAGCGGCGGTATACATAAACTACGTAACTGCCCCGGATACAATAAAAGGGGGAGATACCGTCAAGGTTGCCGAAATGGGTGACACTGAAACATACGGCGAAACAGAATTTGTAAATGCAGATGTATCAGCTGAAAAGGCAGAACCTGCATCAGCCGATTATTTTGCACAGGCACGCCTTGACAAGATGAACAACCGTGACGAGGCTGTGCAGACATTACAGACAATTATAGGCGGCGGGGACCTTACAGAGGATGAAATGGTGGTAAATGCCATTGACGCTGTGGAGGTTTCAAAGCTTATCGAATCAGAGGGTACTATCGAATCTCTTGTAAAAGCGCAGGGATTTGAGGACTGTGTAGCGTACCTTGACGGTGAAACTGCAAAGGTGGTAATCAAGACAGAGGGGCTTGATAAGGCACAGGCAGCGTCGGTAAAGGATATAATTCTCAGCGAAAGTGATGTTACTGCAGAAAATATCAGAATTTTTGAAGTAAAGTAGTTGAAATGTTGTGAATTATTTGGTATAATATAAGAGTGAAGATATATGCGGTTATATGATTAAAATAAATAACTGTATATACATCAAATAATCCTTAAAACAGGAGGTAGAAAAATGGACAACGTTAAAAAGGCTTCCACAGGAGCATTGAAAATTTCAGAGGATGTAATTATCACCGTTGCAAAGCTTGCAGCTCTTGATGTAAAGGGAGTTGCAGAGCTTAGCGGTGAGGTCAATAAGCTTAGCAAGCTCAAACAGAACGGCCCTATAAAGGTAAAGATGTATGAGGATGTAGCGGCTATTGATATAAAAATAAAGGTTAAAAACGGAGTTAAGACTGTTCAGGTTGCCCAGGATGTACAGTCTGCAGTAAAGGACAGCATACAGTCAATGACAGGTGTAGCGGTTGCAAGAGTAAATGTAATCGTTGACGGTGTTGTATTCTAAAAGATTGGAGAAAACAAATGACAAGAAGTGAAATAAGAGACAGCGCATTCAAGCTTGTATTTGAGCAGCTTCTCAGAGATGATAATATTGAGGAGCTTTATGAAATTGCTGAGGAAATTGAGGAAATCACCGTAAATGACGATGTAAAGGCAATTGTAAACGGTACTCTTTCCCACGCTGAGGAGCTTGACGGCATAATTGAAAATTACAGTAAATCCCGTAAGCTTGCGAGAATATCCAAGCTCAACCACGCTATACTGCGAATTGCCGTATACGAGTGTCTTTACGATGAAAAGACTCCCGACAATGCAGCTATAAGCGAGGCTATTAAGCTTGCGGGTATGTATACATACCGTGAAGATGTAAACTTTATAAACGGCGTACTGGGTGCATTCTCCCGTGACCGTGTAAAGGAACAGTAAAATGCCTGAGTTTCTCGGTATAGATACAAGTAATTACACAACGTCAGCGGCGGTATATATCAGCGAAGAAAACCGCATAATACAGCGGAAAAAGCTTCTTCCCGTAAAAAGCGGAGCGTTGGGACTTCGTCAGAGCGACGCTGTTTTCCACCATACAAAGCAGCTTCCCGAGATGATTGAAGGACTGTTTTCAGAGAATGAAATCGGAAAGATAACAGCGGCGGCGGCATCGGCAAGACCTCGTAATATTGAGGGTTCTTATATGCCCTGTTTCCTCTGCGGAGAGGGCTTTGTGCGCTCCTATGGTGCTGTTGAGAAAATCCCTGTGTATACCACCTCACACCAGGTAGGCCATATCCTTGCGGCTCTTTATTCTGCGGACAGGCTTGAACTGATAAATGAGCCATTTATCGCCTTTCACGTAAGCGGCGGAACTACAGATTGCCTTTTGTGTGAGCCTGACAGCGAATTGGTGCTGAAAATCACAACTATAGCCACATCTCTTGACTTGAACGGAGGACAGGCTGTAGACCGTGTTGGACTTATGCTTGGACTTGATTTCCCCTGCGGTATAGAGCTTGAAAAGCTTGCTGTGAAAGCCGACAGACATCAAAAGGTGAAAGCTGTTCTGAAAGACGGAAACTGCTGTCTTTCGGGAGTTGAGAATAAGTGTAAGGCTATGCTTGAAAAGGGCGAAAAACCTGAAAATATCGCGGCATACTGCCTTGATTTCATCGGTGAAACAATTATTTCAATGACGGAATACGCCATAGAAAGGCACGGCAGGCTGCCTCTTGTGTATGCAGGGGGAGTAATGTCTGATATGCTTATCCGTCAGCAGATTATTTCCCGATTTGAGGGTGCGTCATTTGCACAGCCCCAGTTTTCCTGCGATAATGCGGCAGGAACGGCAATATTCGCATACCTGAAAGGGCGTGAAGAAAAATGCCTGTAATTACAGTTACACAAGTAAACAAATATATTGCCTCAAAGCTGAAAAGCGACAGGATTTTACAGGGAATAATGGTAAAGGGCGAGATATCCAATTTCGTCTGCCATTATAAAAGCGGCCATTGCTATTTCTCCTTGAAGGACAAGGAAAGCACGCTGAAAGCCGTTATGTTCGCGTCGGCGGCGGCAAGGCTTAAATTTCAGCCTGAGGACGGTATGGCGGTTGTTGCTTCGGGAAGTATTTCCGCATACGAGCGTGACGGCGTTTATCAGCTTTACGTCAATGATATTATTCCCGAAGGTGCAGGCAAGGAAAGCGTTGCTCTTGAACAGCTGAAAAAGAAGCTGGCGGCGGAGGGTATATTCGCACAGGAGCATAAACGCAGTCTGCCCTATATGCCGAAGAAAATCGGAGTTGTAACATCCCTCAGCGGTGCGGCGGTGCAGGATATAATCAATGTGCTGTCAAGGCGATATCCTCTCTGTGAGATATATGCCGTTGACGCTCTTGTACAGGGCGAAGCGGCACCTATGTCAATTTGTCAGGGCATATTAAAGGCTGAATCTGCTGAATGTGATGTCATAATCGTAGGCAGGGGCGGCGGTTCCTCTGAGGATTTGTCCGCATACAATACAGAAGCCGTTGCAAGGGCTGTATATGGCTGTAAAGTCCCTGTTATATCGGCTGTGGGACACGAGGTTGACTTTTCCCTTGCTGACCTTGCGGCTGATATGAGAGCGCCTACCCCCTCAGCGGCGGCAGAGCTTGCGGTTCCCGATATATCGCAGCTTGCAGATACAGTCACAGCAATGGAAAGACGGTGTGAAAAAGCTGTATCAGCTGCTTTTGAGAGAAAGCTTGCGGTGTATAATTCTATTTCAGCAAGACTTGCAGCTCAATCTCCCGAAAACAGGTTAAAGCTAATGGGAGAAAAGCTGAGTAATCTTGAAAAACGTGCTGAAACGGCTGCATTACGCAATATTGACAGGCATACGGCGGCTCTTGCGGAAAAGGCGGCAAGGCTTGACAGCCTAAGTCCCCTTAAAGTAATGGCAAGAGGATATTCCCTTGTGTACAGCGGTGATGAGCTTGTACGGAATTCAGCCGATTTATCAGCTGGACAGGAAGTAACACTGCGATTTGACAAGGGCAGGGCAACAGCCGAAATAATTGAAATAAACGGTGAATGATATGGAAAATAACGTATCCTTTGAAGAAAATATGAAAAAGCTGGCGGATATAGTCGCAGAACTTGAAAAAGGCGATGTTCCGCTTGAAAAAACAGTTGAGCTGTACGGCGAAGGCGTAAAGCTTTCCGCAGTGTGCAAAAATCAGCTTGATAACGCAAAAATTAAAATAACGGAGGTTAAATAAGCTATGAGTAATTTTAATGATACCCTTAATCGTTACATCGAGTTCACAGAAAAGGAACTTAAAAACTTCAACAACTACAGTCATGAAAACAGACCGCAGGTTAAGCTCATTGACGCTATGAACTATTCTCTCAGAGCAGGGGGCAAAAGACTCCGACCTGCCCTTGTATACGCTTTTTGCGAGGCTCTCGGCGGTGAGATGGAAACAGCTGCTGCACCTGCCTGCGCCATTGAAATGATACACACCTTCTCCCTTATTCACGATGACCTTCCTGCTATGGATAACGATGATTTCCGCAGAGGAAAGCCCTCCTGCCACAAGGCATTCGGTGAGGCTATGGCCATTCTTGCAGGCGATGCCCTTTCTGTACTCCCATTTGAGATAATAGCAGATACTCCCCACCTTACCGCTGAGCAGAAGGTACTGATTATCTCTGTACTTGCTAACTCTGTAGGCAGAGATGGTATGATAGGCGGACAGGTAATTGATATGGAAAATGAGAAGTGCGATAATGTAGATGAGGAAAATCTCCGTAACCTTTACCGCTGCAAGACAGGTCAGCTTATTGCTGTATCCTGTGTCATGGGTGCAATCTGTGCTGACGCTGAAAACGAGACAATCAGAGCTGCTGCTGAGTATGGTCTGCGCCTTGGCTTTGCATTCCAGGTTATTGATGATATCCTCGATGTAACAAGCACTACAGAGGAGCTTGGTAAGCCTGTGGGCAGCGATGCTGAATCAAACAAGAATACATATGTTTCCCTTTTTGGCATTGAAAAGGCACAGGAAGCAGCTGATAAGGCAACATCTGAGGCTTTGGAGTGGCTCGATGCTATCCCCAACAATGAGTTCCTCATTGAACTGACGGAAACACTCTTAAAGCGTAAAAAATAAAAGGAGTTTCGGGGGAGGGGATTACCATTTCCCATTCCCATAACGATAAAATGAATGAATTTATAAACAATGGCGGCAGAGTAAAGCTTACGGAGCTTAATCTGCCCCAGGATTTAAAAAAGCTTTCGATTTCCCAGTGCAGACAGCTTTGCGGAGAGATAAGAAGCACACTTGTTGATACTGTATCAGCTACAGGGGGACATCTTGCTTCAAATCTCGGTGTAGTTGAGCTTACTATGTCTATTCACAGGAATTTCAATTCCCCAAAGGATAAAATTGTGTGGGATGTAGGCCACCAGGCATATGTCCACAAGCTTCTCACGGGCAGAGCAGACAGGTTTTCAACAATCCGACAGGAGGACGGTATATCGGGATTTCCTAAGCCTTCAGAATCGGAACACGATGCAGTTATTGCAGGTCACAGCAGTACGTCAATTTCCACTGCATTTGGTATAGCTGAGGCTATGCGCCTGCAGGGAAAGGATGACTATACTATTGCTGTTATAGGCGACGGTGCAATGACGGGCGGTATGGTCTATGAGGCTATGAATAACTGCTGCCAGAATACTGAGAGCAATCTTATCGTTATCCTCAACGATAATAATATGTCGATTTCCAAGAGCGTTGGTTCTCTTGAAAAATATCTGACGGAGCTGAGAAATTCCGAGGAATATCTTGACACCAAGAGAAAAGTGGAGCGCAAACTCAACAAAATACCTGTAGTCGGCACAAAGGCGGCAAAGGGTATGAAATACGTCAAGGATGCTATAAAATCAACGGTATTGCCCCGTAATCTCTTTGAAGATATGGGATTTATCTACCTTGGACCTATCAATGGTCACAGCCTTAACGACTTGGAGCAGGCTATGAGAATGGCTAAGTCATACCACCGTCCTGTATTTGTACACGTAAAAACAATCAAGGGCAAGGGATATCTGCCTGCTGAGAAAAATCCGGGAGAGTATCACGGTATCTCAAGATTTGACGTAGAGTCGGGCAATCCTGAAATATCTGCAGGTGACAGCTATTCCACTGTTTTCGGTAAGGAGCTTCTGCGCCTTGCGGAGGAGGATGAGCGTATCTGTGCTATAACCGCGGCTATGAAATACGGCACAGGCTTGCAGTATTTCGGCAAAAAGCTGCCTCAGCGCTTTTACGATGTGGGCATAGCTGAGCAGCACGCTGTAACATTCGGCGGCGGACTTGCGGCAATGGGACAAATTCCTGTTTTTGCTGTGTATTCCACATTTTTGCAGAGAGCCTATGACCAGCTTATACACGATATTGCCATAGGTGGACTTCACCTTGTACTGGGGATTGACCGTGCAGGTATAGTCGGCGAGGACGGCGAAACTCATCAGGGCTTGTTTGATGTGCCGATGCTTACGTCAATTCCCGATACTGTTATATATTCCCCGGCCTGCTATGATGAACTGAAAATCTGCTTGAAAAAGGCTATATATGATGAAAAGCATCTTGCTGCTGTAAGATATCCCAGAGGCAGTGAAAATATTTCCTATAAATACGACGGAAATTATTCTGACTATAAATTTTTTGCCAACGAAAACGATACGTTGATTATTTCCTACGGCAGAGTTTTCAACGAAGCTTATAAAGCTGTTGAAAACTACAAGCTTCCCTGCGATTTAATGAAGCTTACAAAGATTTTCCCTGTTGCAGAGGAGATAATTGCTGAGATATCGAAGTATAAGCGGATTGTATTCTTTGAGGAAGCTATTTCACGTGGCAGCATTTCTGAAAAATTCGGTTCAATGCTTCTGGAATATGGTTTCCGCGGAAAATACACAAGAGTTGCGGCTAATGGTTTTATAAGACAGGCGGCTGTAAAGTCTGCCCTTGACAAAATCGGTCTGAGCAGCGAAAAAATGGCTCAATTTATAAATAACGGAGGCAGCAATGGCACGTCTTGACGCAGAGCTTGTGGCAAGGGGGATCGCCCGAAGCCGTGAGCGTGCAAAGGAAATGATAAAATCAGGAGCCGTTACTGTCAACGGCAAGCCTGCGAAAAAATCCTCTGTTGAGGTGTCTGCTGAGGATGTGCTTGAATCCTCGGAACAGGAGTTATACGTTGGCAGAGGGGCTTTGAAGCTTGAAAAGGCGGCAGAGTATTTCTCCCTTGATTTCAGCGGACTGCGCTGCCTTGACATAGGAGCTTCAACAGGCGGTTTTACAGAATATATGATAAATCACGGGGCTGAAACGGTCTATGCCGTTGACGTAGGTCACGGACAGCTTGCGGAATCTCTCCGCCGTGACAGCCGCGTTGTGAATATGGAAAATACAGATATACGTATGGTTTCTGCCGAGGATATAGGCGGACAGGTGGATTTCATCTGCACCGATGTTTCCTTTATATCCTTGACAAAAATTCTGCCGAAAATCAGCGAATTGCTGAAATCTGACGGTGTGGCTGCTGTTCTTATAAAACCTCAGTTTGAGGCGGGCAAAAGCGATATCGGCAAAAAAGGCGTTGTAAAGGACAAGAAGGTTCACCTGCGTATATTAAAGGAGCTTGACGGCTTTATGCGTCTGACTGGGCTTATGCCTGTCAGTTATACCCATTCGCCTATAAAGGGCGGAAGCGGCAATATTGAATATCTGGCGAAGCTTGTGAGATGCTCCGATGAACCCCCTGTTCAGGATTTCAGCGGCATTGTTGATGAGGCTTTCAGCCGGCTGTAGGAGGATAAGATGAAAGCGGTACTTTACCCGAATTTTCAGAAGAAAAATGCCCTCGGATGTGCAAGAGAGGTTTGCGATGTGCTTCACACCGCAGGTATAGATGTGGTTGTTGACAGCGAATATACGTCGGAATTCGGCGACAAGGAATTCGTGAATTTTGCCGATATTACGTCCCTTGCGTCATCTGCCGACATATTCATAGCTATCGGCGGCGACGGCACTATTCTACAGTGTGCAAAGCTTCTTATGGGTACGGATACAAAGCTTCTCGGCATAAATACGGGTACTCTCGGATTTATGGCGGGGCTTGAAGCCGACCAGCTTGAGGCTCTGAAAAAGCTTAAAACAGGTGAATATCGCGTTTCAAAGCGTATGACTGTTGATGTTATAGTTCACGGTACTGAGGGCGACACGGTTTACACTGCCCTCAATGAGGTATCGGCGAAATCTGCAAGCTTTCGCATATGCGACTTTGACGTATCTGCCGACGGTTATCTCATAGGCAAATACCGTGCCGACGGTATACTTTTCAGCACTCCCTCAGGCTCTACTGCCTATGCTTTATCGGCAGGCGGTCCTGTTATCGAGCCTGATTTGAAATGCATCGAGATGAATCTTATTTGTCCCCATTCCCTTTTTGCAAGGGCAACTCTCTTTTCCGCTGACAGACGGCTTTGCCTTACTGACAGGACATCGGGAGAAAATTCCCTTGTACTCAGCGTAGACGGCGAGCTTGTTCATCGTATGGCTGAAAATGAGACCGTGGAGATTATGCAGGGCAGACATACTATTCATTTTGTGGATATCATCGATAATGCTTTCCACGATTCACTATGCCGCAAGATGTGTAAGCCCATCAAGTGAGGTAAATATGAAGAATAATCGCCGTGATGTGATACTTGAAATTATAAATGATACTGCTGTATCAACTCAGGAGCAGCTTATAGGACTTCTCAGCGAAAGGGGAATTATTGTTACTCAGGCTACTCTTTCCCGCGATATACAGCAGCTTTCACTTGTAAAGCTCCGCGATGAAAACGGGGTGTACAGGTATACTCTGCCACCGGCAGCAGCGGTGGAAAAGGGTTTGTTTTCCGAGGCTGTGGTTGATGTGGACTATGCCCTTAATACTATCGTCTTGAAATGCCGCGCAGGAATGGCACAGGGCACCTGTGCTGCTATTGATTCCGTAAGGCACGAGGGCGTTGTGGGTACTATAGCAGGGGACGATACAATATTTATTCTTGTCCGCAGTGAGGCGGACGCAAAAAAGCTGGCAAAAAAATTCAGAAACGATATACTCGGATAAGAAAGCAGGTCATCGGTCAATGTTAAAGGAGCTTTATATCAAAAATCTGGCGGTAATACGTGAAACTACCATACCGCTTGAAAAACGGCTTAATATTTTCACAGGCGAAACAGGTGCAGGTAAATCCATACTTATTAACGGAATAAACGCTGTTCTCGGACAGAGATGCAGTAAGGATATTGTCCGTACAGGCTGTGATAAGGCTGTTATAACGGCTCTTTTTACGGAGCTTTCTCCCGAGGTCTGCAAAAAGCTTGCAGAGCTTGGTATTGACTGCGATGACAGGGAAATTTCTGTAACCCGTGAAATAAACGCTGACGGCGGCAGTGTGGCACGTATAAACGGCAGGTCTGCCCCTGCGGCTATGCTGAAAGAAATCGGCAGTATGATGATAAACATTCACGGTCAGCACGATAATCAGATTCTTCTTGACAGTCAGCGTCATATGGAAATACTGGACGATTTCGGCGGAGATAATTCCCTTCTTGAGGAATACCGTGCAACCTTCCGTGAATTGCAGACTACGGCACGCCGCCTCGGTGAGCTGAAAAAACAGGAGCAGTCACGCATTGACAGGACGCGCTATCTCAGCGAGGTTGTCAAGGATATAGGCGCGCTGGAGCTTCGGGCAGGGGAGGACGATGAACTTGAAAAGGAGCTTGCTGCCTCTGAAAATGCACAGCGTATCATATCCGCTATAGGCTCCGCTGTTCACGCTATAAACGGCGATGAGGGAGCTAACGATATCATTGCTGCCGCGGAGAGTGAAATTTCTTCTCTCACTGATGATTCCGCTGAAATATCAGCGATTTATGAGCGGCTTTCCGCTGTGGAAATTGAGCTTTCTGATATAGCCTCTGAGCTTGAAAAAATCGCGGATAAGGCTGAGGTGAATATGCAGCGTGTGGACTTCGTCCGCCGTCGTCTCACCGATATAAACAAGGTAAGCAAGAAGTATCTTGCAGACAGCACTGAGCTTGTGAAGATGTATGAGTCCGCCTGTGAGGAGCTTACTAAGCTGGAGGGCAGCGATGACGAAATAAAGCTGCTTGCAGCTAAGCGTGAGGAGCTGCTTCACAAGGTTACTGAGCAGGCAAAGGCTCTATATGACTACCGCGAAAGGGTTGCGGAGCGCTTTGTAAGCCGTGTTACTGAGGAGCTGGAATTTCTTAATATGGCGGGAGTTGTTCTTGCTGTCCGCCACGAAAAGGGAAAGCTTACCGTAAGCGGTATGGATACGGTGGAATTCCTCATTTCAGCTAACAAGGGTGAGGAGCCTAAGCCTATTGCGAAAATTGCCTCGGGAGGCGAATTATCCCGTGTTATGCTGGCTCTGAAAAACGTTATTGCCGATAAGGACAGTATTGATACTATGATTTTTGATGAGATTGATACAGGTGTCAGCGGTAAAGCAGCGCAGAAAATCGGCATAAAGCTGAAAGAAATAGGCAAGGTACGGCAGGTTATATGCGTTACTCATCTTTCGCAGATTGCAGTTATGGCGGATAATCACCTTATGATTGAAAAGAATATTGTTGACGGCAGAACTGAAACAACCGTCACACAGCTTGATTTCAGCGGGAAAACAGCGGAAATTGCGCGTATTATGGGCGGCGATAACCCCGGAAGCCTTGTTATCAAGGCGGCTGAGGATGAGCTGAGAAAGGCGGCTGAAATATGAAGATATATTCTGCAAGGCACGGACAGACTGACTTCAACAAAGAGGATTTAATTCTTGGTGTAACTGATTTGCCCCTTAATTCTACGGGGCTTGCGCAGGCTGAGGAATTTGCTGACGCTGTTGAGGCTCTTGGTGATGTGGATATCATTATATCATCTCCTATGAAACGGGCGTGGACAACTGCTATGGCGGCTGCCGAAAGATGCGGTCTTGATGTGATTGCCGATGAAAGGCTTCGTGAGTGGAACTACGGCGAATTTGAGGGAAAATCCCGATATACCGAGGGGTTTGCTGAGAATAAGCGTGAATTTGCCGTTAAAATGGGTAAAAGCGGTGAATCCCTTTTTCAGTTATGTCACAGGGTTTATTCCCTGATTGATGAGGTTAAGGAAAAATATCCCGATAAGAATGTGCTGCTCGTCAGTCACGGCGGTGTTTGCCGCGTTATTGAAACATATTTCAACGATATGACTTCTGAGGAATACAGTAACTGGTTTATGGGTAACTGTCAGATTATAAAATATGATGTGAAGTGAGGATTGTGTGGCTGTGATTTTTACAACCCCCTCTATATAAGGGCAAAAATGTGCCTTTTTTCAACCAAAAATGGTTGATTGCTGAGGACAGCAACACACAAAGCCTGCACGAAATCTGCTTGTATATTTTCCGTCAGCTTGCCCAGAACTTCCTTGTCATACATCAAGTATGCCTGCGGAATTTCTGAACAACCTGACAAAAAATATGACTTCGCATCTTCCGCACACGCTCTGTGTGTGGCTGTCCTGAAAAATAATTTTTATTTTCTACTTTTTAGATGATTACCAACAGCTATTTCTGTGAGTGTTGTATGAAATTTACTGTTATATATTTTCGATGTGGATGTTAGATATGTAATTTAAAACCTTAAAATTGCTGTGGGTGAAAGCCCACGTTTTACAAAAAATATTACAATGAAATGAGGGTTGAATTATGAGAGTTGGCGTTGACTACTATCCCGAGCAATGGGACAGAGAGTTATGGGAAACTGACGCGGATACTATGGCAAAAACAGGCGTAAAGCTTATCCGTATAGGTGAATTTGCCTGGCAGAGACTGGAGCCTTCCGAGGGTGTGTACGACTTTGATTGGCTTAAAGAGGTTATTACTATCTTTGCACGTCGCGGTATTGGCACTGTTTTGAGCCTTCCTACTTCCTCTCCGCCCCTTTGGCTTTATACAAAACACCCCGATATTATCCGCATTGGCGGCAGGGGAGCAAGAAGCGGTATTAAGGCGCATCGTTGTATCAATTCACCCTTGTTCCGCGGATATGCAAAGAAAATCACTGAGGCCCTTGCTGCTGCCTTTGGAAAAAATCCTGCTGTTGTGTCCTGGCAGATTGATTTTGAGCCGGAAGCTTATAACTGCACTTGTGATGCCTGCCGTGAAAAATTCCGTGGCTGGCTTTGGGACAGATATGGCACTATGGAGGCTGTAAATACTGCGATTAAGGCGAATTATAGCGATATATCGCAGGTTGAAGCTCCTGACGGACTTTATTCCGATTGGGAAAATCCCTCTCTTTCTCTTGAATGGTATCGTTTTACATCCGACTGTATTGCTGAATTCGTCCGGGATGAAATGATAATTATCCGTATGGCTAATCAGAATATTACTGTTACCACAAATATCCGCCCCTATGAGAATAATCCTGATTACTACAAGCTTTTTGAGTGTCTTGACTACGTTACCTATGATAATTTTCCCACTCTCAAAGCTGAGGGGGATATTTACAACTCCCGTGCCTTTGAGCTTGATATGATGCGTGGCGTTAAAGGCGGCAGTTTTATTGTAATTGAGCAGCTTGGATTTAGCGAGTGCGACAATAAAATGCCTGTGTCGCCGAAATCTGGTATGATTATGGGTTATGCCATGCAGGCTCTGGTGCGTGGAGCAAATACTGTTTTCCACCACCGCTGGAGAACTGCAATTAATGGACCGAGAATGTTTAACAGAGGCATACTTGATCACGGGAATACCCCGAACAGAAAATTCTTCGAGTTTTCAGATTTGTGTCATTGTGTTGCTAAACTCAATGCTCTTGATGATACAAAAATTATGGCAGAGGCGGCTATAATTTATTCCTGCGAGGCTGACGCTTCATTCCGCATCCAGCCGCAGGTTGAGGGATTTAGGTATATACGTCAGCTTAAAGCGTTCCACAAGGCTCTCACAGGCTTCGGAGCTAATGTGGATGTTGTATCACCTGACGCTGACCTTTCGGGGTATAAGCTTGTAATAGCTCCCTCTATGTATGTAAACAAAAAGACAGCATCGGAGAACATTTACAAATATGTAATTAACGGTGGTACTCTTGTGTTAACTGCAAGAAGTGGTGTCAGAGATGAAAACAACTGCTATACAACAGAACCGCCTCCGACAGTGTTCAGGGAGCTTGTAGGTGCGGAGATACACGATTACGACGTAATAGGCAGTGAAACACGTACAATCCGTGATTTTGCAGGAAATGAATTTCAGTGCAGTCAGTGGTGCGATATCCTTACGCCTCTTACTGCAAGAGCATACGCGGTATACGATGACGAAAGCGGCTCTGCGGCTGTTTCTATGAATCGTTATTGCGGCGGTGTTTCTTACTATGTGGGTACTGTCTGTGGTGAGAATTTCTATGAAAGCTTCATATCAAACCTTATGATGCAGACGGGTATTCCTAAGCTTGAAAAGCTGCCTAAGGGTGTTGAGGTTACTACACGTACAAACGGCAGGGACGACTATATATGCTTCTTCAATAATACTAAAAAGCCTGTATCTATTCCGCTGCCTAAGCCGATGTATAGTATGATTAACGACAGAGAAACGGAGCTTTTAGAGCTGCGTCCTCTTGAAATGGAAATTGTGAGGAAATAATTGTGAGAATTGTATTACAGAGAGTAAGCTCCGCCAGAGTAACTGTTGACGGGAAAATATGCGGAGAAATCGGTACGGGATACCTTGTGCTCCTTGGAGTTGGGCAGGGGGATACCGAGGAGGATTGCCGCCGTCTTGCGGACAAGATTATAAATCTGCGTATATTCTCCGATGAGAACGATAAGATAAATCTTTCCTTGGGTGATGTTGGCGGCGATTTGCTCGTAGTATCGCAGTTCACCCTTTATGCGGACTGCCGCAAGGGAAATCGCCCCAACTTTATACAGGCAGGAAAGCCTGACGAGGCGGAGCGATTATATAACTATTTTGCGGATTACTGCCGCAGTAAGGGAAAGCACGTTGAAATGGGAATTTTCGGTGCTGATATGAAGGTTCAGCTCGTTAATGACGGGCCGTTTACTGTTATACTTGAATAAATTAAGGGCGGAGTTATCCGCCCTTAATTTTTGGCTATTTTGCGTGAAATTTCGGTAAAAGCTGTTTGATATACAGCACATATAATGCTCCAAGGTTGAAATCGTACAGTACAAATATCACATTTGCAAGGGCAAGGAATAAAAATCCGCCATATCTGCCTATATCGTTCATATCTGTCAGCATCTGGTCAATTCCGAATATAAATACCGTTACATAGAAGAATGCAATGGCACATATGTTGAATACTGCTGCTTTTATAATAAATCTCAGCAGCCTGAATTTCATCTTTTGCAGGTACATCCGCACCATTGGATAATGACCGAAAAGCATTACAAATACAAGGGCGGACTCTTTATCAGCGGTTATAAGCATCGACAACAGGCATACTGCCGTATATGTCAGCCACGCCCAGCCCATACTTACTTCCTCTGCTATTATCATAAGGAGGACGCCTGCCGCCATTGGGAGTATAAGGTAGAATATAGGCATAATCCCTGCAAGAAACATACACAGCAGACAAAGAGCCGATACAATTCCGCCCAGTGCAACTCTGTAGCTTATATTCTTCATACGTCCTTTTTCCTCTCTTGCATTCCGTATACAAGACGGGCGGTCAGCTTATGGGGAAGCATTTTGGCACCGATTGTTCCAAGTCGTATTATCAAGCCGGGGACAGCTATAAGTTTGCCTGACAAAGCCGCTTTTATACCGCATTCTGCGGCATAATCTGCGGAAATCGGCTTCATACTGAATGATACCCCTGCTCTGTTGTTGAATTCTGTATCAACGGGACCTGGGCAGAGTACGGATATCTTAACTCTTGAACCCTCGCGGCGAAGCTCCTCAGCTACAGCGGCGGAAAGCTTTAGCACATAGCTTTTTGAGGCATAGTATGATGACATAAGTGGGCCTGTGAGATATGCTGCAGATGACGCTACATTGAGGATTATGCCCTTGTCCCTCTCTCTGAAATCGCGGAGGAAAAGCTTCATAAGCATATGGACTGCTGTTATATTTACGCTGAGCATTTCAAGTTCGCGGTCAAGGTCTGTTTCTGAAAATCTTCCGAATATGCCAAAGCCTGCGTTGTTTACAAGCATATCCACATTTTTTCCCCTGCAGAATTCATATACCTTGTACACTTCGGATTTTCTGGATAAATCTGCTGTTATAATCTCGCATCTGCCAAGCCGTTCCTGCATTTCTTCAAGGACTGCCTTATTTCTGCCTGTGAGTATAAGCTCCCAGCCTCGGCCATTGAGATTTTCCGCTATTTTCTTTCCTATTCCCGATGTTGCTCCTGTTATTAATGCTTTCATTTCATTCACCTCTGTATTTTTCTGATATATGCTCCATTCCAAGTATGAACAGGGTCTGCTCGTACTCGGATTTATTTGTATAGTTGTCTATTATCTCTCCGAAATTATCGGCAGATACTATATCAATTCTGCTGTAATGCTTTGTCAGAAATGGGATAAAACAGTCAGCTGTTTCATCACCTATGACAAGGAGAGATTTTTCGTTGTTTACCGTTGTTCTTATCTCTATAAACTCCATAGACTCGCCAAGATAGAGACTATAGGGATTTGCTGAATTTGCCGCTTCTGTGTCATAAAGGCTTATTTCACGGCTTAATCCCTGTGAGTCGGTGCCTGTGCAGCTTATGATTTCCGTACCGTCATCGTATTCGTATATATCCAGTATATCTTCTCTTGACTCCATATATCCTGTGCGGCTGTACAGATTGCCGCGATAGCTGTCGGTTACGTGGCGTATAGCGTATTTATCGTAAGGTACAGGGATAAAACCCAACTTCTGTATAACAGTTCTGTATACACAATATGCGCCATAACTTGTCCATTTTGTATCGCTTCTGTAGTATATATAGTTTTCACTGAGATTTTTCAATATAGTATATGCGTCAATCCGCCTTATATTGCTGTTAAGCTTGTTGTGGACTTCCTCTGTCAGCTGTTTTTCCGTTACAGGAAGAAGATATGATGGCAGACTGTCACCGTATATTCCGGTGGAGGTGGGGACAGCTGTGAAGTATACTGCGCCATCATATGAGGAAGAAAAGGCATTTACAGCAGCAGCGCATCTGTCAGCAGAGGAAATGTCATATTCATTGGCATATAATAGTCTATCCTCAGAGATGTATACACGATTGACAACAGGCTCTCCTGCTTTTGCTCCTATTTCAGCGGCAACTGAACGAAGCTCCTTTGAAAATGGAAAGCTGTCAGCAGTTTTTTCTGAAATAGTGCGGGTAAATCCGCCTTCAGCAAGTTTTTTAAAGGTTATTTTATCGCCTTTGTAAAAGCCGCTGTTGAAAAGTGTGGCAGCAGAGGCAGTCGTTATAATTGTCATAACAGCAAATGCTGTTATTTTTTCAGCAATCTTCATATTTCTGCCTCCTTTACAAGCGTATAATCATTGTGTCGGACTGTCCGCTGTATGACATAAGAGCTGTGCATATTATCAGCAGGGCAGTCACAGCCACAGGGGTAACTACGGAGATAATTTTGCCAAATCGCATATCTTTAATTCTCGCTGTTGTATTTCTGAATAAATCAGTTGAGGCATAAACGGCAATAAGAAGTATAACTATATAGTATTTCAGCAGATATGCAGCAGATGAGTCCGCAAGATTTCCGTTTCCGCCAAACATAACACCAAGGTATTTCAGACCTGTTGAGATGCTTTCCTGCGAAAGAAATATCATTATAAAAGTTATTGACATTATAGTATAAATTATACCATTTGGTTTTGCACGTTTCTGATTATTCAGCTTATTTTCCATTAAAACGGCAATACCCATAAGCATTCCCCATAATGCACCGCCTGTATTGAAACTGTACCATATACCAACAAGAGTCCACACCATAACGAATACAAGCTTGCTCAGATATGCATTGTCCGTCATTGAGGACAGGGGACTTGTGATGTATTTTCTGAACCATTGAAGTACCTGTATATGCCAGCCTGTTACAAATACACGTATTTTTGTGCCGAATAATGGATGATTGAAGCTGTTGGGAAATCTGAAACCAAAGCATCGGCAAAGGCCGCAGCTCATATCTGCAAATCCCGACAAAGTGAAATAAAGGCAGAGTATATACGCAATTATGCCAAGCCACGCTCCTGCAGCGGAAAGCTCCGACAGAGGAGTGCTTTTAACTGCGGAATTAAGCACGAAAAGGGAGTCAGCTATAATGACTTTTTTAGCAAGTCCCTTTATAAAGCAGATAAGTCCGCTGCCGATTTCTGCTATATTGAAACGACGTTTTCTCAGTATATGAACAAATGTGTCATAGCTTACAATTGTTCCTATAATAAGACGAGGAAACATCATAAGATACAGTGAAAAGCGAATGAAATTCTTGTCTGCCTTTGAATTTCCCTTGTATATGTCCGTAAGATAGCCTATAGCAGACAGGGTAAACAGGGATATACCAACGGGGAATACAGCCTCAGAAAGCTTAGTAAAGCCGTGTAGATAGGCGAAATAACTGTGTCTGAAGGATATGAGCATAAGCACATCAAATAGAATTCCTGCCGCAAGTGGAATGCTTTTCAGTTTTGGCGAAATGCGATATATAAGCAACCCTGCTGTGTAATTCAAAAAACAATACATCATCATAAAAGCGGCAAGACGCAATCCCATAAAGCCACAGAATATAAGGCTTTCAAGATAAAGCACGGTATCTTTCAGCTTTTTCGGCACGGCTAAATATATAATCAGCGACAGCGGCAGAAATATATATATAAACAGCAGACTGCTATAGGTCATTTTCTATCTCCTTTAAAGCCGCTATGTGCTCCCTTAACTCAGCGGCTGTCATCATAGTGTTGAGGACTTCAAGCAACGCTCCTGCGGACAGCATTGAGGGCAGTCCAAGTCTGCTCTGGAGCTTTTTCCTCAGATTACTGCTGTCGTTTCCACCGCTTAGTCCAAGCTCAAACATTGTCAGCTTTGTAATATCTTTGGGAGTTGTTATCTCATCGGAGGATATACCTGCTTTGGCAAAAGCCTCTTTGAGGATTTTTACATCAACACCCTCAACTCCCAGTTTACCCTCGGCAGATGGTTTTGTCTTGCGTTTTTCCTTGCCGAAAATATCAGGAATATGGACGTTTGTTATACTGCCTTTTTTTATGGCTCCCTTGATGTAGCCTCGTATTTTTCGTCCTGCGTTGTCTGAATCAGTAAGTATTATTATACCTGTTTTTTCCGCGTAGTAGCGGATAAGCTCCAGTTTTTCCTTATCCTTGAATATTCCGAAGCCGTTTGTCACTATTATAACACCGTCAATCACTGAGGAAAGTTTGATTTTATCGTACTTACCCTCAACAATTACAGCTTGATTTATTTTTATCATTGTTTCACCTTTAACATACGTGTAACTGCCTGCTCAATTTCATAACGGGGTTCACAGGCGGTGGAATTCATTTTTACAGCGGTATCACGGAGTATGATAATACATTTTCTCAGCATTTCCACACTCATACGTGAACTGTAGTTGAAAGCATTCTTCATAATGAAAGTCCTGCCGTAATAGCCGAAATCAGCTGCAGCTTTATCTATGGATATCCCGCTTTTTCTTGCACAGGCAGCGCGGTACATATCCGTAAATGTTGAGAATATGGCGTGGAAAACAAGGGTTCTGTTGTCCTTGGTTATGTTCATCTCGTCAATGGCTTCAAAAGCTGCCTTTGCATTGAATGACGCCACAGCTTTTGCAAGGTTGTACACCGTCATATCGGTACGCTGGCTTACAAGCTCTTTTATCATATCG
Organism: Ruminococcus sp.; assembly: GCA_017397925.1. Classification (GTDB taxonomy): domain Bacteria; phylum Bacillota; class Clostridia; order Oscillospirales; family Ruminococcaceae; genus Ruminococcus. Next base: position 54,996 of record JAFQHO010000026.1, read on the forward strand.
GCAGTGATTTCTCTGCCGTTGGCGTAGGCGCAGAGCTTATCAAGCTCGCTTTTTATAACAAGTTCATCGCAGAGACAAAGCTCGGCAAGTGATTGGGCATTATTAAGGGATATTGCACCGCCTCTTGAAGCCGCCATATTGGTGATAATGCGTGAAAGCTCCTGTGCCGTTTTAATGGGCATTTCACAGACGATACCGTTCTTGTCGGCAAAGTCAGCAAGCTTTTTGTTCTTGTCCTTTATGACGTTTTTACGTGTTTTATAGTCCATCTGGACTTTTACTTCAAAGCCTGTGACATTAAATATTACCACTGTCTGGTCAGGGATATTTTTCAGTACGGCAAGTAGATTTTTGTTTATATCCTCAGCTTTTTTGCCTCTCATATCCTCACGTGGCTTTTCGCAGTTGTAGTCGTTTATGAGTATACAGTTATACTCAGACATCATATTGAACTGCCCGATAAGCTCCTCAAGCTGTGACATATCAAGCCTTTTGCCATCAAGCTTTGTAAGGGCGAATTCTTCATTATCGCCTACTGCTGCTTTGATGATTTTACGTGTAATATCCGATACGCCTGCGGTATCTGCACCGAATATATAGTAAATACGGCTCAGCGAGCCTTTTTTCAGCTCTGCCGTAAGCTCTTTTACATTTAAATTTGCCATTAAAGACTCCTGATTCTGTATTTGTTTCCCTTTTGGGGTAGAATTTCAATATTATTTCCCATTTGGGAGATGATATAATTATTTTCAGTAATTTCTGCCGATTTCGGAATATTTCCGTATATTAAAGTTAAATCTGCCGATATATAGTCGTCTGTTTTTGCTGTACAGAAAGCATATGTGCGGTTTTCAACAGTTACTTCAAGTGTTCCGTTGAAATAACAAACAGAGCATTTGTCATTGGTAAAATTTATTTCATCTGTTATGGCATATACATTTTCTGAGCTGATATGTCGCAGATTTTGGCTATATGAAGCTGTTTTGGCGGATATATCCGATGTCAGCAGGAGATATTCATTTTTCCGTCTGCCATTGTTTGCCAGATACTTTTCAACATATTTTTCGTTTGAGCTTCCCTCTAAATCAGCTATAATCCGTTCATTGCCATATGATATAACTACTACAGCTGAGGTTTTATCGCCAAGAACAGCTATAACAGGGCGATTTTTTATGGTTTCAGCCATAATTATAGTCATTGAGGCTGAAATAAGTACTACAGCTGTCAGAACGGCGGTCACAGCCCTTTTTCTGCCGCTGAAAAGATAGGTCAGCGCTGTAATTCCTGCACCTGCTATGAAAATAACGGGTACAAACTCATTCATACGCGGCACTGTGAAAAAAGGCACAGCCGATAAAGCGTCGGAAATGCTTATAACAGCCGATAAGAACAACTCAGCAGGCAGCAGGAGAAAGGTAAATACGCCGCCTGTCAGTACAAAAGCAAATCCGCAGATGAGTGCAGCCGTACATAATGGCAGAAGAAGTATATTCGACAGGGGAGAAGTAAGAGAGATTTCATCAAAATAGTACATTGATGCAGGCATAACTGCCAGAGATACGCATACAGCTGATACTATATCAGCCTTTATATCGCCCCACAAGGTGCTTTTGTCAATGTTTTTTGTCATATATGGGGAAAATATCGCAATTCCGAATGTGCCGCTGAAAGACAGTATAAAACTGCTGCTGTATACCGCATAGCAATCGCAGATACATATTGCAAGAGCGGCAAGGCATAGGGAATTGAGGGAATCATTCTGCTCACCAAAAAGCTCCGCAGAATAGAGCATATCGAGCATAAATAGCGCTCTGACCGCAGAAACGGGATATTCTGCAAGACCTGCAAGCAGGATAAGAAATATATTCACAGCGGCAAATCGTATATATCTATTAATCCTAAGCCGTTTCAGAATTGTCATAATAACAGCGCCTATTGCAGACACATGAAGTCCTGAAACTGAGAGAATATGTCCGATTCCAAGGCGGTACAAATCAGAACTGATTTCATTGCTGATATTCTGACTGCCGCCAAAAACCATACCCGATAGAAATCCGCCTGTTTCACCGTGCATTTCAATTTGCAGCCGAGCAGTCATTTCCTCGCGAAAATATGCAAGGCTGCGTTTTATTTGGGCGGTTTTCTGCTTTTTTACAGAAATTCCGCTTATTTTTTCGGCTTCAAGATATATATGGCGGGATTTGTTCCGGGTCAGGCTGTCAAAAAGATATTCTTTTTCAAATTCATTGAATGTGCATTTTTCTATGGTAACGATATCGCCGTAATCAGCGTCAAGAGCGGTTGTAAATACGCTTATTCTTGCGTTTTGGCTGTTGTTTATCTTACCTTTCAGCGTATACGATGCAAATTCACCGTTATATACTGAATAGTCGGTTATTTCGCCACGGAAACTTCCCTCTGTTTCGCTGTATGCAGTTATTTTATCATATACAAAGTGAGTGTAACTTCGGTTTACTGTAACCGCACCAACAAAGAATACCGTCAAAATCAGATAATCCGCGGCTTTGAAGCCCTTCAGCCTGCCGTATACTGCTATGAGAACTGCGGTACATAAAGCAGTTATAATGCCGATACTGTCAAAAAAGAATGAAGCGAAAAACAATCCCGACACATATGCTGCTGCCGCCCCAATCATTTTCCGCTTCATATTATTATTTAAAGAATAAGGGCAGCTTTTCAAGGAAGATTATATCTGTTCTGTCGGCGGCATCGCCCTCCGCAAGAACTGCAGCCTCAGCTGCAATTATTCCTCCTGCACCTTCAATAAGCTTTTCAAGAGCCTTTAATGACTCGCCTGTGCTGATAACATCGTCTACCACAAGGACGCGCTTACCCTTTATCATAGCGGCTTTTTCCGCAGAAAGATACAAGGTCTGTTCCTTGGCGGTAGTTATTGACTTAACTGTAACTGCTACGGGGTCGCTCATATAAAGCTTTATGGATTTTCTTGCAACGACATAGGGCTTTCCGCACTGTCTTGCCATTTCGTACCCCAGGGGAATACCCTTTGACTCCGCTGTGAGTATCACATCGAAGTCGGGGCATTTTGCAAGGAGAGCCTCTGCTGACTTAACAGTAAGCTCCACATCGGAAAACATTACAAAAGCTGCAATGTCAATTTTTTCATTAAGGGGACACAGGGGGAGCTCACGCTCCAAACCTGCAATGGTCATCTTGTATGTGCCTGCCATAGCCGTTTCCCCCTTGTTATTCAGTCTTGCCCAGGGATTCAGGTCCCCAGCCCATTTTTACGCCTGCAAGCATATGGAAGTGGATATGCTTTACAGTCTGTCCTGCGTCATCGCCGCAGTTGTTGATTATACGATAGCTTTCAATACCCTCAGCCTTTGCAATTTTAGCAGCTGCCTCAAATACCTTAGCGATAACAGCTGAATTGCCCTCGTTGACTTCATTTGCGCAGCAGATATGCTCCTTAGGCACAATGAGATAGTGTATGGGAGCAATAGGCGCAATGTCCTTGAAGCTGAACACAAACTCGTCCTCGTATACCTTTGCGGAGGGGATTTCGCCATTTATGATTTTACAGAATAAGCAGTCCATAGTTATTCTCCTTATTTTACAAATTCCTTTACGATATCAGCAAATGAAGCAACAGCCTCGTCAGCCTTTGCTACATCGCCCATACCAGCCATAGCGCTGTCGGGACGTCCGCCGCCCTTACCGCCTGTTACTGCGGCTGCCTGCTGTACAAGCTTTCCTGCGTGAGCGCCTTTTTTCAGAGCCTCTGCTGTACATACACAGTAGAGTGTACCCTTTTCGCCGTTTATACCTGCAAAGAGAGCGATAATAGCCTCAGCCTTATCCTTTACGCTGTCGCCCATTTTGCGGAGTGCGTCGGGAGCTGTTCCGTCTGCTCTTGCAGCGATAACCTTAACTCCGTTTACTTCAACGGCATTGTCGAACATAGCAGCTGCCTTAGCGTTTGCAGCCTGCTGTGCAAGGCTTTCAAGAGCCTTTTCCTTTTCCTTTAACTCAGCTGTAACAGCTGCGCACTTCTCGGGAAGCTCATTTATATTTGCAAGCTTTAATGCGCCTGCTGCCTTTACGATAGTATTCTTGTATTCGTTGAGAAGCTCAAGAACTCCCATACCTGTAACAGCCTCAATACGTCTTACACCTGCTGCTACGGAGCTTTCGGAAACTATTCTGAAAAGTCCTATCTGTGCTGTATTTGAAATATGTGTACCGCCGCAGAATTCAACTGAATTATCAGCAGTTACAACGCGTACTGTATCGCCGTACTTCTCGCCAAAGAGAGCCATAGCTCCGAGCTTTCTTGCCTCGTCAATGGGCATTTCTTCCATTGTAACGGGGAGAGCCTTCATAATTTCTGCATTTACAAGAGCCTCAACCTTTGCGATTTCCTCAGCTGTAAGTCCGCTGAAATGGTTGAAGTCGAAACGGCAAGCCTTGTCGTTTACAAGCTGACCTGCCTGATGAACGTGGTCGCCTAAAACCTCACGGAGAGCGTACTGGAGAAGATGTGCAGATGTATGATTCTTCATAATAGCCATTCTTCTCTCGCTGTCGATAGCAGCTGTAACCTTGCCGCCCTTTGTGAGTGTACCCTCAGTAACAGATGCAATGTGGAGGAAATGTCCCTCGGACTTGATTGTATCAGCTACAGCGGCTGTATTTGCTCCGTCGCCGATTGTACCTGTATCGCCTACCTGTCCGCCGCTTTCAGCGTAGAAAGGAGTTTTATCGAGTACGATTACAACATCATCGCCCTCGTTTGCAGAGTCAACCTCAGCGCCGTCCTTGTAGATAGCAAGGATTTCAGCCTCTGCTGTGAAGTCTGTATAGCCTGTGAACACAGTCTTTTCAGCCTCTACCTTTATGCTGTTGTCAGCCCAGGATGAGCCTGCCTTTGCAAGGTGGTCTGCCTTAGCCTTGGCTCTCTGCTCCTGTGCAAGCTCCTTGAAGCGGTCAACGTCAACTGTAAAGCCCTTTTCCTCGCAGATTTCAATTGTGAGGTCAATGGGGAAGCCGTATGTATCGGAAAGTCTGAATGCGTCATCGCCTGAAAGAACAGTACAGCCGTTTTCAGCAAGTGCTGCTGTATAGCTGTTGAGCATTTCAGTACCCTTGTCAACTGTCTTTGCGAAAGCTTCTTCCTCAACGCCGATGATTTTCTTGATGTAATCGCGCTTTTCAGCAAGCTCGGGATATGCGCCTGCATTTTCATTTATCACAGTATCGCATACCTCGCAGAGGAAAGGACGTGTAATTCCTAAAAGTCTGCCGTGACGTGCAGCGCGTCTTAACAGACGGCGGAGAACGTAGCCTCTGCCCTCATTGGAGGGGAGTATACCGTCGCCTACCATAAATGTAGTGCTTCTGATATGGTCGGTAATAACGCGGAGAGAAACGTCTGTCTTTGCGTCTGTTTTGTATGATACTCCTGCAATTGAGGAGATGTGCTTCATAATATTCTGAACGGTGTCAACCTCGAAGATATTGTCAACGCCCTGCATTACACAAGCAAGTCTTTCAAGTCCCATACCTGTGTCGATGTTCTTGCTTTCCATTTCTGTGTATGTGCCGTTTCCGTCGCTGTCGAACTGGCTGAAAACAAGGTTCCATATCTCGATAACGCGGTCGATATCGCTTGCCTGCTCGAAGTTCTCAAAAGGACCATAGGACTCACCGCGGTCGAAGTGGATTTCGCTGCAGGGGCCGCAGGGACCTGAGCCGTGCTCCCAGAAGTTATCCTTTTTGCCGAGGCGGATAATTCTGTCTTTAGGAATGCCGATATTATTCATCCAGAGCTGTTCAGCTTCGTCATCGCTTTCGTAAATAGTAATCCAGAGGCGGTCTGCAGGAATTTCAAGTGTGCCTGTAAGGAACTCCCAAGCCCATTCGATAGCCTCAGCCTTGAAGTAATCGCCGAAAGAGAAGTTACCGAGCATTTCAAAGTATGTGCCGTGACGTGCTGTCTTACCAACGCTCTCGATATCGGGAGTTCTGATGCACTTCTGACAAGTTGTAACTCTCACATTTGGAGGAACAGCCTGTCCGAGGAAGTATTTTTTCAGAGGAGCCATTCCTGAGTTGATGAGAAGAAGGCTCTTATCACCCTGTGGAACAAGGGAAGCACTTGCCATTCTTGTATGATTCTTACTTTCAAAGAATGAAAGATATTTTTCACGAAGGTCGTTTAAACCTGTCCAGTTCATATAGTATTTCTCCTTTTGCCTTATGGCATACAAAAATTAAATGGTACAAAAACCCATACAGTATAATTATAGTATTGATTGAAAGAAATGTCAAGGCTTTTGAGTAAAAATATCATCAGCAAACCTCTGAAAACTTCCCTCTCATCACAAATATCAATTACTGTGCTGTCAGAATATAATTCCTTCCCTGTTTGTGACCTCTGCCTGTATTGTCATTTTTTTAGTATTGTTTGAGTTTGATAGATATATTGTGTAGGATATGCCGTCTTTGTTTTTGGCGTTATACTGCACATAGCCGCCCTTTTCGGCAACAGATACTGTATAGCCCAGTGCCTTGAATACTGCTTCAAATTCTTTAAATGAGGAGTTAACAGTAATGCCGTGTACCATAACCAATGGGTCAGTAATTTCAATTTTTGTTATATATTGTCCTCCGTCAGCGTAGTCAGGGTATGCTGAAACGAGATATGTAACGTAATATTCGGGTTTTGTTACGTTTCCTTCACTATCTGTAACAGGTGAATAGCCTTTGCCGTAGTATTCTTTTGCACCCATCCAGCCGCTGACGCTCTTATACTGTGACATATCTGTATTTTCTACATTTTCGGTTATCTGGAATTCAAGGAAAGTATATTTTTTATCAATAAGGTTATCTTTAATCAGCTTTTCCCTCATCAGACAGATATCGAATACATCAATCTTGCCGTCGTCGTATAAATCGGCATTTCCCCAGTGTTTAACTTCAATATCCTTTTTGCCAAGCATCCATCTCTGCATTGTAACAATATCTGCAATACCGAACCTTCCGTCAAGGTTTACATCGCCGTCGGGGTCAGGAAGGGGGAATCCACCCATAATCGGCGGAATTTCTTCTGTTGTGGTTGTAGTACTCTCGATGTACTCATCTGGCGGCAGAGGGACTCCTGCTAAAGGCGGATCTATGTATTCATCGGGTGGTAACGGTTCTCCTGCCAATGGCGGTATGACAGTGGTTGTTGTTGGCGAAATATATGTTCCTGCCAATGGCGGTGTGACAGTGGTTGTAGTTGGTGAGGTATATGTTCCTGCAAGTTTTGTTGCGGTCGGGGTCGTTGTTGTGGTATAGGTGCCTGCAAGCATTGTTGTATCAGGTACTGTTGTGGTTTGCGGCTCAATATAATCGTCAGGGGGCATATAACCACCGTCTACAGGCGGATATTCTTCTGTGGGTGCCATTGTGTCTCCGACAGTTGCGAAGATTTCCTCTGAGGCTGCGCCGGCAGAGACACCGGTTGATGCACTCATAGCAGCTGCTGCTAAAAGTGCGGTTATTTCCTTTGTAAACTTTCTCATAGTATTTCCTCCATTCTTGTTACTTGTTTTCTTTTGCTATTATTTCAAGTGCAGTTAGAATATGCACCTGTTCTTCCATACAAGCGGCTTCTGAAATATCCCTTACAGTGCCAGTTGTAGCCATTTTGCGGCAGGCGCAGGAGTTGCTGCAGTAATTGATTATTTCACAGCCTGCACATCTGTCTGATACCATTGAATAATCGGGATGCTCTTTTCGTGCTTTTTCGGCTTCAATTCCGACATAAATGTTACCGCAGCGATATTCCGGTATATTCTGAAACTGCACACAGGGGTAGAAATTGCCGTCCCAGTTTATGAATACCTTTTTTTTGCAGATTTCGCAGCTTCCGCGGATGTTTTCCCTGATGTTCTTCTTTTTTACCGCAAGCTCATACATATATAAATCTTCAATTTCAGCAATTTTACGCCATTGCTCCCTTAAAATATCGCCGAAACTGTCGGGATTTTCGGGTCTCAGAAAGGCGTCCATTGCCGCTGATATCTTTTTAACTCCAAGATTTTTCAGATACATAACATTGTTGTACAGTTCTGGAAGAGTTTCTTCCGTATAAACAAGCTGTACAAGTGTTTCGGGCTGATATTTCAGCAGCAGCTTCAGATTGGCGTCAAGAAGTGCTGTATCAACGCCTCTTTCGGTGCATTTAATGCCGTCGTGGGACATATTTATGATAACTTTCCTGTCAATACACCACTTTATAAATTCTTCGTCAAGGAGCGTTCCGTTTGTCGTTATAACAAATTGCTCTGCTTTGAGATTTTCGCAGTAAAATTTAACAATATCTTTATAAAGCAGGGGCTCACCGCCGAAAAGATATACCGTCCCTGCGTTGCCCTGCCGATTGACGAAATCGGATATTTTTACCATTGTTTCTTCGTTGATATGCCCATATTCAGTGTTTAAATGCCTTTCATAGCAGTAACTGCATTTCAAATTGCACTTGTTTGTTATGCTTATAGTATAATCCAAAAAATCACCCCGCTCTTATTACATAATTACCCATTTTACTTACATTATATCATATAAATATAAATATTTCAAGGGGTTTCCTCAATATATTTCACGGAATAGTAAGGGAAAATCTGTCAGTAAAATATGTGTAACTTGCTTCTACTTATATTGTAGAATAAAAATAAGCGTTTGTCAATAGGTTTTTGCATTTTTGTATGATTGCACAAAAAATGCTTTGTGATTTGTTGATTTTGACAATAAAAACTGCGGATATTATCCAAATTAAAAGCAGATAATACCAACGAGGTGATATTATGCGTAAACGCGGAGAAAACGGTATTCTTATTCTTGCGATTTTTTTCTTCTTTATCTTTTTTGGCATATCTCTGAATTTTCTGAAACTGTCTCAGAAAAGGGAATACGTCCGAACTGCGGCTGATAGCTCTTTTATTACAATACAGGCAGGGGACAGCGGCGGTACTATATATGACAGGAATTTTCTCCCATTAATTAACGGTGAAAAGGATATTGCTGCTGTGGCGGTTCCCGAGGAAATTCCCCTTGAAAAGCTTACAGAATATGCCGCAGATACAGCAGAACTTGAAAAACTCTACTCAGCAGGGAAGCCGTTTGCCTTTGAATGTACGAAAAAAGGGGTGGAATCGCAGGGACTGACATTTTTTGAAATTCCCCGAAGATACAGCGGAAATGTATTTGCTCCCCATATTATCGGCTATATCTCCGACGGAAAAGGAGTAAGCGGCCTTGAATACGCCTATGACAAGCTTTTTCGCAAGGGAAATATCGAAAACAGCGTTACCTATTTCACCGACGGTCACGGTCATATACTCATAGGGGCAGGAAAATCCGTCGTCCGCAGTACAAAGGACAGAATGGGAGTTGTAACAACTATTGACAGCGAAATACAGGCTATATGCGAAAAGGCTGGCCGTTCTCTGAAAAAGGGGGCAATTGTTGTTTCAGAGGTGAAAAACGGCGAAATACTGGCAATGGCAAGCTTTCCCGAATACGATATGAACAACCTTTCAGCCGCCTTTGAAAGTGAGGACAGCCCTATGATTAACCGATGCCTTTACTCTTTCAGCGTCGGTTCAATTTTTAAGCTTGTTACCGCCTGCGAGGGCATTGATGAGGGGCAGAATGACTTTATGTGCAGCTGTACGGGAAGTCACACTCTGGGTAATCTGACCTTCGGCTGTCATAACAGAAGCGGTCACGGGATACAGAATATGAGCGAGGCTATGGCTAATTCCTGCAATCCTTATTTCATTACCCTGAGCCAATGCCTTGACTTGCAGAAATATCGTAGTTTAGCCTATAATCTCGGTTTCGGCCGTGAAATACACCTTGCCGCCGGGATTATATCCTCAGCAGGTGTACTTCCATCAGTGGAGGAATTGCTTGTACCTGCTGAGCTTGCAAATTTCTCCTTCGGTCAGGGCAGACTTACGGCAACGCCCTTGCAGATAAATCAGATGACCTGTGCCATTGCCAATGGGGGAGAGCTTAATATGCTCCGTCTGATAAGGGGTATTACCGTTGACGGAGAAACGGTAGGCAATGAAAAATCGCCCCTTTCATCCCGTGTAATCACCGAGGAAACGGCGGCACAGCTGAGGAAGATGATGATAGGGGCGATATATAACAACGAGAACTCCAATGCGGCTCCCAGATACGTCCGCGCAGGAGCAAAGACATCCACCGCACAGACAGGGATATATGACGAAAAGGGCGAGGAGCTGTGTCACGGCTGGATTACGGGATTTTTTCCTGCAAGTAATCCAAGATATGCCATAACTGTTCTTGCTGAACACGGCGGCTATGGCAACGATACTGCCGCACCCGTGTTCAGGGAGATTATTGATGAAATGATGATGAGAAAATAAGCCTATTTGTGGGAAATAACGTTATCCCTGTAGCTTGCAAGCTGTTTTTCAAGGTATGTCATTTCCCCTTCGGGAGCTTTTTTCTCATCGGGATGAGCTTTTATATAGTCGGAAATAACTTTGCAGAACTGCTCTCCGTATTTCTCCGCTTTACGCTTGCCAACTCCGGAAATCTCGTAAAATCTGCCTATGTATGTGGGGAGTTTGCGGCACATATCGCGGAGAGTTGCGTCGGAAAATACAATATATGCAGGTACTTTCTCCTCGGCGGCAAGCTCCTTTCGAAGATTTTTAAGCTCCGCATACAAGCCGCTTTCGGCATAGTATTCCTTTTCCCTGTCATAATTTGTTTTGGTTTTCTTCGGCAGAGCTTTTGGCATACGCATTGTAAGCGTTGTATTGCCTTTGAGGATATCGGCGGATTTAGCAGTCAATCGCAGTACGGGGAATTCCTCCTCCGTGGCAAGGAGGTAGTCTTCCTGTATGAGGTAGTCGATTTCACTGCGTATAACACGCCCCAGGCTGTCGGACATTATGCCATAGGTGGAAAGAGTGTTCAATCCGAGGGAAATAAGACGCTCATTGCTGCTGCCTTTGAGTATTTCCGCAATCATTGTCTTTCCGTAATCCCGTCCTCGCTGGTGTACGCGGTAGACGCAGGAGATGATTTTCTGCGCGTCAACGGTTATATCACGTATCTCGAATTCGCCCAGGCAGCTTGAACAGTTTTCGCATTCGTCAGAAGCTCTTTCACCGAAATATTGCAGCATATAGCTTCTCAGGCAGGTGGTGAGGGTTGAGTAGAAGGTCATATATTTCAGCCTGTCCATATCCTTGCGGTAGACGATTTCAGCCTGATTTTCGCTAAGCTCCGTATTTTCCTCACGGCTTTTTTCAATGAGAAACTGATTAGTCCGCACATCCTGACCGCTGTAGAGGAGAATGCAGTCCGCAGGTTCACCGTCACGGCCTGCTCTGCCTGCCTCCTGATAGTAGCTTTCAATGTTTTTCGGCATATTGTAGTGGATTACAAACCGCACATCGGATTTGTCTATACCCATACCAAAAGCGTTTGTTGCAACCATTATCTGCCTGCGGTCGTAGATGAAATCCTCTTGATTCTGCTTTCTTTCTTCGGGGGAAAGTCCTGCGTGATACCGTGAAGCGGAAAATCCGTCATTATTCAGCTTTTCGCAGACCTCCTCCACGTTTTTTCGTGAAAGACAGTAAACTATGCCGCATTTATCGGGATAATTTTTCAGCAGCTCTACAAGTTTCGAATACTTATTCTGTGGGGAAATCACTCCGAAATATAGTTTTTTTCTGTCAAATCCCGTTACAACCTCAACAGGGGATTGAAGTTTAAGTAGACGTGAAATATCCTCGCGTACTTCTCCTGTAGCTGTTGCCGTAAATGCGGAAATAATTGGGCGGTAGGGGAGTTTTTCAATAAATTCGCTTATCCGCAGATAGCTTGGGCGGAAATCCTGCCCCCACTGTGATACGCAGTGAGCTTCATCGACAGTGACCATAGAAATATTCACCGTATTTGCAAGCTTTAAGAATTCCTCAGTATCAAGCCTTTCGGGTGCAGCGTAAATCAGTTTCAGCTGACCGCTGTAGGCACGGCGGAAGAAATCGCTGTATTCCTCCATTGTGAGGGAGCTGTTTATACAGGCGGCATTTATACCAGCCTCCGTCAGCGCTGTTACCTGGTCTTTCATAAGGGAAATAAGGGGTGAGATAACCACTGTTATGCCCTCTAAAAGCATTGCAGGCACCTGATAGCACATTGATTTTCCTGCGCCCGTAGGCATAATTCCCAGCACATCGCGGCGGCTCAGTATGCCGTCGATGAGCTTTTCCTGACCGTTGCGGAATGTGCTGTGACCAAAGTAATTACGCAATATATCGTATTTATCCATATTTCCTTCCTTAGTGTCCTATAATATCCTTTATTTCGCTGTTTGCGTCCTCTATGCGTTTTTTCAGCTCCCGCGCAGACATACGCATAGCACCGCTGCCAAGGATTATCAGCTGCTCAACGCCGTCAGAGGTTGCAACGCGGACACGATGTTTTCCCGATAATTCGTGGGTGACGCGTTCAATGTAGCTGTCAGCTGTTTCGGATTCTTTCGTATATACAACGTTTACATTAAAATGTCGTTCAACTTCACGATGCTTACCCTTGACCTTGTAAGCGTCAAAGACGATGATTATTTCATATCCGCACCAACCCTGATAATTGCTCAGAATTTTGATTAGCTCCGCCCTTGCCGCGTCAAGATTAGTTTCGGAGATTTTTTTCAGCTCGTCCCAGGCGAAAATTATGTTGTATCCGTCTACAAGAAGATAGTCAGGACCCTCGTAATTTGGCAGTTTTACGGGCTTTGAGTAGTCCTTTTTCACCTTTGCGGATTTGAAAGCCTTTCTCGGTTCTTTTTCGATTTTGCCGTAGGTACGCTCGAAAATCTCCATAAGCTCCTCCTCAGAGGCGGCTTTGGAGGTGGTATGTCTGCGGAGCTTCACAGGCTGTTCAGCCTCCTCGGAGGCTTCACCCAGACAGGGCGGCAGGTGCATATATTCAGCCGATTCAGTCCACTTTATATTCATACCTGCACCGTGGCTGCAAAAGACGGAATCAGCCGTATTTTCAATATCTCCGTCGCAGTCGTAGCCGATTTTTTCAATGACTTCATCAGCGTTGTGGCATTGACGATATCCGCCGTTTATGCAGGTGAGATGTCCCTTTCCCCGTGTATAGCCGATTACCTCAGAGATGTAGTCATTCATCTCAGAAACAGGTGCAGAGCCGCGTATTACCGCCATTTCTCCCATTGCTTCCGGAGGGTTGAACTCTGCGGACATACGCTGTAAATCAGCCATTGCTCTGCCTGTATTTTCCATAGGTATTTCAAGCTCATAGTCGTAATAAGGTTCAAGGAGGATATTTTCAACATTTCTCAGTCCGTGGCGGACAGCTCGGTATGTAGCCTGTCGGAAATCGCCGCCCTCAGTGTGTTTCAGATGTGCTTTTCCTGCACATACAGTTATTTTCATATCCGTTATGGGAGAGCCTGTGAGAGTGCCGATATGCTCCTTTTCTTCAAGGTGGGTGAGGATAAGCCGCTGCCAGTTAAGGGCTAAATCGTCCTCGTGGACGGCTGTATCAAAGACAAGTCCGCTGCCGCGTGGGAGGGGTTCAAGTATCAGATGCACCTCCGCATAATGGCGTAAAGGCTCATAATGACCCATACCCTCAACAGGCTCTGCAATTGTTTCCTTGTATGCCACTGCGCCGCTGCCAAAAGACACCTCATATCCGAATCTGTCGCATATCAGACGGCTGAGGACTTCCAGCTGTACCGCGCCCATAAGCTGAATATGAATCTGTCTCAGCTGTTCATTCCAGACAATGTGAAGCTGCGGGTCCTCGTCCTCCAGACGACGCAGTTCCTTCAAAGCATCAAAGACGTTTTTGCTTTCGGGGAGTATCACCTGATAAGTCATAACAGGCTCTAAAAAGGCTCTTTCCGAGTTTGGAATACATCCGATACCCTGACCTGAATAGGTATTTTCCAAGCCTGTAACGGTACAAACCTCCCCTGCAAAAGCTGTTTCCGCTGTACGGAATTTTTCTGCTGAATAAAATCGCAGAGAGCTGATTTTTTCGGCGATTTTTTCACCTTCGGGGGAGGTATATTCAACCTCTGAACGGACTTTCAGACTGCCGCCCATAATTTTCATATGAGTAAGACGGCTGCCCTTGCTGTCATAGGAGATTTTATAGACTTTCGCACCGAATTCGTCGGAATACTCTCCTGCTAAGGTGTATCTGTCAAGAGCGTCAAGAAGCTCGTCAATGCCGTTGAGTTTCAGTGCAGAGCCGAAAAAGCAGGGGAAAATCCGCCTTTGAGCAATTGCCTTTGAGATATACTCAGTGGGCAGGCTGTCTGTTTCAAGGAAAATTTCCATAAGCTCCTCATCGCAGGCGGCAGCATTTTCCGCAAGCTGGGATTCGTCGGAGAAATCGGCTATATTAAGGGATAAACGACTTCTTATGTTATCCAGAACATGAAGCTTATCCGCCCCTGTCAGATCCATTTTGTTTACGAAAATAAAGACAGGTACTTCATATCTCTGCAAAAGCTTCCAAAGGGTAGCAGTATGGCTCTGAACGCCGTCAGTACCGCTTATAACAAGAACGGCATAGTCAAGCACCTGCATTGTACGCTCCGTTTCAGCTGAAAAATCCACGTGTCCCGGTGTGTCCAGGAGAGTAAACCGCGTATCACCGCGGGAAAGCTCCGCCTGACTGGCGAATATGGTAATACCGCGGTCACGCTCAATTGAGTTTGTATCAAGAAATGAATTTCGGTTGTCCACTCTGCCTAAAGTGCGGATTTCTCCCGATTTATAGAGCATAGCCTCCGCAAGAGTAGTCTTGCCCGAATCAACGTGGGCAGTAATGCCCAGGATAATATTTTTCATTTGTATACCTCACAGATGTAATTACATTTATTATACCATATCCGTGAGTATTACGTCAATATTTTTAGAGATTCCTTTATGTCATCAGTCTAAAGCCTGACTATTCCAAGCCTTTACGGAATAATCAGGAACATCGCCCATAATAACAGTTTCCGCTATGAGATACTGAAACTGAGCGCTTGTATCAAAGCTGTAAAGGGGGAATGAGGATGACATATCAGCCGATATTTCTGCATAAATCCGATGTCTTGTCTGGTTTATTCCGGCGGTGTCAAAGGAACTGACAAGCTTTACCTCGGCAGTACCCACAGGACATATACCAACCCTTATAACAGGCCCTTTATCTGCCAGCAAATAAGAACCGCTGATATTTCCCAGTGGAATTTCAGCCTGTGTTTTTCCTGATGTACTGAGCTTTTCATTGATTTCAGCAGCAAGCTCCGACTGAATACGGTTTATATTTCCGCTTAAAGCCTCAATTGAAGAAACACCACCGTATTCATCATAAACAACAGTTGAGAAATTGTTGTATGTATATTCGTTTTCGGCAATATAGCAGGAAACAGCCTTTGTTATTATCTCATATGCCGTATGCTTTGAAATTTTTTCAGCCTGCATCTGTGCGGAAGGTCTGACAGCTTTATCAAGTTTTATAAAAGAAATAATCAGCAGTATAATAATTGTTATAAACATAAAAGAGCCGAATATGCATCTTATATGTATTTTTTTCTTTTTTCTTCTTAACATATCATATCACCTGTTTCAGTATATTCAGTAAAAAGGTGAAAAGTTCTTGATAACGACTAAATATGACCTGTAATTCAACATATTTAATTCTCATATAAACTGATTAAAAATACATATAGAAAAACTTGTCCAAAAAATGTGACCTTTTGGGGGTCTCGTGCGTTATATATACAAAGGGAAAAATATATAAAGCTAAACTTACTTTTTAACCGAAAGCTGATTTGGCATTCTGCAATGCCGACTGTCTACATTAATTAAAATAAAAAAATATGTAAAAATAGTGGAAATTTATTTTTGAATATGTTATAATGGATTTGATTGGATTTTTTTCAATTACATAATATGAGAGTAAGGGAAATCCGTTGTGATTAAAGGGAGTACTCTCATTAAAATAAACTTATTTTTCAGGAGGATGTCAAATGAAAAAGGTACAGCTTACCGAAACCATTCTGCGTGACGCCAACCAGTCATTAATGGCTACACGTCTGCCCTATGGCGATTACGAGGGTATTCTTGCCGATATGGACAAGGCAGGATACTACTCAATCGAGTGCTGGGGCGGAGCTACATTCGATTCTTGTCTCCGTTATCTCAACGAAGACCCATGGGAGAGACTGAGAAACCTCAGAAAGAACCTTCCCAACACAAGATTACAGATGCTTCTCAGAGGTCAGAACCTCTTAGGTTACAAGCACTACCACGATGATGTTGTTGAAAAGTTCATCGAGCTTTCTATCAAGAACGGTATTGATGTAATCCGTATCTTTGACGCTCTCAACGATTTCAGAAATATCGAAACAGCTCTCAACGCAACAAAGAAGTTTGCTACAGACAGAACAGTTGCATCAGGCTGTATTTCCTACACACAGAGCCCCGTTCACACTGTTGAAAAGTACATCGAGATGTGTAAGGAACTCAAGACAATGGGATTTGACACAATCTGTCTCAAGGATATGGCAGGTACAATGTCACCCTATGAGGCTGAGCATCTCATCAAGGGTATTAAGGATGCAATCGGCGATATGACACTTGTACTCCATACACACTGTACAACAGGTATGGCATATATGACAATTATGAAGGCTATCGAGTCAGGCATTGATGTTATTGATACAGCTTGCTCTGCATTCTCAGGCGGTACATCACAGCCTTCTACAGAAACAATGTTCTATGCACTCCAGCAGTATGGCATTGATACAGGCCTTGATGAGGATATCATCAACAAGGTAAATGACTACTTCAAGCCTATCAAGCAGAAGTATGTTGACAACGGCCAGCTCAACCCCAAGAGCCTTGCAACAGACGCACAGGCACTTGTATACAAGGTTCCCGGCGGTATGCTTTCAAATATGATTGCAAACCTTACGGATATGCACGCTATGGACAAGTTCGATGCAGCTCTTGCTGAAATCCCGAAGGTACGTGCTGACCTCGGCTATCCTCCGCTTGTAACACCTCTTTCACAGATGGTAGGAAACCAGGCTGTTACAAACGTTCTTATCGGCGAGCGTTACAAGAATATTTCCAAGGAAGTTAAGAACTACATCAAGGGCGAGTACGGTATTGCTCCCGCACCTATTGATCCTGAGCTTTCCAAGAAGGTTCTCGGCGATGACCAGCCTGTTGACTGCCGTGTTGAGGACGTTAAGCGTACAGGCGAAGATTTCGCAGCTGCAAGAGAAGCTCTCGGCGACCTCTGCCGCAGCGAGGAAGATGTAATGAGCTATATCTGCTATCCCGACCAGACACTCAAATTCCTTGAAAACAAGAAGGCTGAGGCTGAAAAGGAAGTTGTATACACTATCGAGGAAATGTAATATTTCTGAACTATCATTCAGAAAGGAGTTTTAGATAATGAATTTAGCACTTCTCGCTGCTCAGACTACTGACAGCGGTACAAAAATGGAGATAGGCGATGCTGCACTCGTTGCTCTTGTAGGCTACAGCGTAGTATTTCTTGGAATCGTTATGCTTATGGTTATTCTTTACATAACAGGTTCAATTTTCAAGAAGCGTGATGCAAAAGCTGCCGCAGCAAAGGCTGCAGATGCTAAAACAGAGGCAAAGGCTGCTCCCGTGGCTGAAAAATCCGCACCTGTTGCACCAGGTTCCGCAGGACACGTAAAGCTCAACGGAGTACCCGAAAAGGACGCTGCTATGATTATGGCTATTGTTGCCGATAAACTGCAGACTCCTCTTAATGAACTGAGGTTTATATCTATTAAGGAGGTAGAATAATTATGAAGTACAAAGTAACTTTAAACGGAAAGACCTATGAGGTTGAAGTAGAAAAGAGCAAGGCAATTCTCCTTGATGAGTATGAGGCACTTGCACCTGCACCTGTTGCAGCAGCTCCCGTGGCAGCTGCCCCTGCCGCTGCACCTGCTACAGCTCCCGCACCTGCTGCTCCTGTAAATCTTGCAGCGGGCGAAACAGTAGCAGCTCCTATGCCCGGAAATATCCTCCGTATCGACGTAAATCAGGGCGATACAGTTAAGGAAGGACAGCTGCTTGTTATCCTCGAAGCTATGAAAATGGAGAACGAAATCGTTGCTCCCAAGGACGGTACTGTTGCACAGGTTGTTACAAGCAAGGGTGCAGTAGTTGATACAGGCGCTCCTCTCGTAATTATTGCGTAAGGAGGTCACATAATGGATATTCTTCAGACACTTATTGACCTGTGGGAAGGCTCGGGTTTCAGCAGCTTTTTTGCTGACGGAGGCTGGAAGAACCTTATTATGATTGGTATATCATGCGTTCTTCTCTACCTCGGAATCAAGAAAAAGTTTGAACCTCTCCTTCTCGTGGGTATTGCATTCGGCTGTCTGCTTGTAAACCTGTCCTATTTCGGACCTGATTCAACAGATGCCCTTTATCATCCCGACCTCTGGACAAATTTCCTTGACCCCAACAGCGAGCATTATCACAGTTACGGTCACATTCTTGCAAGTGGCGGACTTCTTGATATACTCTACATAGGCGTTAAGGCTGGTATCTACCCCTCACTTATCTTTATGGGTGTAGGTGCTATGACAGACTTCGGTCCCCTTATTGCTAACCCCAAGAGCCTGCTTCTTGGTGCAGCTGCACAGCTTGGTGTATTCCTTGCATTCTTCGGCGCAGCAGCTTCAGGCGTATTTACAGGTAACCAGGCGGCATCTATCGGTATCATCGGCGGTGCTGACGGCCCTACAGCTATCTTCCTCACAACAAAGCTTGCTCCTGAGCTTCTCGGACCTATCGCAATTGCAGCTTACTCATATATGGCTCTTATTCCTATGATTCAGCCGCCTCTTATGAAGCTTCTCACAACAGAGAAGGAGCGTAAGGTTAAAATGGAGCAGAACAGAGTTGTATCAAAGACAGAGAAGATTATCTTCCCTATCATTGTAGCAATGTTTGTAATCCTTCTTCTCCCCTCAACAGCTCCCCTTATCGGCTGCCTTATGCTGGGTAACCTCTGGAGAGAGTGCGGAGTTACAGAAAGACTTTCCGATACAGTTCAGAATGCTCTTATGAACATCGTAACTGTATTCCTTGGAATTTCTGTTGGTGCTACAACAGCTGCTGACAGCTTCCTCAACCTTAAGACACTCCTTATCATTGTACTTGGTCTTACAGCATTTGCCTTCTCAACAGTTGGCGGACTTCTTGTTGGTAAGCTTATGTACGTACTCACAGGCGGAAAGGTTAACCCCCTCATTGGTTCTGCAGGTGTATCTGCCGTTCCTATGGCTGCCCGTGTATCACAGATGGAGGGACAGAAAGCAAATCCTTCAAACTTCCTCCTTATGCACGCTATGGGACCAAACGTTGCAGGTGTTATCGGTTCTGCAATCGCTGCAGGTTTCCTTCTTACAGTATTCGGCTAATTACAGCGGAAAATTAAAGGTTGAAAAATATATGCAAAATATGGCTGTACGGGATTTCCTGTACAGCTGTTTTTGTTGAAGATGCACAAATGCGGACGGTTATAGGAAGGTCTGTCAACAGCTTTCAACGAGTTTTGAACGGTTGTCAACGACGTACAAACAACTTTTCAACAGGATTTTCAACAATGAATGTTGAGAGATATAATTTTTAACATTCTTATTTGTGCAAATGGGAGTATTTGGTTTTAATGGGTTGACTTTTGTTAAAATCTGTATTATAATTATAAATAAGATAAAATAATGTCGCAATCTGTGGAATGTGACTGATTTATGCCGCGGAAAGATATAATGGGCGGCAGCTTTGGAACAAAAGAGATACAGAAAGAACGAATGTGGACAAACATTCGGAGGAAGACAATCAAATGAAAAAAGAAAAAATCAGACTCAGCGCCCTGTTAAAGGTTATGGCGGCGTGTGTTGCTGTAATTTTTGGCATCGACTGCGGTGTGAGGATGTTATGGCAAAGGGATCTGCCTGCCATTGTGGAGGAAGACGGTAATTTCCTTCCCGTTGGTGGTACCAAAAAAGCTCCCCCCACACTTGTAAGCGGCACAGAGGACGAACTGCCTACCTCACCCGGTGGAGCAGTGGAACCCGGCTGTACAACAAGAACAGTAACAAAGGGCGATATATTCAAAGGACGGCTTGTTCCGTACAGGGGAAATGCGGAGGTTGTACTTGATACTTCCGAAAGCCGCGTAAATCTTGCTCAGTATAAAAATGATTACTATACAACTCTCGGCGAGGATCTTCCTTTAAATAAGGATGCAGCCGACGGTTTCAATGAAATGATGGAAGCTTATACCCTTGCCACAACTCTTGGGGATTTTGCAGTATATGGCACGGAAGTCACAATTACAGGCCCGGGCTCGCCTTGTCCGATACCTTTTTCAGAGTCTAAAACAGGAAATACTGTTGATCTTGCTGTTATGGGTTGTGGCTCTGTACTTGCCTATGACGGACTTGATGTGCAGAAGTGGGTAGTTGACAATTGCAGTAATTACGGCTATGTTGTGAGATATCCAAAGGGTAAGAATGCCATTACAGGTGAAGAATACTGTCCCTGGCACCTGAGATATGTGGGAGCTCCACATTCCCTTATTATGAATGCAAATGGCTGGTGCCTTGAAGAATATGTGGCATATTTACAGGCTCATACAAAAGATAATCCCGTAAAATCCAATGTGGGTGACAGAACATATGAGATATACAGTGTTCCCTCAATGGGTGATGTTACGTACCTTAGCGTGCCTTTAAGCGGAAACTACGATATTTCGGGCGATGGCTCAACGGGATATATAATTACAATTGAAAAGTAATATCAAGCACTCTGTGAAAATGGAGTGCTTTTTTGTACATATGCACAAAAACTACGGCGGTATTTGTGCATTCATACGAAGTTGCAAAATTAAATATGTTACTTTGTCTTTTTTGGCTTTTAAAATCACTTATATATAGAGGGGGATAAAATACCTACCTCTATTGTGGAAAATTGACAAAAATAGTGCTTTAAATTTATTTAAAAAGCTAAGGAGGACGTACTATGAAAAAATTAACAGCGATTTTATGCGGATTATCAATTATCTGCTCAATGACAGCCTGCACCGAAAAGCCACAGGAATCGGAGGTTATCTCTGTAACTCCTGTTGTATCGCAGACGATTTACAAATCAGAGGAATTTCCAATGCCCGATGATTACAATGGACTGATTTCGTTGGATTATTCCGCAGAAAAGGGAACTGTGCTGATTTATTACAATGAGGATTTTGAGTATTTTGCTCAGTATTACGACGAAAATCTCAATCCGACGGAAAAATTTTCACTTAGGCAGGGAAAGATAGAATACGGCACAAGAGCCTATGTTGCCGCAGACGGCACAATTCATCTGATAACTGTATATGGCGAATATGACGGTGACGCTTCCACAGATTATGAGGAATATTATGCAAATGCTGAGCCGAAAATTGAGATTTACAGCTACAATTCAAAGGGCGAAGAAATCGGGTATCTCAATGTTGAGGATATTGCCGATTCCTTTAATTTGATGAACAGCATTACGGATATGATTTATTGCAATGAGAAATATATTCTCA
>JAFQHO010000027.1 GCA_017397925.1 Ruminococcus sp.
GCTTTTCTATTATATCATAACTTCTTGCGTTTGTCAAGTGCTTTTTTCAAGTTTTTTTAAAAAACTTTCTCGACTCCGCTTTCCGTTATGCCGTCCCTCAGACAGCTCATCTATTATATCACATCTTTTTGGGGTTGTCAAGTGCTTCTCAGAAAAGTTTTTCATTTAATTTTTTCTGAGATCGTTTTATCTTCTAAGAAAATTAAATTGTTTTCTTTCTCCACTCGTTTTCCCTCATCTATGCGATTTTTAAGTTTCCGCTGTCGTTCCCTGACGACAGTATTTATTATAGCATACTTTCCACGACTTGTCAACTCAAAGTTTATTTTGAATTTCGACAACATTTTGTATAAACTGCACATCTTCTCCCATTTGTACAAAAAACAGCACGGATAAACCGTGCTGTAAATCACTATTACGTACCTGTAATAAGAGTACCATCATTCGTTGCATCAAGATCAAACCAACTTAAATCAATATCCTTAACCGTTGTATGCTCTAAAGGATCAGTATCAACACTATCATCAAGATCATAAATAGTTGTAGGATGAGCTCCTATAAATCTACTGTGAGCTTTATCAGCACAAGCAACACTTACAACATTATAATCATGCACCCAAATTTTATAAACCATCTCGTCAGTTACAATACGACGGATTGACTGTCCCATTCTATCGTTCCACTCAGCGATATACGTCTTGCGCTTATCAGGATACGTTGTAGAATCATCCATATTAATGGCATTGCCCTTTGCATCGCACATATAACCCTGATGTCCATCCCAATAATAAAACCAGTCACTATGGTCAAGCGGAGTATACAGATGTTTTTTAAGTTTTATTTTTTGATTTGAATCCGTCGTTGTTTCATACGCTGTAAAATATTTTCTCTCAGTAAATTCAAGATCAGTCAGAACAACTTGAGCCGCGTTAAAAATAGCCTTAGATTTCTGATTCTGTACTCTGAATTTCGAACGAGTAATATATGCTGCTGAAGCCGGAGTTATAACTGCAACGAGTATTCCAAAAATTGCAATAACAACAATAAGCTCCATAAGGGTAAAGCCTTTTCTTTTCATAACCATCTCTCCTGTCTCAAAATGGGACGATTTCCCATCTAAATAGCTTATTATTATTATAACAAAAAATTCACAATTTGTCAATAATAGTCAGCTGAAAAATTGCACAACTTTTACGTTTTTGTATTGTATAAATTAACAGTAATTCAGTATTTATAACAAATTAAGAACTCTGCAGAGCTGGAACTTGATTTTCAGCAACCTCTAATGCTTTTTCCATTGTGTCTGTCGTCATGTATGTGCTATAATTTTTATTTGTCAAAACTGCTGGAAAGGTTCCATAGTACTTGCCATTTTTAGCAGCAGCAGCAACAACAACTCCGCCTTTGACATATATCGCAAATTTCTCAGAAGCAAGAGCATCATTATACATACCAATATAATCAGAAAGCTTGTTATTCTGATCATCAACTACTGTTTCAATAGCTGTTCCCACATTGCTCTTGAATCCATATTCTCCGTCAGTCAATGTAACAAAGCTATCATACTGCGTATCATCTGCAAGAATAGCATTCATCGACTTTACAACTTCCGCAGCAGCAGCATTTGCCGCTGTAATCTTTGACTTTTTAACCCAGCCAAGCATAGCAGGCACAAGAATAGCCGCAAGTACGCCGATGATAGCAATAACAACTATCAGCTCAATAAGTGTAAATCCCTTTTTTTTCATAGTATTTTCCCCCATAAATATAATATATACTGTATCTTAATTTTAACAGATTATTCATATTTTGTCAATTAACAATTAGTAGATTTTTTCCTTATTCTTTTCCTTAGAATTGTGTATAACGCACATATTCCGTGCTTACTAAAAAAACCTTCTTGAAAAATCAAGAAGGTTTTTAACTTTTTGTATAAACAAACTGTTTTTTTACAAATTGATGCGTTTAGTCTTTCTCAACTACCTTTGAAGAATCATCTCTGCCATAATTATAGAGTGCAAGTGCGTGATCACGAGCTAAATATAAGGAAGGATTATCAGTTAATCCGCCTGATGCAGGATTGGTTGAATCAACCGCTTTATTGTAATTCTTATTTGTAAGACTGGCAGGGAAAGTTCCATAATACTTTCCATTTTTTGTAACCAGACATAAAGCGGCACTGTCTTTTACAAACACATCGTATTCTGCCGTTCTCATCGAATCACCGTAATCGTCAATATAATCAAGTGCTTGTTTCCAAGTTAAAACACCTTGTGAACTATTTCCGCCATGAAGCACGTAATTCTGAGCAAGATTGCCAAGCCATTTGCAATCATCGCCAAGGCTGTAGCCTTCCTCAGTAAGCGACTCCAAACCTGCATTGATATTTGTTATTAATGTTTTGGCATCAGCATTTGCTGCTTGTATCTTTGCTTTTTTCACCCAGCCAAGCATCGCAGGCACAAGAATAGCCGCAAGTACACCAATAATAGCAATAACCACTATAAGTTCAATAAGTGTGAATCCTTTTCTTTTCATTATTAATTCCCCCATATAAAAAACAAATATCTTGAATTTATTATATCACACTTTTCACAAGTTGTCAATGTTTTGATTTAACAAAATGCAATCCTCGCTACAACATATTATTTGTTTATTTTACCAATTCTAATGTCTTTTCTAACTGAATATCTTTATCAGTACCAATATAATCACTGTCCATATCAATTACTACATCGGGTTTTATGCCCTTACCTTGATAATTCTCCCAATCGCCAACGGTATAATATCCTTCTGTATATCTTACACTATTTCCATAAAAAATTCCCTTATTCTGATAAATACCCTTACCAAAAGTATTCATACCCACAAGAGTTGCATCACCATATTGTTTTAGCAATGCAGTTAAAATCTCAGCTGCACTTGCTGTATTTTCGTTTATCAGCACCGCAATCGGCACATCGTACATAATTTCATCGTTCGTTTCGTAAATTTCATCTACTCCACTCTGAGTTTGCAATACGGTCTGCGATTTCCCGATAAATTTATCAGCAATTTTAATTGCTGCATCTGTATAGCCACCGCCATTTCCACGAAGATCAATAATTATAGAATTAAAACTATTTTCAGATACAGCTTTCTCAAATGGCTCTAATATCTCGTAAGAAACACTGTCAATTTTTACATATAGCACATCTCCGTACATTTTTGATGTAATACCTATCATTTCGCTATCATCAGAACTGCGGACGAAATCCATTGAAATCTCTTTACCGTCACGCTCTATTATAAGCTTTGCAACTTCCTGATCTTTTCCTATAAGACGAACAGCGTGTTTGTATTCTGTCACCTCAAAATCATCTACGTTTTTTATTATGTCACCCACCCGAACACCCTGCTTATCTGCTGGCAACCCCTCAACTACGGCTGAAAAATAAGGCTGTCCGCTTTCATTGAACTGCACACGAAACCCACTTTTTTTTGCTGTTGCAGAGTTATTTACTTTATCACGGGCATATTCAATAGTATCAGTATCTTCTTTCCCCTCTACAAAGGTATATTTATCTCCATAAAGCTTGAAATAAGCTTCTGCTGTCGTTTTTTTATCTGGATCCTTTGGGACATCAATTAATAGTGTTTCCTTCACAAATTCGTCTGCATCAAGAAGCTCTGGATATCTGTTCATAAAGTCCAGTTTTTTATAATTCGCAAGATACATTGCCCCTGCACCTATACTTATTGAAATCATAATTCCAATGATTGATTTAAATATCTTTTCTTTTTTATTCATCTTTTCTCCTATGAAAAATCCCCCTCAATTGAGGGGGATAAATTTTCAATTAATCTTCAATTCAATTATGAAGAGTGGTTTGCATTGTAAGCAGACTCTGCTACAACCTTAGCTGCAGAAAGGTTCTTATTAGAGCCCATCTTAGAATCATAGTTCTTGTTTGTAAGAGCTGCAGGATATGTACCATAGTACTTACCACTCTTAGAAACGCATGCTACAGCAACGCCACCCTTGATCCAAATAGCATACTTGCCAGAAACAATTGTATCACCGTAGTATGAAGCATACTGAACAGCTGTTGCCCAGTCAGAAGCAGTTAAACCATTCTGTGTATACCAACCATCAGTAAGAGGATCAAGGCCTTCTTCATCCATTTCCTCAAGACCAGCATTGATGTTAGTCATGATTGTCTTAGCGTCTGCGTTAGCAGCCTGGATCTTGGACTTCTTTACCCAACCGAGCATAGCGGGTACGAGGATTGCTGCGAGAACACCGATGATAGCAATAACAACGATGAGCTCAATAAGTGTAAAACCTTTTCTTGTTGTTTTCATTGTGAAAACCTCCTTAAAATATTTTTTGTGCTTTACGCACTGTTGTTTTTTGGGGTGAGTTTTTTCTTTTCTCTTATCCCCTTCCTGTGATTATAGTATACCACTTCATTCACAATTTGTCAATAGTTTCTTGAAAATTTTTTCAAAAAAATTGTACTTTTTACATCGAAACGGTAAATAGGCATTTGTTTTATGCGGTTTTCGTCAACTTGCACAATATTTTGTGAACTTTTAATTTCTTTTAACTTATTTATAATTTCATTTACAATTTCAAATTTTCTTGCAATTATATTAATAGTAAATTGTCTTTTTGATATTACTATTTGTAATATTGTTTGTTAATTCAAATTACTTTGATGACTTTTATTATACCAAGCAAACTCAATATAAAAGGCGGCAAAATCTGCCGCCTTAATATAATCTTTAGTTCATGCCGCCTGTGGGTACGCCGCCCATCTGTGAAAGGAAACGATAGAATTCCTGCTTATCCTGGCACTTATCAAGAGCATCAACCTCATTGATAATACCCTTGGCTGTAAGACGAGCAAGCTCCTGGTCAAGGGACATCATTCCCTGCTGCTTACCTGTCTGGATTGCAGACTGAATAAGGTGAATCTTGTTATCACGAATCATAGCTGAAATAGCGTCAGTTACGTTAAGAATTTCCATTACAGCAATACGTCCTGTGCCATCTCTTCTCGGAATAAGTGTCTGAGAAATAACTGCTACGAGGTTATTTGCAAGCTGTGTACGAATCTGCTGCTGCTGATGCTCGGGATAAACGTCGATGATACGGTTGATTGTATCAGCCGCAGATGTTGTATGAAGTGTGGACATTACAAGGTGACCTGTTTCAGCCGCTGTTACAGCAGCCTGAATTGTCTCAAAGTCACGCATTTCTCCTACGAGGATAACGTCGGGATCTTCACGAAGTGCAGCTCTGAGGGCAAGTGAGAACGAAGGAACATCGTCACCGATCTCACGCTGGTTTACCATACATCTCTTATGCTCGTGAACATACTCGATAGGATCCTCAACAGTGATGATATGCGCTGATCTGTTAAGGTTTACAAAGTCAATCATACCAGCAAGTGTTGTTGATTTACCGGAACCTGTAGGGCCTGTTACAAGCACAAGTCCACGGGGACGCATTGAGAAATCAGCAAGTATCGGGGGAAGTCCAAGGTCTTCAAGTGTAGGAATATCGTTACGGAGAAGACGGATAGCAATACCGGGCTTACCCTTCTGGAAGTACACGTTTACACGGTGACGATAACCGCTCTTTGTCTGGAATGAAAAGTCAGTATCAATATGATTATTGATCTGTGTTTGCTGCTGCTCGTTAGTCATCTGGTTAACGATATCCAGTATTTCTTCCTCATCCATTTCAGGATACTGTGAACGCATTGTTCTCAGTGTACCGTTAAGACGTACAACAGGAGCTATAGCGTTTGTGAAGTGAAGGTCCGAACAACCCAAAAGACGAACCTCATCAAGAATTCTATGAATGTTAATTATACCCATTTTATTTTCCTCCTATGCTAAACCCGAATTATACGGAGAATGTGCTTCTTACAAGCTCATCAATTGATGTTTCGCCTGCCTGTACAAGTTCGGAAGCGTTGTCACGAAGAAGCTTTGTACCATTAGCTCTTGCTGCCTGTTCAATTTCTTCCTTACCGCCGCCTGCTGCAATAATAGCAGAAACCTTAGCTGTACAGTGGATAATCTCGTGAATAGCAGTTCTTCCCTTATAGCCTGTGTTGTTACAGTTAGGACATCCAACAGGCTCGTAAATCTGAATTGAGGAGGGTACTCCCATAAGCTCGTTTTCTTCCTCTGTAGAAAGTCTTGGCTTCTTACAAGCAGGACACAACACCTTTACAAGTCGCTGTGCGATAACACCAATAAGTGATGTAGCAACCATATATGAAGCAACGCCCATATCTACAAGACGAACAACTGTAGAAGCAGCGTCATTTGTATGAAGTGTAGAAAGTACAAGGTGACCTGTGATAGCGGCACGGATACCAATATCCGCTGTTTCCGTATCACGCATCTCACCGATCATTACGATATCAGGGTCCTGACGGAGAATTGAACGAAGAGCAGCTGCGAATGTCATACCTGCCTTCTGGTTAACCTGACACTGGTTAATTCCGTCGATAGCCTTTTCGACAGGGTCCTCAACAGTAACAACGTTTACGTTAGGACGAGCAATCTCACCGAGAGCCGCATAAAGAGTTGTTGTCTTACCTGAACCTGTAGGTCCTGTTACAAGGATAACACCGTGAGGAACACGAAGCATTGACTCGAACATCTGATAGTTATAGTCAGACATACCAAGGTCTGTAATCTTACGGAGGGCAATCTGTCCTGTTGAAAGAATTCGGATAACGATCTTTTCACCGTGAACCATAGGAAGTGAGGATACACGGACATCAAGTGTACAGCCGTCAACAACCTGTGTGAAACGACCGTCCTGAGGAATTCTCTTTTCAGCGATGTTCATACCGCTGATGAGCTTAAAACGTGTTGTAAGAGCGCTATGTACAGCAGATGAAATATTCATAAGCTCAACAAGGTCGCCGTTTACACGAATACGGATTCTTGTATACTTATCGAATGGTTCGATATGAATATCGGTAGCGTCTGCTCTGAAAGAGTTTTCAACAATAGTTGTAGCAAGCTTAACGATAGGAGCTGATTCAACTCGGTCCTGTGCCTCCTGATCCTCAATAGAGCCGCCAAGGTCATTTGCCATAGCATTAACGCCCTCGAGAACGTTATCAACGTTCTGCATTGAGTAGCACTTACCAATTGCCTTGTTGATAGCAGATGTTGTTGCAAGTACAGGAACTGTATCCATACCTGTTGAAACCTTGATATCTTCAAGAACAATAAAGTTAACAGGGTCATTTGTAGCAACAGTCAGTCGCTTACCTTGAATGTTTATGGCAATTACTGTGTGCTTTCTTGCCAGCTGCTCAGGTACCTTCTGTACAGCGTCTGTGTTGATATCGATATTATCAAGATCGACATACTGTACTCTCAGCTTTCCTGCAAGAGCTTTTGTGAAGTTGACTTCAGTCATAAAACCAAGCTCTACAACAACATCGCCGAATTTCTTAGCACCATTTGACTCTTTCTGAGCCTGAAGAACTTTCTGAAGCTGTTCTTCGTTCAGCAGACCCTGACTAACCAAGTAGTCGCCAATTCTCTCGTTTCTCATATTCAAACCTCCGCTAATTTTTTAAAGTTGCTCCTTTTTCTTGGAACAATCTTAAATTATACTTGAAAAAATGGAAATAATGTGATATAATTATTGTGTTAAATAATTATGTAAGGAGGTCAAAAACAATGTCTGATTTTGTCAATATGCTCCATGATCCTTATACGGAGCTGCCTTTCAAACTCGTGTTTTTAACCATTATTTTTCTCTTTGGCATCTGTATCGGAAGCTTTCTTAATGTGGTGATCATAAGGCTTCCAATGGAAAACCCTGAGGATCGATCGCTCACCAAGCGTTCCTCCCACTGTATGACTTGCGGCACACCAATCCGCCCAATCGACCTTATTCCCGTTTTCAGCTGGATTTTCCTCAGAGGAAAATGCCATAGCTGCGGTAAAAAGATATCTGTAAGATATCCCATTGTCGAAAGCCTTAATGGTATACTTTATGTCCTTACTTTTATGGTACTGGATATAAATGCTAAAGCCATAATAACCTGCGTTCTGATGTCCCTTCTTATTGTTATTGCTTTTATGGATTGGGACACTCAGGAAATTGATCTTGTAATTGTTGGTCTTATCCTTCTTCTTGCCGTTCCTGCCGCAATCTTTACCGACGATGTGAAGCTTATTCACAGAATTATCGGAGCTTTGGCAATCAGCGTACCATTCTTTATAATCGGAGAAGTAAGCCGACCTATTATACGCAAGAAGTACGGTGAGGATTTCCGCGCAATTGAGCAAGGTGATACGGCATTAATGGTTGCCGCAGGTGCATTGCTCGGAACACAGGCTGTTATCGTTTCAGCATTTGTTGGTATTATCGCCGCAGCACTTGGCGGAATTATTATCAAGGCAATTACAAAGGATTCTAAATTCGCCTTTGGTCCATACCTCGCAATCGGTATCGCCGTTGCTATGCTGTGGGGCAATAATATTGCCGACTGGTACATATCTCTCATTACCGCCCAGCCTCAGTAATAAGCAAAAATAATTACAGGCAGCAGCTTTGACTGCTGCCTGTTTTTGGTTATTTAATCATAAGATATTTGCGCATCATAAATTTCATCGGGCATTATGTAAACAATGTAGATATTGTCTGTATTGCCTTTTGTTTCATCATATCCCGGTATGTATTCCATTTTAGGACTATATAACGCACCAGTAATCGGAGCAAACTCTATAGGACTCTTTTTATTATGATTTACATCTCTCGCAAGCTTGGTATATGAACCTTGCCCAAGATTTAATAGTGTCATACTTGCAGAGCTGAGGTAAGCAGGTGATTTAAACAGAATTGCATCTTCTATTGTTGATTCGTCCTTTTGGTATTTTACATTCTTTTCTATATTGTTGATACTTTTAGCTTTATCTCTGAGATATGAAACAACATTAATACATAATGTCTTATCGCTGCCAGGTAGTGCCATATCTGTTATGGGATTAAGTCTGCTGTAATATTCTCTCGGACTTGAAGCAAAAGACCGTGTTGCATCATACGTATCAGTATAATTTTCAGGATCGGTAATTGCATCAAGAGTATAATATCCCTTAACATAATAATAGCAATACTCGTTAAGATGTTCGTCATTTACAACAGGCTGATTTGTGTAAACAGTACTTATAGTAGAATCAGTTGATTTATCTTCAATAAGTTCCAAAGTTTCATTACCCTCTGCGTCAGTAACTCTTTTGTAAACATGATCTCCAACTGTAAACTTATATACCGATTCATAAATCTGACCTACTTCATTGCAGCCTGTGTTCTTTACCCTATCTGGAGTAGAATTAATAAGCTTAAGAACACGAGCTCTTCCTTCAATTGGATTTCCACTTGAATCAACAGCCTGATCAAGGGACTCATCAACCATTTTCTGTACTGCAGCCATTTCAGCTTTCATTAAATCACTATCTAATGGTGCCATATATGTACTGTCGCAGAAATCGCCATTATATACTCGCATAAACTTGGCATAATGAAGCGAATTATCGATATATTCTCCGATATTATCTACATAAGCAGCAGTCCGTTCACGTGTTGACGTTGTTTTCATTACCTTGGCAACAGGATCTATGAACGACATAACCAGTGAAAGAATGATTCCGAATATGGCAAGAACTATCATAAGTTCAATAAGGGTAAAACCTTTTGCCTTCCTTTTATTATCCATCTTCATCCCTCCTCTTATGGTGCTTCGGTTTCAGTTTCAATATCAGTAATAAACTTCATATTCAAACCACCGCCAGCTTCATTAGTATGCTCCTGAAACTGTGCTTCATCATATACTGCATGCATTTTTCCTGAGAGAGGTATTGTACCGGATATACCTGAAGGTTCAAGAATTATTGAGATAGTCCCTGAAATTTCAGTTGCCGCCATAACGTCCTTTGCCTGCGCAACAGGTGCCTGAAGTGCTACACGGTCACCAACATCATTTGCAGCACGGAGATAGCCTGTTATAGCACCTGACGCAACAACAAGTATTGCTGACATAACTACTACAATTGCTAATGATATCATAATTTCTACAAGAGTCATGCCCTTTAAAACTTTTTTATTTTTAAGATTTTTCATAAGCACCCTCCTTTAGAATTCACTGTAATAAAGTGTATCATACCACCATATTCTTCCTGCATCACCTATTACAGGTGTTTTTATTCCGTCACTTGGGATATATGCAACACAAACTGTATTTGCTGAAACACCGTTCTTTACATTACAGCATCCTAAAATATAATTATTAGGTGTATGCTTTTCCACATCATGATTATCATACAACAAGCCATCAATTACTTTATTATTGCCGGCATGGATATCAGCAGTCATATTTGATGAAATAATGTTAGCAGTAGTAATACTTGAACCGCTTGAAATTTTCATTGTTGAATTTGCACCGCCATATATAAAGAATCTCGGACACGCTCTATCGCCAAATTCTTCAATCTTTTTATAATCTTTACCATCAAGTGTTGTAATTGTCGAATTATAACTTAAATACGAATTGTCAGCCAATGCATTCCAATACGTTGCTGTACAGTTATTTCCCTTTAATTCGAGTTTTTTATCATCCCAAACATAGAAATATACTGTTCCGCCATCCCTGTCATCAATATATATATCTGCAGATGCATCAAATTCTACATTTTTCATACCAATATACATATCACCAGTACCCGGATAGAATACAACAGGGCCACCGCGGAATGTGAAGTTTTCAAGTATACAGCTCTTAGTAATATATTCACCTACATTATCGGCTGTATTACTTCCAAGATCTGCAAGATCATAATCACCTGTGGAAACTTTATATTCACCGCCACTACTTGCCACAAGGCATTTACCTAAACCAACTTCAGTGTACAATTGATCATAGTTGTTTATTATTGTGGGAACAGTTGGTTGATTGAGCACTGCAAGTGCAGCTTGTGTAGCTTTGAGTGTTTCATCATATGGATCAATAATCTCAGTAACAACTTCATATGCTGTCTTTACAACCTTAGTCTGCGATTTATCCACAGTGTCGTCAAGGCCTAAAAGAACTTTTCTTTCAGCATACTTCGGATATATAGTTGTAGTTCCATATTTTGTTTTGTATTCATCAATGGATGCATAAGTGCTTGCTCCACCGCCTGCTGAGAAAGTAAATGTGCTTTCCTCTACCTTTACAGCACCGGGAACACGCTCATATGCTGTTCCGTCAATTCTTACGAACTGGTCGTTAGGCTTTGCTTCACCCGGTTTAACATCTCCAGGGTCTTTTCCGGGATGCTTTCCCGGATCGAAAGGTACAAGGGAAGTCTCAATATAGTAGCCCTTTTGTCCAGGCTCAACGTCTTCAGCCTTAGCAAGATACTTAGATAATTCTTCGTTACCCTCATAATAATATCCCGCTGTATTGTTTATATGTTTTTCACTTTCAGGATCGTTCTGCTTATAACCATACTCAAGAGTATAGTATATTTTAAGATCACTGGGATTTACATCTGCATATTTTGGTTCACCATTATCAAAGAACTCATCTGTAAGAGGATTTCCATGAAGGCCTACATAAACGTTTGAATTCTCATCACTCGTTCTGGGTGTATATACGTAATAATACCCTACAAGATTCTTAACCTCAGTTCCACCTGTTGTTTCATTATTATAGATGGTTCCATTAACCTCAAATTTATTTTTGTCACCATCTATTATCAGTTTTCCGCCAACAACAACGTCACCGTTAATAACAACTTTATCTCCACCGTTCGGACCTAATTTTACTGTTAAATCGCCTTCAACACGAACAGAACCATTAATTGTAACTTTCTCAAGAGTAAGATCGCCCTTTGTACATATCTCACCCTTTACAATTCCGTCCTTAGTATCAACACGATTAACCACAGAACTTGACCAGTTATATAACATATCTGCTCCGTTCTGTCCTCTGATGACACTTGTCTGATTAGAATCCATACAATAAAGATTTGTCTCAATTACACTCTTATCAGCCTGTGTGCAATCTAGATACGCACAGAATGTGTTCATAGGAAAATCTTTATTACCAAGTTTAACAGCACCATTGCCTTCAAATCCAGCAATTTTTCCATCAACATAAAGATAAGGTATATCCTTAAAATCTATTGGTGAAGCCGCATTAAACTTATTGTGAGTAATTTCGTCATTGTAATAATAATTACAATATGAATCAGAAACAGCATTGTTATGGAACATAAAATCGCCGAGAATTGTCATACCCTTACCTTTGGTAGGGAATACGAAACCTCTCCAGTTCTCAACATATAAGTCGTTGTTTACAAAGAGGTCAGCTTCAACAACCGAACCTGTATTTTTCAGGTATACACGCTGATAACCAGGTGCATAATCTGTACCGGCATCGTTAGTAAATGTTCTTGATTTTCTGCGTGTTAAGTAATCATCTTCATAACTGTACAACTGTGCCTTAGGGGCTTCTGGAAGATTTAAATAAGCGCCGCCAAAAAGACTGGTCTGTGTTGAAAATATAGCGTCAGCAGTTGTAACGAATCCGGCACCGCCGCCGCCGCCGCCTGCATTGTCGAGCTGTTTGAACTTGAGAACATATGCGGAAGCCTGTGTTCTGACGCCTGCCATATTAACAGTAGCTGTGAACTTGAGCAAATCGCCCTTCTCCCACTTGTTAATACCATTAACAGTATCGTAGATATAGTAATCCTTTGTACCTGCATGGCTGATAACAACATCTTCAATCTCGCCAAATGAGCCAACACCATCACCAGCAAACTGAGCGCCAACATGAATTTCATTGCCAGCTGTAAGATCACCTACTGCTTTTGAATAAGCTTTACCAGTCTCACTGTTGTTTTCTATAGCTTTAATAGCACTATCTACAACAGCACGCGCAGTAATTCCAGTCTGAGCGCTTGAATAATTCACATGGGCTCTGTTATTGGCAGCTAAAGCAAGAGCCAGCGTACCAAACAGGAATATGATAAGGATTGACATTACAAATACAACGGTCAGAAGAACTGAACCACGTAGTTTTCTATTCTTATCTTTTTTCATTTTACATACCACCTTTCCAGTTATTATTGACTTGTTTTGATTTCCACACTTCTCTTATTTCCTTGCTTTTTACCGCTGCTGCCAAAGTATACGCGGAATCAAAACAAGTCTTTGTTATAACTTCAGCGTGGAAAAATCAGTTTGACATTTCAACGTTAGGCTCATCCATCTGATATACAGAGTAGAGAGTAATGTTGAATGTAGCTCCGGGAACAAGTTCTTCTTCTCCTTCTTCCTCTTCGGAAGCATTCTCATTTTCCTTGAGAACGATATTCTGAAGTGTTACAGATTTGATAAGGATTGTCTCCTCCTGCTCCTCAAGAGCCTTCATATAATTCCAAATGTTTTCTTTCTCTTCAGCTGTTACTGTAATTGTGTAGTTAGCCTGAATTACATTTTCAGCTGTTCTGTCAGCAAGTGCATTGCTTTCAGCCATTTCCTTCGCATTAATTGCTGCCTGCGCTCCGTTGATATCTGCCTGCTTGAGCATTTCATCAGCAACGAAGGAAGGAGTAAAGTAATAATATCCAAGAGCTGCTGAACTCATTTCATCTGCCTGGAGTGACATAATCTTTACTTCATTTTCAGTTGCGAAATCCTGCATATACTGGTCAAGTTTACGAGGATTATTGAAATTGTTGTAATCAACGAATGTTTCTGTTAACTTTATACCTCTCTGGTATGATTCTTTGATATCAGTCTTAAGTCCGGGAATTTCAGCTCTCTTTGCATCAACCTCAGCCTTTGACTGTTCAAGAGTTGAAAGTGTAGCCTTATTTGTTTTAATATCCTCATTTGTAGGCTTAACCAGAAGGAAGAAGCCGCCAAGAAGGAGTACCAATGCTAAGAGAACACCAATAATAATTCGATCTCTATAATTTAATTTCATTTCAATCTACCTCCTTTATTACGCTGCATCTTCATCGGAAGACTTAGCTTCCTCTTCAGGATGGTAAGCGCTCTCTCTGCCCTCAAGAGCTACGTTAACATTGAATGTTACTGTTTCTATCTTTTCTTCAGAACCTTCGCTTTCTTCAACCATAATTACATTATAGCCATTGTATGAGCAATTCGCATAATAACCCTGATTATCTTCATACTCCTCATCAAGGATATTATCTACATATACTGAAGGAAGCTTCTGTACAAATTCTTCACTTCCTGCCGCTACAACGCTAAACGTCATAACACCATCTGCATAAGTGGGAGTTGAAGCAAAACAAAGATCAACATCAAGATCTAATTCTTCAGCTGTCTTATCAAGAATAGCCTGAAGCGTATCATACTTTTCACCGTTGATTACAGGCTGCGAGTAGAAAGCATCATAAGAATTCTGCATTCTGTTTTCATATGCATTAACTACAGTTCTCATACCAAGCAGCTTTTCACGGTGTGCAAGGTCGTTCTTAACTTCCGGAGAATCAAGGTATGCCTGAACATCAGCAATATTATTTTCAATATTGTTGTTGATCAAAGACATAACAGCCCACGTACCGCCAACGATAGCTGCAGCACCTACTACAAGACCGAGCATAATGCCAAGACCTGCATTTTCGCCTCTTACTTTTCCGCCGCTTGCAGCCTTCTTAATTGCAGCAGAAATTTCTGTTTCAAGAAGGTTAATCTTCTCAGTTTCCTTGTTACGCTTGAACATAGCACCGATAGCATTTGCATACAGTGAGAATTCAAGATTTTCGTGACCGTGAATCTGAGGAGGAACGTTAATAAGGCTTGTGTTAAGATCGAGCTTCTCAAGCTCATCTGTAAGTCTTACGTACTCGTGAGTATCGCCGTAGAAAATTACATTCTCAATAATCTCACCTGTATTACGGCTTCTGTGGAACTGGAGCATACGGAAGATGTTCTCGTTTACAGCCTCGAATACATAGTCAGGTGAATTGCCATAGTCATCGGGATCGATGGAAGCAAAACGTGAGAATGAAAGCTGTCCCTGCTCATAAAGGTTGAGAGAGATGAAGTTGGGGTCAATCTGTACTGCAAGGAGAGGCATCTTTGACTTGATTTTTGTATCAGCAAGAAGAACCTTTGTAATACAGTTACATCCAACCATTACAGACTTAAGGGAAATACCAAGAAGCTTGAATACTTCCTTATAGCTGTTTACGATCTCATAAGGACAAGCTGTAGCAAGAACCTTGAGCATAGGCTCGCCGTTATCGCCGTTTTCAGCAGCATCGCCCACGATAGCATATGTAACGGAGTATGAATCATCCAGATTCAGCTCAGCCTGCATCTGCTGCTTAACAGTTCTCTGCATATCCTGAGGCTTTACTCTTGGAACTACAAGCTCCTTAAAAATTGTCAGGTTAGATGACAGTGAAACGATTGCCTCTTTATCAGGCATCTTGTTTCTCTTGAGGGCACCGTTGATAAGTGTAGCAACTGTAGGACCATCCTTAACATGACCGTTTACGATAAGACCTTCCTCAAGGTTAAGTGTTGCTGCAGAGCTGATTTTAATCTTTCCGTTACTTTCAACGCCCTTAACAACACGTATATTTCTATCGGTAATATCAAATGAAAGCATTTTCTTTTTTCCACCTTTCCGTGTTTATTCGTTCTCGATAGAGTCCATTGAACCGTAGAGTGCTGGGTAAATACCACATACAACCAATCCGATTACAACACCCATAAAGATAAGCATTATAGGCTCAACCATGTGAACAAGACGCTCAACGGCTGAATCTGATTCTTCTTCATAATAATCAGAAGTCTTTTCAAGGATTGAGTCAAGCGCACCTGACTCCTCACCAACGTAGATTACAGAACAGAACATTGACTCGAATATTTCAGTTCTTGTAATAGCCGCTGAAAGTGTTTCACCCTGTTTAACTTCGTCAATAACGCCTTCAAACTTATCATCAACATACATATTTCCGAGTATGGCTGATGCTCTCTGGATACATTCAACCATAGGAATACCACTTGAATAAAGTGAAGAAAGAGTTCTTGAAAAACGTGCTGTATAAATCTTTGTTACGAGAGGACCCCAGCCTGGTCCCTTGATTATCATACGGTCAACCTTGTATCGCAAATTCGGTGCTTTAAGAGCATAGTTAATACCGATTATAATAAATACAAGAAGTATGACAAGTATGTACCATCTCTTGATAAGGAAGTCTGAAATAACTTTCATTACCTTAGTAAGGAAAGGCATCGTACTCGGGTCTTCGTACATATCAAGGAATGTAGGCATAATGAATGTGAACAGGAAGATTACGATAACAACGCAGAGAACACCGAGGATACAAGGATAAATCATAGCACCCTTAACAGTATTCGACAGTTTGTTTTCCTTAGCATACTGGTCGGACAGACGTGTCATAATAACGTCAAGTGAACCACTGGCCTCACCGGCACCGACCATTGAGATAAGGAAGTCAGGGAATGAGCCTCTGTGCATTTCAAGAGTTGCTGAGAAGGATTCACCCTTCTGAACATTCTCGTAAATGTCCTGCCATATCGCCTTTGCCTTATCATTCTCCTGCTCGTTTCTCATGATGTCGATTGACTTTACAAGGGTAAGACCTGATGTAAGCATCGCACTGAGCTGACGGCAGCAGAACGCAAGTTCTTTTGTATTGAACTTGTAGATTGACCTTGAAGAACTGTTGGCTTCCTCACCATAATCCTTGATAAACAAGCCTCGTTCTTTCATCTTTTCGAGGAATTCCTGCTCATTCTCGGCGTTAGCCTTGCCCTTTACCTGCTTGCCGCGGGCATCCTGAGCAATATAGGAATAACTCTTCATGAAACCACCTCCGTGTATTTTGATACGCACCGATTTCCGTGTACGGAAAAAACAAGTGCAGGGGGCAATAATATACGCACTACCCTAATATAATTATTATAACATATTAAGA
The DNA here is from genome assembly GCA_017397925.1 of Ruminococcus sp. GTDB lineage: Bacteria > Bacillota > Clostridia > Oscillospirales > Ruminococcaceae > Ruminococcus. The sequence goes on from JAFQHO010000027.1 coordinate 17,002, forward strand.
GTTGATTTTCAATTGTGTTTTTGACATAAATAATAGTGCAATTTTTATCAATATTAACCAAATTATATACCAAAGGTAATATTTTCAATTATTAACCTACCGTTACATAGCTTAATAGACCTTAGTTGCATATCGTTGTCATAAATGTCACAACCAACGTGCGATACCGTGCCATAATATCATACAACCATTATAACATATTTATTTACATACTGCAACATTTTTTTGATATTTTTCTAAAATTTTTTTGAGTTTATGAACCGTTACAAGTTTTTTAACAATATATTTTTACCCCCGTATTGTATATCTTGCACAAAATCAATACAGGGGTATATTTTATATAGATATATATTAAACAATATACGCTTATTTAAGACGTATATTATACCTTTTCAGCCAGTAGTCAAGCTGAATAAAATAAGCAATTGTCTGAGGCAAATTCATAAGCTGACCATACCACGGAACACGCTCCGAATGGGTCAGAAGCTTCTCTAAAGCCTCTTTTTTCACAAAATCCGTCAGCGGAGTCGGCTGTGACAAAATATTGCGCAGCTTAACTGTCACAGCATTGAGAAATGCAGGATTATGAGTTTTCGGATAAGGGCTTTTCTTCCTGTGAAGCACACGGTCAGGCAGCCAGTCTTTCATAGCCTCACGAAGCAAGCCCTTTTCCCTGCCATTGTAATCCTTGAACTCCCAAGGCACATTATAAAGATATTCCGCAAGGCGATAATCACAGAAAGGCACACGCACCTCAAGACCGCTGTACATTGACATTCTGTCCTTACGTTCAAGGAGATTTTGCATAAACCAATGAAAGTTCAGCGCTGTCATTTCCTTCATACGGCTTTCAAGGGGACTGTCTGAGGAAAGCTTATCCGCTGAATCCGCTGTCTTTCGATAGGCAGAATATACATAATCCTCCGCTTTGATTTCTCCTGCAAGCTCATCGCAGATAAAGCTTTTGCGATATGCCGTGCTCTGTGCCCAGGGGAAGCCATCAGTCATTCGGATATTTTCGTCACGATACCAGGGATATCCGCCGAAAAGCTCATCAGCGCATTCCCCGGAAAGCGCAACGGTGCCGTGCTTTTTTATCTCCCGGCAGAAAAGCAGCAGGGAAGCGTCTACATCCGCCATTCCGGGCAATCCTCGCGCCTCAACTGCGTCATCGAGAGCTTCAACAAGTTCAGGAACATCAATTATCGTCCAGTGATGATTTCCGCCGATATAATCAGCCATTATATTAATGTATTCAGGGTCACTGTCAGGCTGAAAACGGGATTTTGTAAAATATTTCTCGTTATCCTTGTAGTCAACGGAAAAGGTATTGAGAATTTTACCTTTCTTTTTCATTTCAGAAGCGGCAACAGAGGAAATTATACTTGAATCAAGTCCACCCGATAAAAATGTACATACAGGCACATCAGAAACAAGCTGACGACGGATAGCGTCAAGGACAAGCTCACGGGTATGCTCCACGGTTTCCTCAAAGCTTTCGGTATGCTCGGCAGCACGAAGTCCCCAGTAACGGTGGAGCTTCAAGCCCTCCTCGGTGTAAAATCCGCAGTATCCCGCCTTTACTTCTCTTACACCGCTGATAATTCCGCATCCTGCCGTTCTTCCCGGAGCCATAAGCAGCAATTCCGCCGCACCGTTTATATCAATTTCGTGGGGAATACGCGGATTTTCAAGAAGCGCCGATATTTCCGAAGCAAATATCAGAGTCCCCTTATCCTCGTAATAAAACAGCGGTTTTACACCTATTCTGTCACGGGCAATAAACACACTGTGATTTGCTTCATCGTAAACAGCAAAGGCAAAAATGCCGTTAAATCGGGAAACACAGTTCTCTCCCCATTTGATATAGCTGCGCAGTACAACCTCTGTATCAGAAGCCGTTTCAAACTCCTTTTCGCCGATTTCGCTGCGAAGCTCAGCAGTATTGTACAGTTCACCGTTATATACAATGGTATAAGTGTTTCTGCCCGCATTTACAGACATCGGCTGCCTGCCGCCATCTATATCAATAACGGCAAGACGGGTATGAACAAGAGCCGCATTACGGCTAAGAAACACCCCTCGCTGATCGGGACCGCGTCTGAGCAAAGCACTCTGCATACAGCTGCAAATCTCCGCTGTTTCACGCATATCCTCTTTAAAGCTTATCATTCCTGCAATTCCGCACATAACGTTCTCCTTATTAAGTAAATTCAGGACATATTCTGTCCCCTATTATAATATGTAGAAAACTGAAAATATGTGCTTGTTTTTCAGTTTTCATATGATAGCCTTTAACCGTTAGCAATTGATATACAGTTATACAATTACAGTTTACCAACACATATATGTTAAAGCTAAGGCAACACCCAAACATCAAAACAAGCCTTGAAATGAAAATATTTTTGTGAAAAATAGCCTATTTTTTGAAAATGATATAGACAAATGAAAAAAAATCGGTTATAATAAAATAGTATAGGCAATGAACGTTTATTTTGAGGTTCCATTAAGTTTGTCTGTGATGTATTACGGTATCCGCAGCCGTGAAGTGCGGACAGCGGCGACTATGCCGCAGAAATCGGAGCGTTTATGAGAGTAATTACAGGTACTGCAAGAGGCTGTAAGCTTGTTACCCCAGAGGGTATGGACGTAAGACCAACAGGCGAAAAAGTCAAAGAAGGCGTATTTTCTTCAATTCAGTTTGAATTAGAGGGCGCATATATTCTCGACCTGTTTGCAGGCAGCGGACAGCTGGGTATTGAAGCTCTCAGCAGAGGTGCGGCTCGTGCCGTATTTGTGGACAACTCCGCAAAATCTCTGCGCTGCATAAACGAAAATCTCCGCAATACAAAGCTTACACGACTTGGAGATGTGGTAAACCGCGACAGCTATGATTATATACGTCTTACTGCCCAGACATTCGACATAATCTTTCTTGACCCGCCATACAGATACGGTCATATCCACAAGCTGCTCCCTCTTGCCGCTGCAAAGCTCCGTGAGGGTGGATGTATAATCTGCGAGTATGAAAAAGATTCAGAGGATATTACAGCTCCTGATGGTATGATTCTTAAAAAGGTATACACCTATGGCAAAATCAATGTAGCAGTGTTCAGAAAACCCTCAGAGGAGGAAGATGAGCAATGAGAAGAATTGCTGTATGTCCCGGAAGCTTTGACCCCGTAACACTTGGTCATCTTGATATTATCACAAGAGCCTCAAAGCTCTTTGATAAGGTGATTGTACTTATTTCCCGAAATGTGGGAAAAAGTCAGCCAAGCTTCACAGCAACGGAGCGTATGCTGATGATACAGGCTGTAACCCGTGACCTTGACAATGTTGTAATTGATATATTGGACGGACTTCTTGCAGATTACGTAAGAACTGTCGGTGCAGTGGCTATTGTCAAGGGTTTAAGAGCGGTAAGTGACTTTGAGTATGAGTTTCAGATGGCACTGGCAAACAAGAAGCTTTATGCAGGCGCAGAAACGGTATTTCTTACCACAGCAGCAGAGAATATGTACCTCAGCTCCAGCGTTGTCAAGCAGATTGCCTACTTTGGCGGCGATATAAGCCACTTTGTCCCCGAGCCGATACTCGATGACATTACACGCAGACTTGTAAAAACAAATTAGGATATAACAATAACAGTGCAGGATATGATACCCTGCCAAGGAGGAAAATTATGAATATTGATGAAATTCTTGAAGAAATGGACGAGCTTCTGGACAAATCAGGCTCAGTTCCCTTTATGGCACACAAGAAAATTGTTGACGGTGAGCGTCTCCGCGAGCTTATCAACGATATCCGCCTTAACCTCCCTCACGAGCTGAAAGAGGCTAAGAAAATTGAATTTGACTGCCAGAGAATACTTAACGAGGCTAAGATAAACGCAGAGGGAACAATCCGCAAGGCTGAGGAGCGTGCAACTCTTATCGTTTCCAAGGAAGCTGTAATTGCTGAGGCAAACAAAAAGGCTCTTGAAATCGTAAGCAACGCACAGGAGCAGGCTGCAGCTGTACAGAAATCAGCAGCTCTTTCCGTAGCTCAGATGCTCAACGATGCAGAAGCCTGCCACCAGAAGTCACTTCTGGATATCAAGAGAACAAAGGAGAAGCTCCAGCACACACTGAAAAATTCCCCTTCTCTCAAGGATACTCCTAAAAACGCAGCAGCAAAGATGCTGAAAGAAAATAAAATTAAGTAACTGAAACGGCGGATTTTCCGCCGTTTTTTGCTAATGTCCAATCAATATAAAGTTAAAATAAAAAAATATATATTTTTTGCTATTTTCACTGCGAGATTTGGCAGTTGAAAGTTGTATAATATATGAAAGCAAAGATAATCCACCAAAAGGAGAATCATATGGATAACGGTGCAAGTAGCTACCTCCGTTTTCTGAATGATGACAAAGAGGGTTTCGTCGAGCTGGTAAAGGAGTACAAGGACGGTCTCGTGCTGTTTCTGAACTGCTATACAAACGATATTCATATTGCAGAAGAAGCCGCAGATGAAACATTTCTAAAACTGTATGTGGACAAACCGAAGTATAAAAGCGAATACAGCTTTAAAACGTGGCTTTACGCTATCGGCAAAAATACCGCCCTTAATTATATCAAAAAGCACAGAAAGCACAGATTTGAGCCAATTGAGGACTATTACTACCTTTCTGACGATATTGATATTGAAGCTGAGTACATACAGAACGAGGAAAACCTCCGTATTCATCGCGCTATCAGAAATTTAAAAAAAGAGTATGCCCGAGTGCTTTATCTCGTCTATTTCGAGGATTTAACCAACTCGGAAACGGCAGAGGTTATGGGAAAATCCCTAAAGCAAATCTCTGATTTGATATATCGGGCGAAAAATGCTCTAAAATCTGAATTGGAAAAGGGGGAGCAGAATGGATAAATACAGAAAAAGCGCAGAAGAAATAATGCGTCGCGGCGATGCAATAATTGCCGAAAGAAAACGCCATTCTGCAATATATAAACGAACAGCCTTTGCGATATCGGGACTTTGTGCCGCGATTATCGCAGGAGTGGGGATATGGAATAATCCTCAGCTGAAAAATCTCACTGACAGAACACCACCCACAGGACAGTATATTGCAGACACAACAGAAACCACGGTATACAGCGAAAATAAAGCTGATACCACCACAACCGCTGAGGAAAAGGCAGTTGTTACAGCCGCTGCAACAGATGTAAAAGTCACATCACGCCCTACAGCTGTTGTTACCGATAAGCAAACCGAAAAACCGATTGAAACCAAAACATCGCCTGTTTCAGCAGAAATCGGTGCAGTACATACCGAAATTCCGACAACCGCCGTTACAGCGGTAAATACAACAGTTGTCACAGCAGAAATACGACCACAAACCACCATACCATACATAACCACAGCATTCAGCGAATGTGTGACAACAGTCAAACCTGTCAATACCACATCTTCTACAGAAATCCATACAACACCAGGTTTACAGGTTGTAACAAAACCTGTCATAACCCTACCTCCATCAAGCGGAAGTGTCCCTGGATCGCCCACAACGTCTGAGATCCCCGGATCAATCAGAATTGCAGATGTTGATTTTCTTGTAAATCCTAATAATCTTGATGATATCACGGAAATCACCTACAATAATGTGATTTATAAAAACACATACGTTACTGACATTTATGATACTATTCCATACAATAAATACGAATACCTTGGTTGGGTTCATCGCAACCCAAAGACATATGGTGATCTTTTTGTGATTTTTAATCATATAGACAATAAACATAATATGTTGATTTTCAAGCCAAAGGGCAGCAGTGAATATTTCCACTTTGTTCCAGAAGAAATTCTGTAATGACACCAATTGCTTGATATATTGATTAGATATGAATATGGAATCAGATTAAAGGAGGAGTTCCCAATGAATTAAATTTTCGTTTACTATGACATAACAGTGAAAATGCAATACTAACACGCTAAAAAGGAGGAATCATTATGAAAAAAAGATTATTTTCAGCTGTTTTATCATCAGCAATTATTATGAGTACCCTTGGTGCAATGAACAGTTCGGCATTGTTATGTTTAGATACAGAGGGTTCAGAATCATATAATAAACGTATCGAGAGTTACAACGAAAAATACACATCAAGTCCCGAAATTACTGAATTAGTAGTTGATGTATTCCCCGATTCTGACTGGAATGTGGAAAATGTATGGTCTGTAAATTCAGGTGAATTTAATCGCCCCAGATTTTTCATAGAACATTCACATCCCGATTATATTTCTTTTCGTTCAGTGACACTTCCCCAAAATGACGAAGAAGTTGAAGCACTTGTAAATGAAATAAAAGCAGAATTAGGTTATGAGGATTTAATTATGCTAAATGCAGGTAAAGATGGATTGGATAAGTATTCCAGAATTCGCATTGGTTTTGTTGAGAAAAATCATCAATTGAATTATATGATTGCGGAAAAAGCCTATACAATTATTAAAGATAAATGTGAAATACATGAAATTCAATCAGGTTTTTCACGAAGGCAATTTATTGATTTAACAGTTTATAACAGCTTGTATATTCCCTGTGTGATAGATGGTGTGAAACATACTGAAATAAGGGATGAACGTTTAAAAGAAATATACGAATCTGTTGACCACGATATGCTTAAAGAAAAGTATGGAGCAACACTTGACGAAAAAGGTACATTGGAATTTGCCGAAAATATTACGGTTATTGAACAACTTCAATGCTTCAAGTATTTCGTTGAAAACTATGATGCACATATAGTCGGAGAGGCTCCTGCTTCAAATGATTCTATGACCTTGGGTGAAGCTGACTTTTTAGAATCAGAAATCGACTACCTCAACGGCGACGCAAACTGCGATAAAATCCAGTCAATGGCAGATGCAGCCTCAATCTTCCAGGCAATCGGCAACCCCGACAAGTACGCATTATCAGACCAAGGCGAATTCAATGCAGACTATGCAGGCGACGGCTTAACACCCGATGATGCAATAGCAATACAGAAAAAACTTGCAGGCATAGAATAACCTTCTTCATACTCCAAAAATCAACGGCGGCTCAAATGAGCCGCCGTTGTGTTATCATCAGAATTTAAGGGTATAGAGAATATAAACTACCTGAATACAAAATGCCATAAGAAATGGTAAAGAGCTTGTAGCAACAGCTCTGCCGCGTCTGTGCTGCTGAGGAGTTGAAGCAGGCAGTCTGTTTCCGTCAGAGCGGAAAACAATCAGCATAATAAGTCCTAAAATTGCCAGAGCCACCAGCACCAGCATAGCCGCAAATGATGCTGTATCGCTTATATCAGAAACAAGTCCCATCACCGTCGAAAAGGAATTGACAAAGATATGCACAACAATAGCAGGAACAATGGAATTATGCTTCAAAGTAATCTGAGCAAGGAATATACCCAGTACAAAGGCAAGTATAAACTGCGCAATATTTCCGTGGGCAACGCCGAAAAATAGAGCTGTAGCAAATATACCGAAGCGCTGACTTGCCCGTGAGAACACTTTCAGCAGCATACCGCGGTACAGCATTTCCTCAGTTATAGGGGCTATAATACAGCTGTAGATATATCCTATAGCAAGGGCAATGGGAGTTTCACCCAGCCCCTCCTGGTCCGCATAAGCCGTCATATCGAACTTATTGAGGATAGTTTCCACAAAAGTACCTGCATACACGGAAACAGCCCACAGAAAAGCCGCAATGATACAGTACTGCAAACCTTTTCCAAAGGTGAAATTACGGGTTTTAATCATAGATGCACCCTTGAAGCCTGCCCATTTCAGTCCTATAAAGGTATTTGACACATTGCACACAAGGAAGATAATCATATTTAGCGCAACGAGAATTGACGAGCCGTACATATACTCATAAGCGCTGCTGTCAGAGCCGTGCATAAGCTCTAAAACAAGCTGAATTCCCCTTGATAGCATCAAGGAAAGAAAAATCGAGATAAAGAACTGGAAAATGATACACCAGCTGCCTATGGAATATTGCCTTTTGAGGTTTCTGAACTCAATATGGTCAATTTCAACAGGGATTTTATAGCCGCTTTCCCCCAATCGGGGCTGAATTTCGGAATAATCGCCGCAGTAACCGCTGTAGTCGGTAGGATTATCAAAGGGATTATTTTTATCAGCAGTAAGATTTTTAAGAAGTTCTTTATTTTTCTTGTTAAGCTGATTATTTTTTTCATCAATAATGGTATTCAGCCGATAAATTTCCTGCTGCTGGGCAGAAACTTCGGCTCTATACTCATCGGCATTTATAAATTCGTCCATTTTACGTATATTGCTCCTTTTTAGTGATATATACTATTTTACCACAATATTCAGTTTTTGTAAAGGGGATTTTAAAAATGACTGATGTAATGTTCAATGCGTAATTCGTAATCCGTAATGCGCAATTGTCAGAAACGGCATTTTCCGCAATATACCGTCAATCCTGTCAGGCAGATAATATCCGCCTCTAAGCCTTTATCGTCAAAACAGCCAAAACAGCCACCGTTGTTTTGTGCATTCATACAAAGTTGCAAACAAATTTCAAAAACCTATTGACAAACGTTTGGTTTTGTTCTACAATATAAGTAGAGTAAAAATCATCATATTGTACACACAGCCTAAAGGGAGGTATATATCAATGAAAAAAATGACAAACACAAAAAAGCAATACCACACAAAACCGAATATCAGCCTTGTGGGTATTGCCATAATGTTTATGATTTTCTTTAAGCTGCTGTCAGATACAGCAACAGATATTATCTGTGACTTCCGCCGCCGCCGTGGCCGCCTCCGCCACCTCCACCGCCGCCGCTTCTGCCGCCTGAGGAGGATTCAATTTTCGTCTTTCGTGTGTAGGTACGGATAAATCTGTCCTCACGGTGAATAAACCGTGTATCTTCATGAGATACATACACATTTGGATTTGCAGAATTCTTGAACTTATATGCACTCTTTGTAGCAAAGAAGAAAATCAGACCTGCAATTGCACCAATAGGCAATGCAGCTACGAGCGCTTTAAGTCTTGCACGGAGCGGCTTTGACTTTGTAATAATGAGCTTTCCGTCCTTATACTGGAAATATTTTCCGCTGCCGGAGTCGTAATAGTAGGACTTACTGCCCTGATATTCCGAAAGCTGTCCTAAAAAGCAATAGATACCTTCTGCTATTTCATCAGTATGCTGTGTATAATCGGAATTTGATGAAGGAAGATAAGAATTCACGGCATCAAAAATTTCATCTATATAATCCTGATAGAAAAGCACAGCCTTACCGCTTGTGGATATGTAGTCATAAGCAGGTTTTTTACCGGTGAAATCCATAAAGAAGAATACACCGTCAGTATCATTGCCGTAGGTGGTATCATAGCTGCTATCGCAGAAAATCTCAGTCTGCTCATCGCTCATATAATACTCGTATCCTGCCGCAAGGACAATGATATTCATTTCAAGCTTTTCAGCGGTTTCCTGTACCTTTTTATTGATTTCCGCTTCCTCTGAATCGGAGAAGAAATCCACGTTATCTATAAATCTGCTCGCAGAAGCGTCACCATTCCAGCCCTGATGATAATTTTCACTTGCAGAAGCTGAAATCGGCATAACAGGGAGCATTATAAGGGTCATAAGCAGCGTAAAAGCCGCAGTTACAAACTTTTTCATATAAAAAACTGCCCTCCCAGAAACGCAACTACTGCAATACCAAGACCGAATAAAATCGAAGCCAGCGTAAGCTTACCCTTATCGAGAGGCGGCGTACCTGCCAGCTTTCCCGTCTGTCCGTTTATTGCGAATTCATATATCTTATCCTGATAGCGATAAGTCATAAACCACACAGGAAGCATTATATACTGCCAGTTTGTACGGTCTATGTTATAATTCTGATGCTGAACAACAGTGCTTGTATAGCCGCTTATGCTCTGATTGATAACATTTCGGCTTGCCTGTGTTACTCTTTCCTTTATTCGTGGGAATACAGCCGCTTTGTCAACATCGTATTTATCAGCGAAAAATCCGCTGAAATAGGACATATCAAAGGGTTTAAGAGCATCATAGTCAAAAGGCTCAATAGATTCCATAAGCAAATCCTCGATTTTGCTTTCACCGTCAGCAGGAATACCCTCTGCTCTGATTTTAGCCTTACGGATAACCATATACTCCTTTGTTTCGGTATATCTGTAGCTGCCCGATGACCAGCTTCTTACCTTTTTGCCAAGTGCCTGAAAATCGGCGCTTACATCGCAGTCAGTCACCCAGAAAGGCACGTAAAGCCCTGTCATTTTCTCTAACTGCTGCTGCGATTTAAAATCAGAAGGTATAAACTTCTTCTTGCTGCACCAGTCCTTGAACAGTTTTTCAGCCTGGTCGCGTTCAATGTGGAAGCCTATAATCTTGCTCGGCTTAAAATCCCCCTTAAGCCGTCCTGACAGTATAACAGGACTGTGGCAATAATAGCAGAATGTGGCAGTTGTATCGTCCTCAGCCATAATCTCCGCACCGCAATTTTTACACTGATACAGATTTGTATGGGACTCAAACTCCTCTTTCTGTTCTGTTTCTTCAGCAGATTCAGGCTTGATATCAGCATAAATCTCCTTGATTTTGTCCATCGTAAACTCACTGCGGCAGAAATCGCAGGTAAGCTGCTGCGTAGACGGATCAAAAGTCAACTCCGCGTCGCAGTTAGGACATTTGTACTGTGCAGCGTTCAATGTAATCATCTCCTATATCAATTTAATGGATTAAACACCATATTACTATTTTATCACAAATTTGATTTTTTTGCAATAGTGTTGTGAAAATTTGTCTGTCTTTTCTCCATATTTTTCCAACTGATAAAACCGTATAAATCATTCACAAGGAATGCACCGAAGCATACAGCCACAGAAATTCCTGATTTATCGCCTTTTGCTGCCATTATCCACATAATTATCAGCACTATATCATTGGCGGCATACCCCACAGCATAAAAAGGGCTTCTGCGGAATGTAAGATACACCGCAATAAAGCTTGTTGCTACAGACAGGGTACTGAAAATCATATTTGCAGTGTTGAAGTAATCCAGTACAAAATAAAATATGACGGTAACTATCCCTGTCAGAACCGCAGAGAACAGATATTCCCCTGTTTTCAGCCGATTTACAGCAACCTCGGATTTATTGCCATTGTAGGGATTTTTCAGCCAGGAAATCAGAGCAAGCACTGCCATAGGCATTGTCATACCCAGATATGTAATCATTTCCCCATAGTAGGCAAAACGATATGAAATAACGCCGTAAAACAGGCTGAAAATCACCATAAGCACCTGCCCGAAGGGGTTGCCTTTAGCGTTGAATATAAGAGATGTTACCCCGATAAGGGACGCAATAAGCGTCATATAGCTTTCTCTGTCAAATATCAGAAAAGCTGCAATTATTGCCGTCACCGAACCAAACCATAACACAAGCTCGGATTTTGTAAAGTATTTTTTCATATCTTTTTCTCGCTGTCTTTATATTTATTTTGTAGGGACACGGCGAGCCGTGTCCGTTCTACGATACACCGTTTTCTACAAATAGAAATGACAATAAATAATTGCTTGAATGTAATATAAAAATTAATTTCGTATCGAAATTGCGGACACGGCACGCCGTGTCCCTACAGATTGATTATTTTATGACATTTTATGTGAATCATATAATGTTCGCCAGTAGAGATTACGCATTACGAATTAAAAAAGCATCCGCCTGCACATCTTCAAAGACCTAACGATGTGCAAACGAATGCTCACTAACTACCCGGTGGCAGTTATATTATTCAGTTTTCAGCAATTACTTGTTGAGGTTAGCCTCAATCTTGTCAAGTACAGCATAGAGCTCAGCAGGAATATTGCCGCCCTTAGCTGCGATATCATCGTTGTAGTATCTTCTCATTTCAGCAATTTCAGCCTTCCAGAGGTCAGAATCTACAGCGAGGAGCTTATCCATAACTTCGGGAGTTACCTCGTCCTCGATACCGGAAACATTGATGTCGCCCTTCTTGGGGAGGAATCCGATAGCTGTCTCGTCAGCCTCAACTACGCCGTCACATCTCTTGATGATCCAATCGAGAACACGCATATTGTCGCCGAATCCGGGCCAGAGGAAGTTGCCGTCCTCGTCCTTCTTGAACCAGTTAACGTTGAAGATCTTAGGAGCCTTATCGCCGAGCTTCTCGCCCATTTCGAGCCAGTGTGCCCAGTAATCGCCTACGTTGTAGCCGATGAAAGGCTTCATAGCCATAGGATCGTGACGGAGTACGCCTACTGCACCGGCAGCAGCTGCTGTTGTCTCAGAAGATACAGCAGAACCAACGTATGTACCGTGTGTCCAATCGAATGACTGATATACGAGAGGAGTTGTAGATGCACGACGACCGCCGAATACGATAGCAGAAATCGGAACGCCTGCAGCGCTGTCGAACTCAGGTGAGATGCAGGGGCAGTTTGCAGCAGGAGCTGTGAAACGTGAGTTTGGATGAGCAAGCTTCTTGCCCTCAGCTGTCCACTCCTTGCCGTTTGTCTTGATACCTGTCCACTCTGTTGCATCCTCAGGAGGATTCTTGTCAAGACCTTCCCACCATACTGTATTGTCAGCATTGTTGAGAGCAACGTTTGTGAAGATAGCGTTCTTCATTGTGGAAGCAAGAGCGTTGTAGTTGGACTTAGCATTTGTTCCGGGAGCAACACCAAAGAAACCATTCTCAGGGTTGATAGCGTAGAGTCTGCCGTCCTCGCCGGGCTTGAGCCAAGCGATATCATCACCTACTGTGAATACCTTGTAGCCATCCTTGAGGTATCCCTCGGGTGGAATAAGCATTGCAAGGTTTGTCTTTCCGCAAGCGGAGGGGAATGCAGCACAAACATACTTTGTCTCACCATCGGGCTTCTGAACGCCGAGAATGAGCATATGCTCAGCCATCCAGCCTTCGTTCTTACCCTGGAATGAAGCGATACGGAGAGCGAAACACTTCTTGGAGAGGATTACGTTTCCGCCGTATGCAGAGTTGATTGACCAGATTGTATTGTCCTCGGGGAACTGAACGATGTATCTCTTTTCAGGATCAACATCAGCCTTGGAGTGGAGACATCTTACGAAATCGTTGGAATCGCCAAGCTTATCGAAAGCAGCCTTACCCATTCTTGTCATAATGTTCATATTGAGAACAACATAGATAGAATCTGTGATTTCAACACCAATCTTGGAAATAGGTGAAGCAACAGGACCCATTGAATAGGGAATGATATACATTGTCTGGCCCTTCATAACGCCGTCATACATAGGAGTAAGCTTAGCGTACATTTCCTGAGGATCCATCCAGTTATTTGTAGGACCTGCGCCCTCCTTTGTCTTTGTACAGATGAATGTTCTGTCCTCTACACGAGCAACGTCATTTTCAGCTGTTCTGTGGTAAAGACATCCGGGAAGCTTTTCCTGGTTAAGCCAGTACATCTTATTAGGATCTCCATCGGGAAGTGAAGTAACCTCCTTAGTAAGCTCATCGAGCTGCTCCTGAGAACCATCGATCCATACAACCTTATCTGGCTTACAGAGCGCGATCATCTCGTCAACCCACTTAAGTACATTTGCATTTGTAGTCAGTGACATTGTATTATACCTCCTATAATAAAATCATTAATCAAGAGAATACTTATATTTCCAAAAAATACTCGTACCCTCGTTTACTATTATATCTTATTTTTGTCAACCTGTCAATATCAAAATTGATATTTTTGTAACACATCACCATTTTTTCACTCTCTTGGTTATTTTTGACAGTTTGTGTCATATTTTGTTGTATAAAAAATAGATTTTTTCAATTTTTAATATTTTGTTATTGAATACTCGTCAATTTCGTGGTATAATATCATTTGTCACAGGCACATATTATAATTTGCAGGAAAGTGAGGTACTTATAAATTACTATGAAAAAACCTATTATAACAATTGAACGCACATACGGCAGCGGAGGCAGCGCTATCGGCAGACTTGTTGCCGAAAAGCTTGGTATTAACTGCTACAACAGACAAATTCTCGATATGACTGCCGAAAGATGCGGTTTTGACAAGGAGCAGATTGAAAGCGCAGAAGAAACCGTGCCTACAAGCTTCCTGTATTCCTTGCTGATGACAGCAAATCCCTCCCGTACTCTGGAGGATAATCTCCCTCTCTCTGATAAAGTTTTCATTATGGAAAGCAAAATCATCAATGAAATCGCGGAAAAAGAGGATAATTTTGTTCTTGTGGGAAGATGCGGCAGCTACGTCCTTGAAGAAAAAGGCTGTTTCAGCGTATTTATCTACGCACCTCAGGAAGCACGTATAAAACGAGCTGTTGAAGAATACGGTATCAAAGAAAGTAAAGCGGAGAACTTTATGAAGAAAACCGATAAGCGCCGCGAAACCTTCTTCAACGTTAATACAGGCAAAAACTGGCTTGATAAGGACATCTACTGCTTATGCCTTAACAGCGAGCTTGGTGATGAGCTTTGCGCTGAATTGATTGTCAAGGCTTATAATGAATATAACAGCAAATAATTTTCAGCCCCACAGAAATTTCCGTGGGGCCTTTGTTTATATTGAACAAATTTAGTTTATACTAACTGTGCATTCATACAAAGTTGCAGATTTTTTTGTCTTTTTTGGCCTCTAAATACACTATGTTATAGATTATAAAATTTTGCACCACAAAATATATAATCAATGCCTATAATGGAGGAATATCTTATGAAAAAAACAATTGCATTTTCAACGGCAATTATCGCTCTTTGCAGTATATCATGCAGCGAAAAAAAGCCTTCTGCCGAAAGCAAACCCGAATCAACCATAACCGAATACAGCGACTCCGCAGCCGTCAGCGAAAATACAGGAGAAACTCACGAAATTGACGAAAATTTCAGACAGACGATTTACGAAGAAAAAAAGATTACACTGCCAAAGGATTTCTGGGATTTTCAAAATATGAAATATATCGCTGAAAAGGACAGCTTTTACGTCCTCTACAATGATATGGATTTTAATCTGAAACTGTGCGTATATTCCTCAGATTTTGCCGATTATTCAGAGAAAATCGTTATCGAAAATGGCGGCGGAATGAGGTATATATCAGACATTGACGAAACAGGAAAAATCACGGTTCTCATTTCCGAAAGAAAATCAAGTGAAGTTTCCGACAATGCCGAGGACCATTTCAAACATTCGGGATATTTCTACACCCTAAAGGAGTTTGACGAAAATCAGCAGGAAATTTACTCCAATGAAATTGCGGATATGGATTACTACTACACCACTAAAGGCACAGAGCCGATTTCCATTGAAAAATTCAACGCTGAGTCGTTTTTCGTCACAACAAATAACGGTCTTATGATTATGAAAAAAAGCGGAGAAATCACGGAAATTCCCAATACTTCCATGATTGTGCATGCAGGTGTTTATGCTGAGGGAAAAATTGCTGTTGCCGAATATCAGACGGTGAATTTCATTGATGAAAATTATTGGTTTTCTGAGGATATTTCGCTGAATAATGCTGTAGCTGACGGAAATGTATTTGCAGGTGACGGTGAATTTCTGCTCTATATTTCATGCATTGACGGAATTTATGGTGTGACGGAAAATCACGAAGTTGAGCTTGTTGTGGATTATTCCGCTTCATATCTCCCTGTAGGCGATATTTATACAGTGGAAAAGGGAGACAATGATTTTTTCATTTACGGTACGAATAAGGGACTGCCCTTTATTTCGAGGATTTTCCCACGTTCCAGCGACTACTCCCTTGACAGGGAAAAAATAACCCTTGCCTGCACCTATAACAATGAGGATTATATCGTTCTTGCCAATGATTTCAATAAGCATTCCGACAAATATTTCCTTGAAATCAGAGAATCCGCAGAGTTTGACGATATAAAAATGGAAATTCTCACCGGAGATGCCCCTGATATTATAAAATACAATGATGTTACAATGATGGAAAATCTTGTGAATTTAGGCGGAATTACCGATATGTACCAGCTTATGGAGCAGTACGGCGGAGTTGAAAAAGCCGATATTCTCCCGAATATAGTTGAAGCTCTGGAGTACGAGGACAGCCTTTATGCGATTAGTCCCACATTTTACATCAACTGCATTATTGCCGATAAAAATTTTATCGGTGAGGAATACACGGACTGGAATTTTGACGAATTTTTTAGCCTTTACGAAAACCGCCCTGCCGGAATGAAGCTGAGTTACGACTATTACACACGTTCCTCCGAAGATGTTTTCGGCAGATTTTGTGCAGGGGAATATTTCGACAATCTTGCGGCTTGGATTGACGGTGATAAATGCCGTTTCAATTCCGAGGAATTCATCCGTTTTCTTAAATTCTGCCGCAATGCCGAAACTGCATCGTCAGACGCTTCGGCGGCTGAAGTGGCGACATCTCTGAAAAACAGAACGGCTATGATTGGTTTTGCTGAGGGAATGAACTATATACGGGATTTTCAGATGCTCAATACATATCAGCTGGGCATTGACGGCCTTAGCTATCTCTCATTCCCCGATACCAATTCGGGCGGAACTGTGGGATTTCAGGAATTTTACTCCATAACTGAAAATACCGACTGCAAAGAGGGAGCATGGGAGTTCGTTTCGTATATAATGAGCGAGGAATATCAATCCTCCGAAAATGACAGCGGCAGGCTTTTTACCTTGAAAAATGCCTTTGAAAATTCGCTTGCGGAAAATACTCTTAAGGCAGGGCAGGAAAATCCTGTGGGTGAGCTTGGATTTAACGGATATATCGTCCCTTACAACCTGTACATCACCGAGGACGAGGCTGAGTTAATCCGCAATGTCGTAAGCAGATGCACCGCAAAAATATTCAGCAGCAACCAAATAAGCAGTATTTGCAACGAGGAGTTTCTGCTGTACATCAACGGCGAATATTCCGCCGAGGAATGTGCCGAAATGATACAGAACAGAGTTTCAATAATGCTTAGTGAGCAGAGCTGAAGGAGAATTTTATGAAGAAAACAATTGCATTTTTAACAGCACTTATCACCCTCTACGGTGTATCATGCAGCGAAAAAACTACCGACAGCAGCTCCCGTATTATCAACGGAGAGCAGGTGCAGATTGTGGATAATTCGCGGATTTACAAGAAAACAGAACTGCCATTCCCTGATGAATTAAAGGGGATAAGCAACATTTTCTACAACGAAAAATCAGGGAATATCCACATATTCGGCACAAATTCAGAGGGAAATGAAAAAGTCTGCGTAACCGACGGCGATTTTTCAATGTACAGTTATGCTGACCTAAAACTGAAAATCGACCACTCTAAAGATGAAAACATTGCTTTTGCGGTTTCGGAAAATAATATTTTCGCTGTAATTTCAACTGCCGTACAAGAGGAGGAAAATGAAGAACTTTCATACACCTACAGGCTGAAAGTCTACGATAACAGCGGAAACGAGCTTTCCGTATCTGATTTTGCCGTTGATGACAGCTTGCTTTCAGATTGTCTTTACAAAGGCATCAGAAGTTTAAATTACGCAGGCGAAAACAGGCTGATTTTAGGCATCGACAGCACTTTTCTTCTTGTTGATACAGAGGGAAATGTAATTGAAACACTTACCGAAGAAACAGCTTATGATTATACTGAATCCGTAAACGGCTATATCCGCCATTATGTTGAAAACAACGGCTATTACGGCATAACCTCAGACATGACAACGGAAAAGCTGATTGATTTCACCGATTCGGGATTAAGCGGAATCAGCGCCATTTCTCCCATAGCAAACGGGGATTTTGTCTGCTATATGGACAGAAAGCTGTACAGGCTTTCAGAGCGTGATATGGCAGAATATGGCGAAATGCGGGAAATAACACTTGCGGCGGCAGGATTTATTGATGAAATTCAGCCCATGATTGCGGATTTTAACGCAGAGAGCAATTTGTATCAGATAAAGCTGAAAAATTATGCCGAAAGCTATGAATACAGCATCGAGGGGCTTGAAAATGCCGTGAACGACCTTGAAATTGACATAATATCGGGTAATATTCCCGATATGGTATATCTTGATACTAACGAAATTGAAAAGCTTTCCTCAAAGGGCGCTTTTGCCGATTTGTACGAGCTTATGGACAGCGACAGCAAGTACAGCCGTGACGCGTTTTTGCCCAATTACCTTGAAGCGACGGAAACAAACGGACATATCTATTCAATTGCACCAACATTTACGATAAAATCAATTGCCGCAAAATCGAAGCATGCTGACATTCAGAACTGGACTTTTGACGAGTTCAGAGATGTTTATAATTCCAAATCCGCGGATATGACGCTTTTCGAAAGCGCCAACAACAGAAATGCTGTTTTCGGCTTCTTATCCGACGATTGCAACGATTTTGTTGATTACGGCACTCACACCTGTTCCTTTAATTCACAGGATTTCATAGATATCCTTGAATTTTCCGCAGACTTCCCCAGCGTTGAGGAATATTCATGGGAAACGACCTCCTGCCATAATGATACGGCATTGATTTCAACCCTGTATATTGAATCTTTCAGAGATATAAACGTAGAAAAACAAAGTATTTTCGGCGATGATATAACCTTTGTGGGATTCCCCTCAGAAAGCGGAAACGGCTCTGTTATGACTCTTTCAAACCAGTTTGCTATAATGGAGGATTCTCCTGCAAAAGACGGTGCCTGGAGCTTTATCCGCACATTTTTCAGCGATGACAGATATTATGGGAACATCAGCGGTATTCCCGTAACAGAAAAAGGCTTTGAAATCGCAATGAAAGAAGCTCTTGAACCTCCGTATTACATCGACGGGGAAAGCAATAATAAAATCCCGATGAAAGAAACAGGCTATAATTTTACAAACGGCTTATCAACAGAAATAACCCCTATGGCAGAGGCTGAACAGGCGAAATATGAAGCTTTTGTCCGCAGTATCACAAAGGCGGTTTCGGGACATTACGATGATAAAATAAACGGCATTGTCAGCGAGGAAGTTTCACGCTATTTTGCAGGTGCCTGCTCCGCCGAAGAATGCGCAGAAATGATACAGAACAGGGTTTCAATAATGCTAAGCGAACAAAGCTGAAAAAGGCGGAGGAAAACCCTCCGCCCACAAGATTAATTACGCATTACGAATTATTTATGATACTTTCCGCCCTCGGCAATCTGAAAAGCACGGTATATCTGCTCTAACAGCATAACCCGCGCAAGCTGATGAGGAAAGGTCATTTTCGACATAGAAAGCTTTAAGCCGCCCATTTGCTTTATTTCATCGTCAAGACCGAAAGAGCTGCCGATGATGAACGTCACCGTACCCATACCGTTCACCCCTGCAGAGGTGATTTTCTCCGAAAGTTCGGGACTGCTGAGCTGTTTTCCCTCAATACACATAGGGACAATCATACCCTTTGCATATTTCTTTATAGCTGCCGCCTCTTTTTTCAGAGCTGCGGCAATTTCCTTTTCTGAGGGTTTGTCGCTTAAACGACACTCATCAAGCTCGTGAAGTTCAAATGTGCAATAGCGTCCAAGACGCTTTATGTATTCAGCACAGGCAGCACGAAGATAATCCTCTTTCAGCTTGCCAATGACTATTAAATTTATATTCATATTAAAAAATTACAGCTCCTCCCGATGATTCAACAGGCGCAACTCCCATAAGATAATCACGATTTCGCACAAATCCCGATAATACGCCCTCTACAGTCTTATCGGCAATATCCGGGCGATTGTTGTCCTGGCTTAAATGCCCCAGCAGAATATGAGTTGTACCCCGTTTTATAAGGCTTGCAGCCTGATATCCGCAGTTGTGGTTGGATAAATGACCGTATGGGGACAGTATACGCTCTTTCAGATAAAGAGGATACGGCCCTCTGCGGAGCATTTCCTCGTCATAATTGGATTCAAGAAGCACCAGACGACAGCCGCTTAATGCCTGGTCAACCTCCGCAGAAATATGCCCTAAATCGGTACAGACAGCGCATATTTTTCCGTCAGGGGTTGTAATTCTATAGCCGCAGCTCTGTATGGTGTCGTGGGGCGTATTAAAATTAGTCAGCTCACAGTCGCCGCAGGCTATTCTCTTTCCTGTCATATCAATAACAGGGGATGTGGGCGATATCTTATCACCGTCGCACAGCTGCTGTAAAGTCCGCTTCTGACCGTAAACAGGGATTGATGTATGCTTTGTAAGCATTTTCAGCCCACTTACGTGGTCGGAATGGCCGTGAGTGATGAAAACTCCCCTTACAGCGAAAAGAGGTATGCCGTTACAGTCAAGAGCGGCGTTAAGCCGCTTAAAGCTTACGCCGCAATCAATAAGGATACCGCCCTTTTCCGTGCCGATAAATGTGGAATTGCCTTTACTGGAGCTGAAAAGCGGATATATTCTTGCCATTATCCCTTTGTAGGAATTCTTGAAGCTATTCTCATAGCAAAGTCATTGAAATTCTGTGTCTGGAGAATAACTCTGCCTGGGCCTGTAAGACGAGTGATGAAAAGTCCCTCGCCGCCGAAGAAGATATTGCCGAGCCCCTTTACTGTCTCAATATCATAGTTTACTGTTGTTTCAAAAGCAACAACGTTGCCGGTATCAACTTTGAGTACCTCACCGGGAGCGAGTACACGGTCAACCATATCGCCGTCAACTTCAAGGAAAGCCATACCGCTGCCGAAAAGACGCTGGAGGATAAAACCCTCGCCGCCGAAAAGACCAGCTGTGAGCTTCTTAGTAAAGGTTGCTTTAAGGTCTACGGACTGCTCAGCACAAAGGAATGAGCCCTTCTGCACAATAAGCTCTCCACGGGAAATATCCACAGGAACAATAGAACCGGGGCAAGTAGCGCCGAAAGCAATTTTAGCGCCGTTTACCTGAGATGTATAGTTTGCCATAAACAGTGATTCACCTGTAAACATTCTGCCAAGGCTTCTGCCGATGCCGCCTCTTGCATTTGTTGACATATTGATTCCGTTAGTCTGCCATATCATTCCGCCAGACTGAGTAAACATAGTTTCTCCTGCATTGAGTGTAACTTCTACCGCAGGAACAGTATTTCCGATAATCTGATAATTCATAGTTTTGTTCCCTTTCGTAATTTATATTTATTTTATGCAAAATGCCGCTGAAAAATCCAGCACACTTACACATATATTCTATCATTTTTTGTTTAATTCGTCAATAGGATTTTTACAATTCGGTAATATTTTTTTTGTTGATTTATTGTGTGCAGTATGGTATAATATATTTATCAGAAACACCGATAAAAGGGATTAAATTTATAGGTGGAATTTTTATGTCATCAACAAAATCCTGGATAGTAACACTTCTGCTCTGTATTTTCCTTGGAGAACTGGGAATTCACAGATTTTATGCAGGAAAAGTCGGAACAGGCCTGCTCTATCTCTTTACAGGCGGACTTTTCGGTATAGGCTGGATACTGGATATTATATGGATAGTTCTGAAAAAATTCACAGACAACAATGGTTATTTCATCGCCGACTAATTCTGTTCACAAAAAGTTTACAATTTCGTTCTTGACAAACAAATTTTGCGCGAGTATAATAAAAATATCATAAAATTCAAATGCGATGAAGGGAAATAAAGCCTTTATTTCAGTTTCACAGAGAGCCGCTGTTCGGTGTAAATGCGGTAAACAGGAAAGGTTATAGCTCCTCCCCGAGCAGTCGGGTGAAACGGCGTATACACGTCGGATTAGCTCCGAACGGGTTCTCCCGTTACAGAGATATGCGTTAGCGGACGCAGATGAGTGGGTGTATAGCTTTACACCAAGAAGAGTGGTACCACGGAATACAGAATTTCGTCTCTTCCATGCCGGTTGTGCGTGGAGGAGATTTTTTATTTTCCCCCATAACACGGCACTCCGCAAAAATTAATGGAGGAAAATATTATGATGAACGTATCAAAGTACACAAGACAATTTTTCAAAGCTCCCGAAACTTCAATGAAGTGGACGAAGAAAACCCACATTGACAAAGCCCCCGTATGGTGCAGCGTTGACCTGCGCGACGGGAATCAGGCACTTATAACACCTATGAGTCTGGAGGAAAAGCTGGAATTTTTCAAGCTTCTCGTTGAAATCGGCTTCAAGGAAATCGAAATCGGCTTCCCTGCCGCGTCTGAAACGGAATATGAGTTCTGCCGCACACTTATTGAGCAGGATATGATACCCGACGATGTGGCAATTCAGGTACTCACTCAGTCAAGAGAGCATATTATTGAAAAGACATTTGAGGCTCTCCGCGGCTGTAAGAATGCAATTGTTCACCTGTACAACTCAACCAGTGTGGCACAGCGTGAGCAGGTTTTCCGCAAGTCCAAGCAGGAAATCATAGATATAGCCATAAAAGGCGCTAAGCTCTGCAAGGAGTACCGTGAAAAATATGAGGGCAATTTCCGCTTTGAGTACTCCCCCGAAAGCTTCACAGGCACAGAACCCGAATTTGCACTGGAAATATCCAACGCAGTTCTTGATATATGGCAGCCCACCGCAGATGATAAGGTTATTCTTAACCTCCCCGTTACAGTGCAGGTATCAATGCCCCACGTTTACGCAAATCAGGTTGAGTATATGTGCGAGAATATAAAATACCGCGAAAACGTCCTGATTTCCACCCACCCCCACAACGACAGAGGCTGTGCCGTTGCAGATACGGAAATGGCGCTCCTTGCAGGTGCAGACAGAGTTGAGGGAACACTTTTCGGAAATGGTGAACGCACAGGAAATGTAGACATAATCACCCTTGCAATGAATATGTATTCACAGGGCATTGACCCACAGCTGGATTTCTCTGATATTCCGTCAATCTGCGAGGTTTACAGCCGTGTTACAAATATGAACGTGTATGAGCGTTCTCCCTATTCGGGAAAGCTTGTATTTGCGGCATTCAGCGGCTCACATCAGGACGCTATTGCAAAGGGTATGAAGTGGCGCGAGGAGGGACATACCGAGCATTGGACAGTCCCCTATCTCCCTATCGACCCCAAAGATGTGGGCAGAGAATACTCCGCCGATGTTATCCGCATCAATAGCCAGTCGGGCAAAGGCGGCATCGGCTATATACTGGAAACACGCTTCGGCTACGACCTGCCAAAGAAAATGCGCGAGGTTGTGGGATATATGGTCAAAGGCATCTCCGACCACAAGCACAAGGAGCTTATGCCTGACGAGGTATACGGCATATTCAAGGAAAGCTTTGTGGATATATCATCACCCCTTGACGTTACAGAAACCCATTATAAGCAGTGCAGCAATGGCATTGAGGCTAACGTATCACTTCTATACAACGGCAAAAAGGCAGCGGTAACAGACACAGGTAACGGACGACTTGACGCTGTAAGCAACGCTATACGCTCATATACAGAGCTTGATTTCAGCCTCAACAGCTATACTGAGCACGCTCTTGAAGTAGGCTCTGCATCAAAGGCTGTATCATACGTGGAAATTATCGACGGAAACGGCAACAGCTTCTGGGGCACAGGAATAGACAACGATATCATCATATCGTCAATTAAAGCCCTTGTAAGCGCAGTAAATAATATGTTGAAATAGGAGCCTTTAGCTTTTAGCCGTCAGTTATTAGCTTCCGTACACAAAGATCCGCTATATACCGTTATTTACGTGTAGGGGTGAGCAGTGCTCGCCCGCAATTTCGGAACGAAATTCAAAAAACACGGGACATCGAAGTTGACGCCCCTACAGAGTTTATTTTTAATAACATTTAACAGGTTGCATTAAAATAAATAGCAGTAAATTCTGTGTCATATCCACAATTTACCTTGTTTATAATTAGTGAAAAAGTAGAAAATAAAAATTATTTTTCAATAATCAACCATTTTTGGTTGAAAAAAGGCGCATTTTTGCCCTATTATAGAGGGGTATGTTACTCCGAAGCAAAACAGAACTGTCAGAAACGGATTAAATTCACCCCTCAAAAAAACAATTCTATTTTCTTATATTTATATTGCTTTTCTTATGCAAAAGTGGTATAATGATATAATAGGCTAAATATACAGCTCCGCAGATATTTATTCTGAATTTTCGGGAGCGACGAAAAAAAGGAATGATACTTATGAAAATATCAGGTGCAAAAATCGTTGTTGAAACATTGATTGAGCAGGGCATTGATACCGTTTTCGGATATCCCGGCGGTCAGGTTCTCAGCCTTTTTGATGAACTTTATCAGTGCAGCGACAGAATAAATCACATTCTCACTGCCCACGAACAGGGTGCTGCCCACGCTGCCGACGGCTACGCAAGAGCAACAGGCAAAGTCGGGGTATGTATCGCCACATCAGGTCCAGGCGCAACTAATCTTGTAACAGGCATAGCTACAGCTTACCTTGATTCTATCCCTATGGTTGCAATTACAGGCAACGTACCTACGTCAATTATCGGCAGGGACAGCTTTCAGGAGGTTGATATCGTAGGCGTGACAATGCCTATCACCAAACACAATTTCATTGTAAAGGATATAAGAGAGCTTGCAGATACCCTCCGTTCAGCCTTTAAAATCGCAAAATCGGGAAGACCCGGACCTGTTCTTGTGGATATTCCTAAGGATGTGCAGGTAGCACAATGGGATTTCGAGCCTAAAAAAGACCCCGTTCGCCCATATCCCCTTAAATTCGCCTCAGAGCTGAAATTAAAGCAGGCAGCTGAAATGATAAAGGCATCAAAGCGCCCGTATATCTACTTCGGCGGCGGTATCATATCGGGCAAAGCCTCGGCTGAGATTATTGAGTTAGCCGAAAAAATCAGCGCACCTATCGGCTGTACCCTTATGGGACTTTCGGCTATACCAAAGGACGATCCCCGTTTTCTCGGTATGAACGGAATGCACGGTCAGTTTGCGTCATCAATTGCCCTTGACGAAGCTGATTTGGTAGTTGCCCTCGGCGCAAGATTTTCCGACAGAGCAACAGGCGATAAAAAGCGATTTAACAAGAATTTCAGTATAATCCATATAGACATCGACTCCGCTGAACTTGACAAGAATATCACTTCAGATCTCACTATTCAGGGCGATATAAAGGATTCACTTTACAGACTTCTCCCAATGCTTGAAAAGACGGAAAGACCCGACTGGGATAAACGTATTGCTGAACTCCGCGAGGAAGAACTCCGCCGCCTTGAAAGCGCATATGTCTCCAAAAAGGACTTTGAGAAGAAGTGCGAAAACTGCACAAAACCTTGCAGTATGACGGGCATTCCTGCTGAAAACCGCCTTGACCCCTATGCTATCATTGATATAATCAGCGAAAAGGCAGGAGAAAACGATATAATCGTAACAGACGTAGGACAGCATCAGATGTGGACAGCCCAGCGTTACCCATTCAAAAAGCCTCGTACCTTCCTCACAAGCGGAGGTCTTGGCACAATGGGCTACGGTATGGGTGCAGCTATCGGTGCAGCGACTACAGGCAAACGTTCAATCCTTTTCACAGGCGACGGCAGCTTCGGTATGAATTTAAACGAGCTTGCAACTGCCGCTGTGCAGAATACTCCCCTTGTTGTGGTTATTATGAACAACGGCGTTCTCGGTATGGTTCGTCAGTGGCAGACTTTATTCTTCAACAAGCACTACTCAAATACAACCCTGAACCGCCCCACAGACTTCGTAAAGCTTGCTGAGGCATTCGGCGTCAAGGCTTCAAGGGCATTTACCGCAGAGGAGCTTGAAAAGGCTGCTGCTGAGGCATTCTCCGAAAATCGCCCATATCTCATTGACTGTGCCGTTGACTGCAACGAGTTTGTACTCCCTATGCTCCCTCCGGGCGGCTCAATTGACGATATTATCACGGAAATAAAGTGAGGTGGAAAGTATGCAGAATAATCAGTATGTTATCGGTGCTATCGTTTCAAATATAAGCGGTGTTCTCAGCCGTGTTTCGGGAATGTTCACACGCCGCGGCTTCAATATTGACTGCCTTACCGTAGGCGAGACGGAATCAGCTGAATTTTCGCGAATTACCGTAGTTTTCCACGGAGATGAGGACATCAAGGATAAAATCATAAAACAGCTTGAAAAGCTTCACGATGTAAAAGAAGTGGAGGTACTTGACCCACAGGAAACAGTTATCCGTGAGCTGCTTCTCATAAAGGTGCGTAATACTCCCCAAACAAGACAGGATATTATGACTGCCGTTGAGATTTTCCGTTCAAAGATTGTTGACTACTCCCCCACGGCTCTTGTGTGCGAGCTGACAGGTGAAACATCAAAAATCAACGCATTTATCGACCTTATGAAGCCCTACGGCATTATGGAAATGTGCCGCACAGGTATTGTGGCAATTGAAAGAGGCGATAACTGCCTTACGACTGAAAGATAATTTTTAATTTCGTTCCGAAATTTCGGGCGGATAATATCCGCCCACTTAAAAGCCATTAGCTTTCAGCTTTTAGCCTTTAGCTTTCGTTCTGTAATTATACTGACGGCTAAAAGCTAACGACTGACGGCTAACAGCTTAAAAACAGTTAAATAGCCATTAGCTTTCAGCTTTTAGCCTTTAGCTTTCGTTCTGTAATTATACTGACAGCTAAAAGCTAACGGCTGACGGCTAACAGCTTAAATATTATTTTAAAGGAGATTTTCAATTATGGAAAATACTGCAAAGGTTTTTTACGAACAGGACTGCGATTTATCACTTCTCTACGGCAAGACAATTGCTGTAATCGGCTACGGTTCACAGGGACACGCTCACGCTCTCAACGCTAAGGAATCCCTCGGCGATAAGGGCAGAGTTATCATCGGTCTTTACGAGGGTTCAAAGTCATGGGATAAGGCTGTAAAGCAGGGCTTTGAGGTATTCACAGCTGCTGAGGCTGCTAAGCAGGCTGACATCATTATGATTCTCATTAACGACGAAAAGCAGGCTGCTCTCTACGAGAACGACATCAAGCCTAACCTTGAGGCTGGCAATATGCTTATGTTTGCTCACGGTTTCAATATCCACTTCGGCTGCATCGTTCCCCCTGCTGACGTTGACGTTACAATGATTGCTCCTAAGGGACCCGGACACACAGTTCGTTCCGAGTATCAGGCAGGCAAGGGTGTTCCCTCACTGGTTGCTGTTCATCAGGACGCTACAGGCAAGGCTAAGGAAATCGCTCTTGCATACGGTCTTGCAATCGGCGGCGCACGTGCAGGCGTTCTTGAAACTACATTCAGAACAGAAACAGAAACTGACCTTTTCGGTGAGCAGGCTGTTCTCTGCGGCGGTGTATGCGCTCTTATGCAGGCAGGCTATGAAACACTGGTTGAGGCTGGCTACGATCCAAGAAACGCTTACTTTGAGTGTATCCACGAGATGAAGCTCATCGTTGACCTTATCTATCAGAGTGGTTTTGCAGGTATGAGATATTCTATCTCAAATACAGCTGAGTACGGCGATTACATCACAGGTCCTAAGATTATCACAGAGGAAACAAAGAAGTCTATGAAGAAGATTCTCTCCGATATTCAGGACGGTTCATTTGCTAAGGAGTTCCTCCTTGATATGTCCGACGCTGGCAAACAGGTACACTTCAAGGCTATGAGAAAGCTTGCTGCTGAGCATCCCTCCGAGCAGGTTGGCGAGGAAATCAGAAAGCTTTACAGCTGGAACAACGAAGAAGACAAGTTCATTAATAATTAAGAATTAAGAATGAAGAATTAAGATTATGGATAATACCCACGCTGTAAAAACAGCCTCCCGAATAAAATTGATTGCATCGATTATATTTCTCTCTCTTTATCTTGTACTGGTAATAAGCGGTGTACACAGGGGATTACGAGTAACAGGTCGATATAGTGAAACCGGTCTTACCTTTGAACCAGAGCTTATAGACGAAAATGAAAGCCTGTTGTTTTCACGTTCAAATCCTGTATACTGCGGAACTATAAAAAGCGGCTTTACCGATTACGAATGTTTTGTTGTTGATACAATACCGAACATTAGATATGCTGCTGTTAAAAAAGATTCCGATGAATACGAAAAATTCATCAGCGGTGAGGAAGTCACAGGCTATTTTTCGAAGAAATTCAGCGATGAATTTTCAGAGCTTGCTCACGATAAAGAATGTTCTGAACTGGGCATAATAATCGTTGACAGACAAAAGGAATTGCTGAGTTTCCTGTGGGGTATTCCATTTCTGATTATCGGTCTGATTCTTCTGAAAAAATGGCGATAATCATTATTTAATCTACAGCACAAACACATTCTGTAGGGACGCGGTTGTGCCGTGTCCCTATATTTATCAAATCATAAAATTACAGGAGTTATATATGGGATTTCTTGACATTTTAAAAAAGATTACAAATACTGCTTTAAACAGCAAGCCAACGGAAACAAAAACCGCTTCAAATCCACAGAATACAACAAAAAAGCCTGTTCCCACATTAAAAACACCGCAGGAAATTGTTGAATCGGGCAATACACCGCCGAAATCCCCTTTTCTCCATAAAGATGAATTCGGAGATAAAGAATACTCCTTTATGATTTCGGGAGATTTTGTTGAATTCAACAGCCATTGTGAAGTTATGCCGTCTTTTCAGTATGAACCTTTCAATGACGATGATTACACGGGATATAACGAACTATTGCCTATAATCGGCATTGGTCCGAATGACGATATTTATTGTGCTGTTGAAGAATATGAGGAAAACGGCACTCTCCCCGATGAAAACTATGAGGAATGTGACAGCGAATATTTCGCTTTCAAATGCAGTTTCAAAGCTTACAACCGTAAATATTATGCTTACGGTTTCAGAAGTAATACTGCAAGAGAGTTTGAAATGCTCAGCGTTGATTATCTTCCCGATATTGAGGGAACTCCCCTTGAAAATAAGCTTAAAGCGGCTCTTGACGAAATCGCTTTATCTTATTCCGAAAACACTATGAATTAATGAGGTGAAAAAGAAATTATGAATGAAAATTTTTTCTGTAATGGTGTAGAAAAAGCTCCACAGCGTTCACTTTTCAACGCTCTTGGAATGACAAAAGAGGAAATGAAACGTCCTCTCGTTGGTATCGTTTCTTCCTATAATGAAATTGTGCCTGGTCATATGAATATTGACAAAATCGTTGAGGCTGTAAAGCTTGGCGTAGCTATGGGCGGCGGTACTCCTGTTGTTTTCCCTGCAATTGCTGTTTGTGACGGTATCGCAATGGGACATCAGGGTATGAAATACTCCCTTGTAACCCGTGACCTTATCGCCGATTCTACTGAATGTATGGCTCTTGCGCATCACTTCGACGCTCTTGTTATGGTTCCCAACTGCGACAAGAATGTTCCCGGACTTCTTATGGCTGCGGCTCGTCTTAATATCCCCACTATTTTCGTAAGCGGCGGCCCTATGCTTGCAGGCCACGTAAAGGGTAAAAAAACTTCCCTTTCCTCTATGTTTGAAGCTGTAGGCTCATACACAGCAGGCAAAATGTCAGTTGAAGATGTTGAAGAATACGAAAACAGCGCTTGTCCTACTTGCGGTTCATGTTCGGGTATGTATACCGCAAACTCAATGAACTGTCTTACAGAAGTTCTCGGTATGGGATTAAAGGGCAACGGCACAATTCCTGCTGTTTACTCCGACAGACTCAAGCTTGCTAAAATGGCAGGTATGCAGGTTATGGAGCTTTACAGACAGAATATCCGCCCTCTTGACATCATGACAGAAAAGGCTTTCATTAACGCTCTTACTGCTGATATGGCGCTTGGCTGTTCAACTAACAGTATGCTCCACCTCCCTGCTATCGCTAATGAGTGCGGAGTTAATATAAACCTCGATATTGCTAATGAAATAAGCGCAAGAACTCCCAACCTCTGCCACCTTGCCCCTGCAGGTCATACCTATATGGAGGATTTGAACGAGGCTGGCGGTGTTTACGCTGTTCTCAATGAGCTTTCAAAGAAAAATCTCCTCACTCTCGACTGTATGACAGTTACAGGAAAGACTGTAGGCGAGAATATTTCAGACTGTATCAATAAGGATCCCGAAACAATCCGCCCCATTGACAACCCATACAGCGAAACTGGCGGAATTGCTGTTCTCCGTGGAAATCTTGCTCCCGACGGCTGTGTTGTAAAGAGAAGTGCTGTTGCTCCCGAAATGCTTTCACACAAGGGTACTGCAAGAGTATTCAACAGCGAGGAAGAAGCTATTAAGGTTATCTACGAGGGCGGTATCAAGGCTGGCGATGTTGTTGTTATCCGCTACGAAGGCCCTGCAGGCGGTCCCGGTATGCGTGAAATGCTCTCACCTACTTCCGCTATTCAGGGAGCAGGTCTTGGTTCATCCGTTGCTCTTATCACAGACGGACGTTTCAGCGGTGCTACCCGTGGTGCGGCTATCGGTCACGTATCTCCCGAAGCTGTAAACGGCGGTACTATCGCTTACGTCAAGGACGGCGATATTATTTCTATCGACATCCCCAACTACTCAATTAATCTTGAAGTTTCAGACGAAGAACTGGCAGAGCGTAAAAAGTCTATGCCTATTCTCAGAAAAGAAAATATCACAGGCTACCTCAAACGCTATGCACAACAGGTTTCCTCTGCTGATAAGGGTGCGATAATTAATAAATAATTGTTGAGCTTTTAGCTTTTAGCTGTTAGCCTTTAGCTTTGTAGGGGCGGATATTATCCGCCCGATATATAAAACAGGAGAAATTTGTTATGAATAATGTTTTTGAAATTGACAATGGAATATTGATAAAATATCATGGCGAAGATGACGAAGTTATTGTTCCTGACGGTGTTATCAAAATCGGTAGTGAGGCATTCGAGAATAATGAAAATCTGCGTAGCATTGATTTATCGGAAAGCGTGGTAAGCATAGGGAGATTTGCTTTTTTCGGATGCAAAAGCCTGGTATCTGTCAATCTTCCAAACAGTCTTAAAACTATTGAGGAAAAGGCTTTTCGTGATTGTACAAATTTATTTGATATAACTCTGCCAAATGGTATCACCAATATTGAAAGTGATATGCTTGACTTTTGTGATAATTTGGAAGAAATCACAATATATGGCGAGGTTTTTACTTTAGAAGATATTATTGATGAATACAACTGGAGCGAAATTGCCGAAGACTATGATATAGATGAAGATGAAATCTGTAATCTAACCATAGCCGTTCACAATACATTGGTTGAAGATTTATTAAAACTCCTCATCAACGGCGATTTTGATAAGTTGTATATGCCCGAAGATTTACGTTATGAAATTATTGCAAATGTGCTTAAACATAAGCCTGCAAACATTAATTTTCTGAAAATGGCAAAAGAACATATTACGGAATTAACACCGCATCTGACAGAAAATCCAGAAGTTATTCAATATATTAACGAAAATATTTGATTTCGTTCCGAACTTTCGGGCGGATAATATCCGCCCCTACAAAAACAACATTCGCAAGAGGACAATATGATTAATAAATTTATTGAATGGGCAAAAAATAATAATTGGAATGTTACTTTAAATTCTGATGTAACAGATTTGCCCGATATAATAAAAAAACGATATAATATACCCGAAAAATGGTATACTTTTATCTCACAGCTAAAAGTATGTGAAAATCAGTCTGCTACAAAGTGGTTTTTAACCCCTAATGACTATTTACCCAATGAAAACGGATTTCAATGGAATGAATTCGAAATCCAAAGCATTGAATACAGCGAAAATAACATTGACATTATTTCGTTTTGGAATAAGCATCTGCCTATATTTTTATCTGTTGACGGTGAATATTCATACTATGCAATAAATACTGAAACAGGTGAAGTTGTATCAGGTTATGAACCTGAATATGAAGATACAACAATTGCAGCAGAAGATTTCAGCATATTTATTGATAAAATTATTTCAGATGAAATAATATTATAATCTCCAATTTCCCAAGAAAAGAGGTTTTTACAATGGGAATGACAATGACACAGAAAATACTTGCGGCTCACGCAGGACTTGACAGCGTTGAAACAGGACAGCTTATCCTTGCCAATCTTGACTTAGTTCTCGGCAACGATATTACTTCCCCTGTAGCTATCAAGGAATTCGCAAAGCTGAATAAGGACGGAGTTTTTGACAAAGATAAGGTCACAATGGTAATGGACCACTTCGCTCCAAATAAGGACATAAAAGCGGCGGAGCAATGTAAAATGTGCCGTGAATTCTGCGGTGCTAACGATGTAACTCACTTCTACGACGTAGGCGAAATGGGAATTGAACACGCTCTCCTACCCGAAAAAGGTCTTGTTTCCGCTGGTTTCTGTGTTATCGGTGCTGACTCCCACACCTGTACTTATGGTGCTGTAGGTGCATTCTCCACAGGTGTCGGCTCAACTGATATGGCTTGCGGTATGGCTATCGGTAAAGCGTGGTTCAAAGTTCCCTCAGCTATCCGCTTTAACCTTACAGGCAAGCTTAACAAGTACGTTTCGGGCAAGGATGTCATTCTCCATATTATCGGAAAAATCGGCGTTGACGGTGCATTGTACAAGTCAATGGAATTCGGCGGCGAGGGACTTTCTTCCCTTTCAATGGACGACCGCCTCTGTATCGCAAATATGGCAATTGAAGCAGGTGCAAAGAACGGCATTTTCGAGGTTGACGATATTACTCTCGACTACCTCAAAGCTCACAATGCCGCTGAACCTGTGATATACAAGGCTGACGAGGACGCTGTATACGACGAGATAATCGACATTGACCTTTCCGCAATTGAGCCTACTGTGGCATTCCCTCATCTTCCCGAAAATGCAAGAACTTTCAGCGAAATCGGAGATATTAAAATTGACCAGGTTATTATCGGCTCCTGCACCAACGGCAGGCTTGAAGATTTACAGCAGGCGGCTGAAATCCTCAAAGGCAGAAAATGTGCAAAGGGTGTACGTGTTATCATTATTCCCGCAACTCAGCAGATTTACCTTGACGCTATGGAGCAGGGACTCCTGAAAATCTTCATCGAATCGGGAGCAGTTGTTTCAACTCCAACTTGTGGTCCCTGTCTTGGCGGTCATATGGGTATTCTTGCGGCAGGTGAACGTGCTGTAGCTACCACAAACCGCAACTTCGTGGGACGTATGGGACACGTTGAATCCGAAATTTATCTTGCAAGTCCTGCAACTGCCGCTGCAAGTGCAATTACAGGAAAAATCACAAGTCCTTGGGAGGTAATGAGCAAATGAAATATACAGGAAATGTTCTGAAATACGGCGATAACGTGGATACTGATGTTATTATCCCTGCCCGTTATCTCAACACAAGCGACCATAAGGAGCTTGCCTCCCATTGTATGGAGGATATTGACAAGACTTTTGTTTCCCGTGTTCAGCAGGGTGATATTATTACAGCAGGTCAGAATTTCGGCTGCGGTTCTTCCCGTGAACACGCTCCCATTGCTATAAAAGCAAGCGGCGTTTCCCTTGTTATAGCCAAAAGCTTTGCTCGTATCTTCTACCGCAACGCTATAAATATTGGTCTTGCTATTGTGGAATGTCCCGAAGCTGCCGACAATATCTCCGAGGGTGACAAGGTTGAAGCCGATATGGATAACGGCATTATCCGCAATCTCACTACAGGTCAGGAGTTCAAAGCCGCACCATTCCCCGATTTTGTGCAGAAGATAATCGAAAACGGCGGTCTTATGGAGTCTATCGCTAAGGGAATTATTTAGTTGAGCTAATGGCTTTTGGCTAACGGCTAAAGGCTCAAAAAGGAGAATAATTATGAATTTCAATATTGCTTTACTTAAAGGCGACGGCATAGGCCCTGAAATCGTTGACGGTGCTGTTGCCGTACTGGAGAAAATCGCCCATAAATTCGGTCATACATTTAATTTCACACCTTATCTCATAGGCGGCTGTGCTATTGACGCAACAGGCAAGCCCCTGCCGCAGGAAACTGTTGACGGCTGTCTTGCTTCCGACAGCGTTCTTCTCGGTGCTGTAGGCGGCCCTGAATGGGACGACCAGCCCGGCGAAAACCGCCCTGAAAAGGCTCTTTTAGGTATCCGTTCCGCCTTGGGACTTTACACAAATCTCCGCCCTGCTTCCCTTTATCCTGCACTCCGTGGTGCATCTCCCCTTAAAGATGAAATCGTGGGTGACGGCTTCGACATTATGATTGTCCGCGAGCTTACAGGCGGTATCTACTTTGGTGACCGTGGCTACCGTCAGGGCAAATACGGCGAGGAAGCCTATGACACCGAGGCTTACAGCGTAACTGAAATTGAGCGTATCGGCAGAACTGCTTTTGAATCAGCTATGAAGCGCAATAAGAAGCTTTGCAGCATCGACAAGGCTAACGTCCTTGAATCCTCACGTCTTTGGAGAAAGACAATGCACCGTCTTTCCGAGGAATATCCCGAAGTTGAATATTCCGATATGTTCGTTGACAATGCGGCTATGCAGCTTGTGAGAAATCCCCGACAGTTCGATGTTATCGTAACTTCAAATATGTTCGGTGATATCCTCTCAGACGAAGCTTCACAGATTACAGGCTCAATCGGTATGCTTGCTTCTGCTTCTCTGGGTGCTTCCACAAGGGGTATGTATGAGCCTATCCACGGCTCTGCTCCAGATATTGCAGGAAAAAATATTGCAAACCCAATTGCTACTATACTTTCAGCGGCTATGATGCTCCGCTATTCATTCAATCTCAACGATGAAGCCGCAGCTATTGAAAATGCCGTAAATAAGGTTCTTGACGATGGCTGGAGAACTGCTGATCTTATGGGTTGTTCAGAAGGTACTCCCCTTTCCTGCACGGAAATGACAGCAAAAATCTGCGAGGCGTTATAATGGCTAATATCCGTGAAAAGCTGGACAATTACTACTGCGGTCTTAATTCTCTTGCGGTATTCCGAAATCTTCTCAATGACGACGTTATATCGGCACTTTCTGCTCTTTTAAAGCTTCATGCAGAGGGTAAAAGCTTTGATGTAAATATATATTCTGAATTTACATCAAGGCTCTACCGCCATAACGTCAACCTTTCAGAGTATATCTTCAAAAAAGTATGCGAGGACGAAAACTTCTATATTTCGGGAAAATCCGAGGGTAAA
The DNA here is from genome assembly GCA_017397925.1 of Ruminococcus sp. Classification (GTDB taxonomy): domain Bacteria; phylum Bacillota; class Clostridia; order Oscillospirales; family Ruminococcaceae; genus Ruminococcus. The sequence continues at coordinate 52,100 of JAFQHO010000027.1, forward strand.
GCTTTTGATGAGCTGATTGAGCAGGCTGTTTCAAATGAGCTTGAACTGCTCCGCGAAATCTCACAGCTTACCGTTGAGGAACTGCAATACGGCTATTATCGCCTTTATCAGCTGCCCCAATGGAAAACCTCTGATATTGACTTTGCCGCTGAATATAAGAAACGCATTGAAAATATAGGGCTTTACGGCTGCGGAATTTTCGCCAATTCTACGATGTTTATTCTCCGCAATGGCGAAATCGTTCCTGTAAAAGCTCCCGACGCACAGCGCCTTGATATGCTTTTCGGATATGAGCGTGAACGTGCCGAGGTTGTGGAAAATACCCTTGCTCTCGTAAATGGCAAAACTGCGCAGAATACCCTGCTTTACGGCGACGCAGGCACAGGCAAATCCTCAACTGTAAAGGCTGTTGTAAATGAGTACACTCATATGGGACTGCGCCTTGTGGAAATCACAAAGGAGCAGCTCCGCGAACTACCTGAACTTATTGATAAATTAAGCGGAAATCCGCTGAAATTCATCATATTCATTGACGATCTTACCTTTACATCGGGGGAGGACTGCTTCGGTGCGCTGAAAGCGGCTCTTGAAGGCTCTGTTTCCGCACGTTCCGACAATATCGCAATTTATGCCACAAGCAACCGCCGTCACCTCGTAAAGGAAAGCTTTTCCGACCGTGAGGGTGATGATGTTCACCGCAACGATACAATGCAGGAATTGCTCTCTCTGTCGGCACGTTTTGGTCTGCGTGTGAATTTCAGCCGCCCCGACAAGAAAAGCTACACCGCTATTGCTCTTGAACTTGCAAGAGTCCACGGCATAGATATGCCCGATGAGGAGCTTTTCCTCAAAGCTGAGCAATTCGCCATTTCTTCGGGAAACGGACGTTCACCAAGAACAGCACGGCAATTTATTAATCAATTAAGAATTAATTCTTAGGGCAATGCTTCGCATTGCCAGCCGTTAGCCTTTAGTCTTTAGCCATTAGCTATTTATGCGGACTGCCAAAGACAGCCCCTAATTTATAAATAATCGTATAAATTACAGCTTTAAAGCTAACGGCTAATGGCTAACTGCTAACAGCTTATTAAAATAGGCAATGCTTCTCATTGCCAGCCTTTAGCCTTTAGCTATTAGCTTTTAGCTATTTATGCGAACCGCAAAAACAAATCCTAATTTACAAATAATCGTATAAATTTCAGCTTTTAAAGCTAACGGCTAATGGCTAACGGCTAACAGCTTATTAAAATAGGCAATGCTTCTCATTGCCAGCCTTTAGCCTTTAGCTATTAGCTTTTAGCTATTTATGCGAACCGCAAAAACAACTCCTAATTTATAAATAATCGTATAAATTACAGCTTTTAAGGCTAACGGCTAATGGCTAACGGCTAACAACTTATTAAAAAAGGAGTCTTTATTTATGATTACATTGGACAAAGTCTATCACGCAAAATATGTCCTTAAACAAGTTATACGGGAAACCGATGTCATACAGGCTCCCAAAATCAACCCCGATGCCAATATATGGCTTAAAACGGAAAATCTCCAGATAACAGGTTCATTCAAGGTTCGCGGCGCTTATTACAAGATGTCCTGCCTTTCCGATGAGGAAAAGGCAAAGGGAGTTATTGCCTGCTCCGCAGGAAATCACGCACAGGGAGTTGCTCTTGCAGCAGCTAAAAACGGCATAAAATCAATTATCTGCCTCCCCGACGGCGCGCCTATCTCCAAGGTTGAGGCTACCAAAAGCTACGGCGCAGAGGTATGCCTTGTAAAGGGAGTTTACGATGACGCTTACAAAGAAGCTCTCCGTCAGCGCGATGAAATGGGATATACCTTTATCCACCCCTTTGACGATGAATACGTCATTGCAGGTCAGGGTACTATCGGTCTTGAACTTATTGAGCAGATACCCGATATGGATGCTGTTATCGTGCCTATCGGCGGCGGCGGTCTTATTTCGGGAGTGGCTTTCGCTATAAAGAGCCTTAACCCGAAAATCAAGATATACGGCGTTCAGGCTACGGGCGCTCCCAGTATGTACAACGCTGTACGCGACGGTGAAATTAAAGCTCTGTCAGGAGTATCCACTATCGCCGACGGTATCGCAGTAAAAGCTCCCGGTGAAACTACCTTTGAGCTTGTTTCCCGGTATGTCGATGAAATCGTAACAGTTACCGACGACGAAATATCTGCCGCTATTCTTGCTCTTATGGAGCAGCAGAAGCTTGTTACCGAGGGCGCAGGCGCTGTTGCAGTAGCTGCGGCTATGTTCAATAAAGTGCCTATCAAGGGCAAAAAGGCTGTATGCCTGCTTTCAGGCGGTAATATTGATGTAACTATTCTTTCAAGGGTAATCAAGCGCGGTCTGCTTATGACAGGAAGAAACATCACTCTTACAATTGAGCTTCTCGACAAACCGGGACAGCTTTTAGAAGTTTCTCGTATTATCGCAGAGCTTGGCGGAAACGTTATCTCCATTCACCACGAACGTGCCAACGAGGGTTCAGCTGTAAACGGCTGTTATCTCCGCCTTGTACTTGAAACACGTAATTACGAGCATATTGAAGCTATCAAAACTGCTCTTGCTGAAAACGGCTTTAAAATTACAAATGACTAAGGAGAATTACTATGATTAAAATTCACACAGAAAAAGCACCTGCTGCTGTAGGCCCTTACTCACAGGCTATTATATCAAACGGTATGGTTTTCACCAGCGGACAGATTGCCATAAATCCACTTACGAACACTGTTGAGGCTACTACTATTGAGGAGCAGACAGAACAGGTTATGAAAAATCTCGGTGCTGTCCTCGAAACAGCAGGCTCATCCTTTGAAAAGGCTGTGAAAACTACCTGCTTTCTTGCAGATATGAATGATTTTGCTGCTTTCAATGAAATCTACGGCAAATACTTCACAGGACTTCCTGCAAGAAGCTGCGTTGCAGTAAAAACTCTGCCTAAAAATGTTCTTGTAGAAGTTGAAGTTATCGCTGAAACAAGCCTATAATCATAATCGGAGGTTTTAATTATGACTGTCAAGGAATTGCAGGAGAAAATCCTGAAACTGAAAAAAGAAACAAATACCGCTATTCTCGCCCACAGCTACCAGTCCCGTGAAATCGTGGAAATTGCCGATTTCACAGGTGACAGCTATAAATTAAGCGTTGATGCCACAAAAATCCCAAACGAAAATATTCTTTTCTGCGGCGTTCACTTTATGGCGGAAACTGCAAAAATGCTCTCCCCCGAAAAGCGCGTATACCTTGCAAATAAGGGCGCAGGCTGCCCTATGGCGGAGCAAATGGACAGGGATATGATTGCAGAAATCAAGGCAAAAGAGCCTGACAGAACTGTTGTGGCTTATATCAATACCACCGCTTCCCTTAAAACTGTCTGCGATGTATGCGTAACTTCTTCAAGTGCGCTGAAAATCGTGAAAAATATTGATTCTGATAAAATACTCTTTATCCCCGACTGCAACCTTGGCGGTTGGGTGAAGTCACAGCTCCCCGAAAAGGATATTATGCTTCTCAACGGCGGCTGTCCTGCTCATTCTGCTATTACAGTTGAGGAAGTCTTAGCGGCTAAGGCTGAACATCCCGACGCACTTTTCCTCGTTCATCCCGAATGCCGTCCCGAGGTTACTGCCCTTGCTGACTATGCAGGCTCTACAAGCGGAATTATGGATTATGCTATGAAATCCGATGCTAAGGAGTTCATAATCGGAACTGAAACTTCAATTGCAGAGCATCTCCAGTATGACTGCCCCGAAAAGAAATTCTATCCCTTGACAAAAAAGCTTATATGCACTGATATGAAGCTTACAACTCTCCCCGATGTGTACCGTTCGCTCCTTGCCATTGCAGGTAAGCCTGAGGGCGAGGCTTTTGAAATACTTATGGACGAGGAGCAGATTGCTGCTGCACGCAAATGCATCGACAAGATGATTGAACTGGGCGGCTGATTTATGACTGAGCTTATTGATAAATTATACGAAACAGGCGATTTGTCCGACAATGAGCTGAAAATGCTCATTGAGGACGAAAGCGATAATACTGCAGAATATCTTGCAAAACGCGCTGACGAAATACGCCGCAGACACTACGGAAATAAAGTGTTTCTCCGCGGTCTTATTGAGATTTCTTCATACTGCAAAAACGACTGCCTTTACTGCGGCATCCGCCGCAGCTGCAAATCGGCGGAGCGTTACCGCCTTGACCGTCAGCAGATACTTGACTGCGCTGATATCGGCTATAAGCTGGGACTCCGCACCTTTGTTATGCAGGGCGGCGAGGATGCGTTTTTCACTGATGAATACGTATGCGGTATAATATCAGAACTTCGTCAGCGTTACCCTGACTGTGCTATAACCCTTTCCCTTGGTGAGCGTTCCGCTGAAAGCTACCGAAAAATGAAGGCGGCAGGAGCTGACAGATACCTGCTCCGCCACGAAACAGCTTCACAGGAATTATACAGCAAAATCCACCCACAGGAAATGACCCTTGACAATCGTATCAAATGTCTGTATAATTTAAAGGAGACAGGTTTTCAGACAGGTGCAGGCTTTATGGTTGGAATTCCGTGGCAGACTTCCGACGATATCGTTAAGGATATCCGATTTTTGCAGGAATTACAGCCGCAAATGATAGGAATAGGGCCATTTATCCCCCATAAGGATACCCCATTCAGAGATGAAAAGGGCGGCTCTCCGTACCTTACACTGCGTCTGCTGGGAATTATCCGTCTTATGTTTCCTAAGGTGCTTCTGCCTGCCACTACGGCGCTGGGTACAGCTTCCGAAAACGGCAGAATTGCAGGGCTGAAAACAGGCTGTAACGTAATTATGCCGAATATATCACCTGAGGACGCAAGAAAAAAATATAATCTTTACGACAATAAGCTTGTTTCGGGAAGCGAAACTGCTGAGGGAATTTCCCTGCTTAAAGCGGAAATTGAAGCGGCAGGCTATACCGTTTCCGACGAAAGAGGCGATTGCTTACAGGAGTAAAATTATGAGAGTACGTTTTCATCTGCCCGATTTTTCAGGGCGTTTCAAGCTGAATTTATTATTTGCCGATATGCTTAAACAGTATCCCCACTATTTTCGCGAGGGAGTTGAAATAGCATCGTTTTACGGCGTATTTCCGCCCTCTATGTGGAATGGCGGCAGATCTCAGCCGGGAGTATGCGACCCGCAATATGTAAAAGCCGTTATAAAGGCTTTCAACGACAGAGGAATCCCTCTCCGCTTTACATTTACAAACCCTGCACTGGAAAAAAAGCATCTTAACGACACTTTCTGCAATATGGTGCTTAATCTTGCACATAACGGACTTAATGAGGCTATTGTTGTTTCTCCCATATTAGAGGAATATATCCGAACCAACTTCCCCAAGTACAAGCTGACAAGCTCCACCTGCAAGCGTATCACTGACCCTGAAAAGCTTGAAGAAGAGCTGAGCAAGGATTACAGCATTGTTGTTGTTGACTACGATTTCAACAACAATTTCGAAGTGCTTTCAAAGCTCCCGCGAAAAGAGGATTGCGAGCTTCTTGTAAATGCCTGCTGTGAGCCGAATTGCCCAAGACGTGCAGAGCATTACCATACAATTGGCCTTATGCAGATAGCCTATAATGAGCATCTGAAAAAGTACCCTAATATGCCTTTTAATGCCAATAAAATTGATACAAAGAGACTGGAAAGCTGTCCTTTTGGTCAGCGCGGTGTGTTTGATATCCGCAATCTACGCACACATATTTCTCCGGATGATATATGGGAAAAGTACGTACCTATGGGATTTGAGCAGTTTAAAATTGAGGGACGCACTTCCAGCAACCTCAATATTGCTGAAACTTATATGTACTATATGGCTAAGCCCGAATACCGTGACCTGGCTCGTTTCAATCTCCTCAAAGCTATGGAGAACACAGGAGCGCTGAAATTCTTATAATAGCAGAGGCGGATATCATCCGCCCGCAACTCTAAAGGCGGTGTTTTATGTTACGAATGATTAAAACCATAAAAAGAGATATTGCTCTTATCCGTGAAAGCGACCCTGCGGCAAGAAATGCAGTGGAAATACTGCTGACTTATCCCACTTTGAGGGCAATCCGCGCCTATCGCCTTGCTCACTGGTTTTATGTGCGGAAATATTATACTATTGCGAGAATAATCTCACAGCACGCAAGAAACAAGACGGGTATCGAGATACACCCCGGCGCAACTATCGGAAAAGGTCTTTTCATTGACCACGGTATGGGCGTTGTTATTGGTGAAACAGCGATTATCGGCGATAACTGCCTGCTGTATCAGGGCGTTACCCTTGGCGGTACAGGTAAGGACAAGGGCAAGCGTCACCCCACTTTGGGAAATAACGTCCTTGTTGGCGCAGGTGCAAAGGTACTTGGCCCGTTTACTGTTGGAAATAACGTTAAAATCGCTGCAAACGCAGTTGTTCTCAACGCTATCCCCGACGATTGTACTGCTGTAGGTGTTCCTGCAAGAATTGTACGCAGAAAAGGTGAAAAAGTGCATCAGCACAAGGTTACTCAGGATATCGACCAGATTCACATTCCCGACCCTGTTTCCCTTGAACTGTGCAGACTCCAGGCTGAAGTTGACAGTCTTAAAAAGGAAATTTCACGGCTGAAAAGCGAATAAATATAAAATCCCTGAAAATTTTTATATTTTTGGGGATTTTTTCTTGCATTTTATATAAATATATGATATAATGTATTCAAGCGGTTTACTGTGATAACACAGCGCATTGATTGTTAAAATAAAAAAATATTTGATTTTGATGTCTGATTTTGCCACCCTCATTTGAATGTATATATAGAGGACAAAATAAAAGGCATCTGCAATTGTGTAAATGTCACCGTAAATTGCAAAAAATGATATGGAGGAATTAAAAAATGAAGAAAGTGAAAAGAATTGCAGCCATGACAGCGGCTCTGCTGATTTGTTCGGGAGTTATGGGCTATATGCCACAGGGCGCACTGAAAATCGGCGGTTTTGCGGCAAATGCAGCTGGGGATGCTGTTGCTGAGAGCGTTGCAATCGATGCAACTAACTTCCCTGATGCGATATTCCGTGAATATGTGGCAAAAAATTTCGATAAAAACAATGACGGAATGCTTTCTGATAATGAAATCGAGAAAGCAACAAGCATTTCTATTGGTAATAAAGGGATCACCGATCTAACAGGTGTTAATTATTTTACCAATCTTAAAACACTTGATTGTACAAATAACAGAGAACTCAAAAAACTTGATATTGGGAATAATACAGTATTATCTACCTTGTTTTGTGAATATACTCAGCTTACTTCCCTTAATACAAGCAATAACCTTTCGTTAAAAAAGTTGTATTGTTCACACAGCAATCTTACAACCCTTAACGTAAGCAACAATACCGAATTGGTAGATTTGTACTGTGATTACAATCAACTTAAAACCCTTGACGTAAGCAACAATACAAAGCTTGAATATCTTTCATGTGAAAAAAATAATTTTACATCACTTGATGTAAGTAACAACACGGCATTAAAATACTTTGCCTGTGATACCAATCAACTTACAACCCTTGATATAAGTAATAATACTGCTTTAGAATTTTTTGACTGTAACACTAATCATCTCACAAGTATAGATTTAAGCAATAATCCTTCATTATATGGTTCTAGTGGATGTATATTAAACGAATACGAAATCTCCCTGGAAAACAATACCTTTGATCTCTCCGCCCTCCCTGCAGGTTTCGATGTTACAAAAGCCTCTGAATGGACAAACGGTACAGTAAATGGCAGTATCCTTACTGTTGAAGATGTATCGAAGGAAGTTACATACGTATACGACTGTGGAAATAATAGCATCACAATATTCAAATTAATCCCGCCACTCGCTGCCGAAATCTCTCCCGTAAGCGTTGCGATTGATGAAACACATTTCCCCGATGCTGTTTTCCGACAGTATGTAACAGATAATTTTGACATAGACGCTAATGAATTGCTTTCTGCTGAAGAAATTAAAGAAGTAACAGAGATCAAAGTCAGCAATAAAGGTATTTCAGATTTAACAGGTATTGAACACTTTAAAAAATTAAAAAAATTACAATGCGATAATAATAAACTTACAACTCTTGATATAAACAAGAATACTTCATTACATACATTGCTTTGCAATAATAATCAACTTACCACTCTTGATCTAAGTAATAACATTACAATGTATATGCTGAAATGTGAAAAAAATCATCTTACAAGCCTTGATTTAAATAAACAAAAAATATTATTGTTTAAGAGCTTCATTTCAAACAAATACGAAATTGCTGTTACCAACAAAACCTTCGACCTCTCCACTCTCCCCACAGGCTTTGACATAACAAAAGCCTCTGACTGGACAAACGGCACAGTAAACGGCAATATTCTCACAGTTGAGGACACATCAAAGGAAGTTACATACAAATATGACTGCGGAAATGAGCAAACTGCAACATTCACCTTAATCCCCACAACTTCCACAGAAACACCCGAAAATCCCCCTGTTTCAACACCCACATACTCAACAGGCGATATAAGCGGTGACGGCTCAATTGACTCCAGCGACGCCACACTTGTCCTCGCTGACTATGCAGTAATCGCAACAGGCGGCACATCCACATTTAACGCTGAACAGGCAAAAGCCGCTGACGTAAACGGCGACGGCAAATACGACGCTATCGACGCTTCACTTATCCTTGCCTATTATGCCTATACCTCCACAGGCGGTACAGGCTCAATTGAGGACTATCTGGCAGATATGAACTGATACCAAATCCCCCGAAGTCCCGTGCTTCGGGATTTTTGTACACACTTTATTCATTGCTTTTCAAATCAAAATATGCTATAATTGACTAAAGTAATTTGTCAAAGGGGCGATGCATATGAAGGGAATAAGAAAAATAATGACAATCGTAGCCTCTGCTGCGGTATGTGCAGGAGCTTCTGAAATTCCCGCACACTTTATCAATAGCGATAAGCTGATATCTGCCCCTGACAGCATACTCCTTGGCGATGTAATGGTAGACGGCACAGTAAATGCCAGCGATGCCTCTCTTATTCTTTCTGAATACTCTGTGATTTCCACAGGTAAACCTCCCACAATTACCGAAAATCAGGCTAAAGCGGCAGATGTAAACAATGACGGGAAATATGATTCAATCGACGCAACAATTGTACTCGCCTATTACAGCCGCATATCTACAGGAGAATATATTTCTATGGAAGAATATGTAAAAGATGAATTTTGATATTATTGCTCTCTGAAATTTATAATTCAGGGAGCTTTTTTGTTTTTTGGTGGATAATTTACAAAAAATGCTTTACAAGTAATTGAAAATATGTTATAATAGAAGAATAATATAACGTAAAATATCCAACAGAAAGGTTTTGATTTTTATGAGCAACACAACACAGATTATGACTCACAACGGTATGACCTGCGTGAAGCTTTCCGCAGGAGGCTACGAGGCTCTTGTTGCATACGAAATAGGCTGCAACGTTATCCGCCTCCGTAATAATACCGAGGGAATGGAGTTCTTCCGCTGGAATCCTGACAATACCTTTGACGATATTCTCCAGTCAGCGGAGGTCTGGGGTCTTCCTACACTTTATCTCCCAAATCGTTTTGCAGACGGTGTTCTTAAGACATCAGACGCTGTATATCAGCTCCCTGTAAACGAGAAAGCACCCTATAACAACCATATCCACGGCTTTATCCACAAGCGTAAATTTGAAGTTGTTGAGCATAACTCCGACAGCAACTGTGCCTGGGTAAAAACACGCTACGTTTACGACGAAAACGACGAATTTTTCCAGTATCTCCCTGTACGCTTCACCGCTGAATACACATTCACACTCTCAGCAAGCGGCCTTGAACAGGATATCTGCTTTATCAACAACGATGACAAGGTGCTTCCTATGTCCCTTGCTTCACATACAGCTATCAGCGCACCATTCGTTGACGGTGCCAAAGAGGAAGATATCCGCCTCACAGTGCCGATTGGCAAGAAGTGCGAGCTGAACGAGAGATGCCTTCCTACAGAGCAGCTCAAATCCCTTACTATGTGGGATTTAGAGTACAAAGAAGGTACAAAATGCCCCGTTTTACAGGTTGTTGACAACGATATGTACACATCTGAAACTGCAAAGCTTGACGGACAGGCATTCTATGGCGTTATTGCCGAGGATACAGCAAGCGGAAAGAAGCTCTGCTATGAGGTTTCCAAGGAATACGGCTTCTGGATTATCTGGAATGACCGTGGATTCAATCACTATTTCTGCCCCGAGCCTATGACAGCTATGATTGACGCTCCCAATCTGAGCCTCTCTCCCGACGTTACAGGCTACCGTGAGGTAAAACCTGGCGAAGAATTTACTGCTCATCAGAGATTTTTTTCAAATTAAGACGTAATCTGTAATTACTATTATAGGTGACGGCGCCCACGACGTCCCGTTAATTAGGGCAACGTCGTGCATTGTCGCAAATTGTTTAAAACCCCGATTTCAGTGAGAAAATCGGGGTTTTTCTTTATATAATATACGGTTAGCTAAACATCTTATTCAGCAAATCTGGTAAGTTTACCTTCTGCGTATCGCTGAAACATTGCGGTATCAGCACTGCTCAGATATCCGTCATTGTTGATGTCGAATACATAAGCAGAGAAGTTGCCTGAAACGTCACCTACAGCTACATTCATAACCTCAAAATAGTTGAACTTATATCTGTAGGATTTTGTAGTCTTCTTAGCAACAGCTGCGTAAAGAAGATCGTAGTCTTTTGCGTCAATCTTTTTGTCAAGATTAATGTCTCCAACGAGGAAAGTAGGACTAGCTGATACTGCATTATTTATAAGTTTACCATTAGGATCATATGCAAAGTTTGTAACGCTTATTTCCTTGTAGTCAGAAGGAGAATTGCAATGCATATGTACAGATACCATACCTCCTACCATATTGTGGTTGTAAGGTTCAAATGTGCCGCCGGCACTATGACATCCAACAGAACCGCCGCCACCACGTGTAAGTGAACCGCTTCCTATTTGATCAGCAACAGGAGCATCTGTGCCGTATGTTTTGCATGCAACACCAAAAACAAGACGATCAATATTTTTAGATGATGAAACAGCGAAAACCTTTCTGTATGTATAACGTGCATTTGCATCAGCAGCTGCGCTTGCTGTAAATGAGTTTACAAGTGGAAGCGCACAAAGAACTGCTGCTGTGATTGAAGTTGTGATCTTTTTAAAAGTCTTATTCATTTTTTTATGTCCTTTTCAAGTTATTTTGTTTTGAGTGGCCGACTACTCTGTTAATTATTATACCACATTTTGTTATTTATCGTACACTTGTTTCGTTAGGTTAACAAAATTTCACGTATAATATATTTCCTTTTGTTGCAACCTATTTTTACTTATCATTAAAATTCATATATTTAAAATCAGCAAATATATTAAATATATTGCCATATAATCAACACCCATCTTTAAAACGTCGTTAAAGTCCGTATTTTTTATAGGAATGCATTGATTCCTCAAATCCATTATATTTCTATTAGTTACAATATCAGTTGTAAGTCCACAATTTCAAGTCTACAACCTTTGCTCTATTTCATTTTTGTAAAAAATGCACAAATTTTTAGTGAAATATTAGTATATCACAATTCTATGTAAACACTTGTATTATTATCCGTTTTATGGTATAATAATAAGTGATATTTGAGTTATCGGACTATTTAGCTGATAATCCTATACGCTGTTTTCAGCTTAACCAACAATTGACCGGCGTTATTATCAACTATCAATATAATAAGTAAGGAGTAGATTACAATGAAGTTCGGATTTTTTGACGACGCAAATAAGGAATATGTCATTAATTCCCCCAGAACACCCTATCCGTGGATTAACTATCTCGGAACACAGGCTTTCTTTTCACTGATTTCAAACACAGCAGGCGGTTACAGTTTCTATAAGGACGCTCGTTTAAGACGTATCACACGTTACCGCTATAATAACGTGCCTATTGATATGGGCGGTCGTTACTTCTATATCAACGACAATGGTACAGTATGGAACCCCGGCTGGTCACCTGTAAAGACAGAGCTTGATTCCTATGAGTGCCGCCACGGTATGGGCTATACAATTATCACAGGTAAGAAGAATGACCTTAAAGCACAGGTTACTTTCTTCGTTCCACAGAACTACAACGGCGAAGTTCAGCAGGTTGTTCTCACTAACGAGGGCACAGAGGCTAAGTCCTTCTCACTGTTCTCTTTTGCTGAGTGGTGTCTTTGGGATGCTCAGGACGACTGCACAAACTTCCAGAGAAACTTCTCTACAGGCCGTGTAGAAGTTGTAGGCTCCACAATCTACCACAAGACAGAGTACAGAGACAGACGCGACCACTTCGCTTTCTATACAGTTAACGATGAAATCGACGGTTACGATACTGACAGAGATTCCTTTATCGGTCTCTACAACGGTTTCAATGACCCTCAGGCTGTTATGGCAAATGCTGCTACAAACTCCTTTGCTGACGGCTGGTCACCTATTGCTTCTCACTATAAGAAGATTACTCTCGCTCCAGGCGAGTCAAAGACTCTTATCTTTATCCTTGGCTACGTTGAAATGCCTGTTGACAAGAAGTTCGAGGCTGACGGCGTAACAATCAACAAGGAAAAGGCTCTTGCTATGATTGACCAGTACAACACACCTGAAAAGGTTGCTGCAGGTCTTGCTGAGCTTAAGGCTGCATGGGACGAGCTTCTCGGCATCCTCAATGTTAACACTTCCGATGATAAGGTTAACCGTATGGTTAATATCTGGAACCAGTATCAGTGTATGGTTACTTTCAACCTCTCACGTTCTGCTTCCTATTTTGAGAGCGGTATCGGCCGTGGTATGGGCTTCCGTGACTCCAACCAGGATATCCTCGGTTTCGTTCACCAGATTCCCGACCGTGCAAGAGAGCGTATTATCGACATCGCTTCAACTCAGCTTGAGGATGGCGGATGCTATCACCAGTATCAGCCTCTTACAAAGAAGGGTAACTCAGATATCGGCGGTGACTTCTCAGACGATCCGCTGTGGATGATTCTCTCTGTTTCCGCTTACATCAGAGAAACAGGCGACTGGTCACTCCTTGATGAGCTTGTTCCTTACGACAACGATATGTCTAAGGCTAAGCCTATGCTTGACCACCTTAAGGTTTCATTCTACAAGATTGTAAACAACCTCGGTCCTCACGGTCTGCCTCTTGCTATGCGTGCTGACTGGAACGACTGTATCAACCTCTCCTGCTACTCCGATACTCCCGGTGAGAGCTTCCAGACTTATACAAATCCCAAGTTTGCTGCTGAGGGCGGCTACTCCAAGGTTGCTGAGTCTGTAATGGTTGCTACTCTGTTCACATATGCAGGTCCTAACTATGTTGCTATTCTCAAGCACCTTGGCAAGGATGATGAGGCTGCTGCTGCACAGGCTGAAATCGACAAGATGAAGAAGTGCGTTATGGAATCCGCATTTGACGGTGATTGGTTCCTCCGTGCTTATGACTCCACAGGCGCTAAGATGGGCTCTAAGGAGTGTGAGGAAGGTAAGATATTCATCGAGCCTCAGGGCTTTGCTGTAATGTCCGAAATCGGTAAGGATGAGGGAGCTGATATCAAGACTCTTGAATCTATCGACAAGTACCTCAATACTCAGTATGGTCTTGTTCTTAACAACCCTGCATTCTCCAAGTACTATATCCAGTATGGTGAGATTTCCACATATCCCGGCGGATACAAGGAAAACGCAGGTATCTTCACACACAATAATGCTTGGATTATCTGTGCTGAGGCTTACGCTGGCAGAGGTGACAAGGCATTTGAGTACTACAGCAAGATTGCTCCTGCTTTCAACGAGGAAATTTCCGATCTCCACAAGACAGAGCCTTATGTATACGGTCAGATGATCGCTGGTAAGGACGCAAGCCGTTTTGGTGAAGGTAAGAACTCCTGGCTGACAGGTACTGCTGCTTGGAATATGGTTGCTATTTCCCAGTATATCCTCGGAATTTCTCCCGATTGGGACGGTCTTAAGGTTGATCCTTCCATTCCTCATGAGTGGGACGGTTTCACAGCTACAAGAAAGTTCCGTGGTGCAACTTATAACATCACAGTTAAGAATCCTAACCACGTTTGCAAGGGCGTTGTAAGCATGACTGTTGACGGACAGGCTGTTGACGGTAATGTTATCCCTGCTTTCGAGAATGGTGAGCATACTGTTGAAGTAATTATGGGTTAATCCCCTTTTGTAAAAGAGCTGCTTTCGGGCGGCTCTTTTATTTTATCCGGTAAAGTGCATTTTATCATACCCCCTCACTATAGGGCAAAAATGGGCCTTTTTTCAACCAAAAATGGTTGATTGCTGAGGACAGCAACAGACAAAATTATAAGTAATACATAAAATTTACTGTTATATATTTTTAAATTTCATATTATATTTTTTATCCATTGAACTGTATCAGAGTGGATATCATACGTCAGAACTACGTGATTATAATATGAAAATACGGTCGATATGACATAAACAAATCAAAATCGTCATTATACAGCAAAACAGGCTGAAATCCAATTGGATTTCAGCCTGTTTTTATAGAGGTTTGAATTGATGTTAACTTTTTAAAGAGCGTAATAACGCTCGCAAATACTACACTTTGTATATAAACCAAACTTTTTTATCATAACATTTTTTATCCGAATTTGTAATCTATTGTATATTTTATCATATAACATTTAAAAACACAATAGTTTTCAGACGAAATACAGCAATTCGTCTTGAATTTTGTAGAGTTGAACAAATCGACAGCCAAAATTCTGTTAAATCGTCCAATTGTTTTTACATGATGTATTTGCCACAATTTGATATACAATTTGTAAAACAGCAAAAAACAGCATCGTTTCCGATGCTGTTTCAAATTTAATCTATTCTGTTTTCCATATCCGTATACGCTCTTACAGGAGCAATTGCCTTGTAGGCAGGGCGGATAATCTTGTTGGAGTTGATAAGCTCCTCAATACGATGTGCAGACCAACCTGCAATACGGGAAATAGCAAAAAGTGGAGTGAAAAGCTCATCCGGAATGCCAAGCATACGATAAACAAAGCCGCTGTAGAAATCCACATTTGCACATACACCTTTATATATACGTCTTTCCTCGGCAATAACCTGAGGAGCAAGACGTTCTACCATAGCATAAAGGTTGAATTCATCGTGAAGTCCCTTTTCGTTACTGAGCTTCTCAACAAATCCCTTGAATACAGTTGCTCTTGGGTCGGAATGGGAGTATACAGCGTGTCCCATACCATATATAAGACCTGCATTGTCAAAAGCCTCCTTGTGGAGCAGCTTTTTCAGATAATCCTTCACTTCGTTCTCGTCAGTCCAGTTCTTGATGTTCTTCTTCATATCATCAAACATCAGTGCAACCTTGATATTCGCGCCGCCGTGCTTTGGACCTTTAAGAGAACCTAAAGCCGCTGCAATAGCGGAATATGTATCAGTTCCGGAGGACGATACAACGTGAACCGTAAATGTGGAGTTGTTTCCGCCTCCGTGTTCAGCGTGGAGTACAAGCGCCATATCAAGAATACGCGCTTCAAGCTCGGTATACTTCTTATCAGGACGAAGCATATACAGCAGATTTTCTGCAATAGAAAGCTCAGGATTGGGGTCGTGAATAAAGAAGCTTCCGCCATTGCGTGTATATCTGTATGTATGATAACCATATACTGCAAGCAAAGGAAACAGGGTAATAAGTGATATGCTCTGTCTTAATACGTTTGGAATAGTTATATCATTAGCGTCATCGTCATATGAATAGAGAGCGAGGACGGATTTTGCAAGAATATTCATCATATTGTCACTTGGGGACTTCATTATAATATCTCTTGTAAAGGTTGACGGAAGATTTCTTGCATCTACGAGGATTTTTCTGAATTCATCAAGTTCTGCCGCAGTAGGCATTTTTCCAAATAAAAGGAGATATATGGTTTCCTCAAAGCCGAAACGCTTTTCCTTAATAAATCCGTTTACAATATCCTCAACATCGATACCTCGGTAGAAAAGCTTTCCGTAACCGTTTTCGTCTACATTAATAGTACTGATATTTGTAAGTCCTGCAACAACACCGTTGCCATTGAGGTCTCTCAATCCGCGCTTTACATCATACTGTGTATAAAGTGCCGGGTCAATGCGATAACCCTCGATTGATTTGTCTGCAAGATTTTTAATTTCTGGTGTAAGTCCGATAAATCCGTAGCCCATAATTTTTGTCCTCCTTTTTTTGTTAATACATCAAGTAGAATTACATATGATATATACATTATAACATATCCCGTAAAATTTGTCAAGGGGAGTTCAATGATATATACAATCTTATTAAAAATTGTTAAAATGTAACATAACATACAGCAAGCTAAATGATATAAAGTTATATCATTTTACATCATTTAGCTATAAAACAATGGCTGACACTTCTCAATAAAAGCATCAGCCAACGGTTTTACCATATCTTCTGCATCTTTTTTGCCATATAGATATATACAGCCAACAAGATAATCTGGAATATCAAAGAACCTTTTTCCTCTGCAAAAACTAAGGAAATAATATCCAGACAGAGTATGAATATTGCAATTTTCGAACAAGTTCCGTAATTTCCTCTTAAACCTGTAACTGCCATATAAATTGTAACAGCAGCAGGAATAAGCATAAGAATCATCGTGAAGAACGCAAGTCCTCCCAGTTCTGTTGCTGAAAATACAAGACCTGTAACAACTGTTATCGCGGCAGGAACAACTGTTGCAACAAGCAGGATGATATTCATCACTTTAAATGCAATTTTCATAAAATATAACCCCCTTTATCATTTTAGCACCCCACAATACCACATAAAATGACTTTTGTGTGGTACTATAATAAATTGTATCATATTTAACCTAATTTGTCAAGTAGTTCAAATATATGTTTTCACAAAATTTTCATTGACATTAAAAATAATTGGTGATATACTTTTATAGTACGAAAAAACATATTTATACTCTGTATCAGGAAAGGAGAAGTGATACAATGCTAAAAAAACTTTTGTCCTATGTGGGCAAATACAAAAAAGAGGCTATTCTTTCGCCTTTGTCGATTTTAGGAGAAGTCGCAATGGAAGTGCTGATACCCTACGTCATGGCTTCTATAATCAACGAGGGTATAAGAAAAGGAAACGTAAAACACGTTGCACTAATGGGCGTTTTAATGGTAGGAATGGCGCTTATTTCTCTTGCTTTCGGAGCAATTGCAGGTAAATTCAGTGCAGTTGCAGCTGTTGGATTTGCTAAAAATCTCAGAAAGGCACTGTTTGAAAAGGTACAATCCTTTTCATTCTCAAATGTGGATAAGTTCTCCACTGCATCTCTTACAACAAGACTTACAACAGACGTAACGAATGTTCAGATGTCCTTTATGATGTTTATCAGGACAGCCGTAAGAGCGCCTATGATGCTTATTTTCGCTCTTATTATGGCTCTTACAACAAATGCAAGACTTTCACTTGTATTTGTATGTGCAATTCCTGTACTTGCCGTTGCTATACTTATTATAATGACCCAAGCACATCCCAGATTCAAAAAAATGCTGACTCTATATGATAATATGAACGGCAGAGTTCAGGAAAATCTCATAGGAATCCGCACAGTAAAGGCTTTTGTCCGCGAGGACTACGAGAAGAAGAAGTTTACCGAAAGCACTGAGGCTGTACGTGCAGCACAGGTAAACGCTGAAAAGCTTGTTATTATGACAATGCCATTTATGCAGATTTGTATGTACGCAAGTACTATTGCAATCCTCTTTTTCGGCGGTCATCTCATTGTGGGCGGTGATATGCTTACAGGTGATTTAACCCAGTTCATTACATATGTGACACAGATACTTATGTCGCTTATGATGCTTTCATTCCTCTTTATGATGTTCGTCATTTCAAGAGCATCAATTCAGCGTATTTACGAGGTTCTCACCGAGGAAGTTGATATAGTATCCCCCGAAAACGCTGTTACAGAGGTGAAAAGCGGCTCTGTAAGCTTTAAGAATGTTTCTTTCAGCTATTTCAAGGATATGAAAAACCTTGCTCTTGAAAAAATCAATCTTGATATAAACTCGGGCGAAACTATAGGCATTATCGGCGGAACAGGCTCATCTAAAACAAGCCTTGTACAGCTTATACCACGACTTTATGACACTACAGAAGGTGAAGTCCTTGTAGGCGGCAGAAATGTCCGTGAATATGACCTTGAAGCCCTCAGAAATCAGGTTGCAATGGTATTGCAGAAGAACGTACTGTTTTCAGGATCTATCAAGGATAACCTTAAATGGGGAAATGCTGAAGCTACAGATGAGGAAATAATCGAAGCCTGCAAACAGGCCTGCGCCCACGACTTCATTACCTCTTTCCCCGACGGATATGACCAGAACCTCGGACAGGGCGGCGTTAACGTATCAGGCGGTCAGAAGCAGAGGCTTTGTATTGCCCGTGCGCTGCTGAAAAAGCCTAAAATCCTCATTCTTGACGACTCCACAAGTGCAGTTGACACCGCAACCGACGCAAGTATCAGAAAGACATTTCGCGAAAAGCTCGGAGATGTTACTACATTTATAATAGCACAGCGAATTTCCTCCGTAAAGGACGCAGACAGAATCATTGTTATGGATGACGGAAAAATCACCGATGTAGGAACTCATACAGAGCTTCTTAAATCAAGCGAAATCTACCGCGAGGTATATGATTCACAGCAGAAAGGCGGTGACGCAGATGCCTCCTAAGAAGAATATGGCACCCGTACAGAAGCCAAAAGACGTAAAAGCGATAATCAAGCGTATTTTCAGTTATATGTACGGCTTTAAACTTAACTTTTTCCTTGTTGTGGCAGGAGTAATATTCAGCGCTCTTGCAGGAATTGCAGGAAATGCACTGCTTACACCTCTTGTAAACAATATTGAAGATGCCTGCAAAACAGGAACGTGGGATAAAGGTAAATTCATCGGAATACTGGCTTTAATGGGCGGAATTTACGTCCTTGGCGCGTTATCATCACTGCTTTTCCAGCGTATGATGATGAAGATTTCCACCACAACCCTTATGCGTATACGTAATGACCTGTTCAATAAAATGGAGTCATTGCCTGTAAAATTCTTTGATAAGCACACTCACGGCGAACTTATGTCCCTTTACACCAACGATACGGACACCCTCCGCGAAATGCTCAGCAATAGTATTGCCAACGTTATAAGCTCTGCAATTACAATTGTAGGCGTATTTGCTCTTATGGTGGCATATAGCTGGATTTTGACAATTATTGTAATCGTAATGCTCTTTATAATAGTAGGAGTTATCGGTGCTATCGGCTCACGCAGCGGCAAAGGCTTTATTGCACAGCAAAAAGCTATCGGTAAAGCTAACGGCTACATAGAGGAGCTTATTGACGGTCAGAAGGTTGTCAAGGTATTCTGTCACGAAAATGCAGCCAACGAGGAGTTTGACAAGCTGAATAATAAACTTTGCGAGGCGGCTACCAGGGCTAATACCTTTGCAAATATCCTTATGCCGATTATGAACAATCTGTCCTATCTCCACTATGCGGCAACTGCTATAGTGGGCGGTATTATGGCTGTAAACGGCTTTGGCGGTATGAATATCGGTAAGCTTATATCTTATCTCCAGTTTACACGACAGTTTGCACAGCCTATTACGCAGGTTTCACAGCAGCTTAACGCTGTTCTCACTGCCCTTGCAGGTGCAGAGCGTATATTCGCTGTCATTGACGAAGAACCCGAAGCTGACGAGGGATATGTTACCCTTGTAAGCGCAGTAAGAGGCGCTGACGGCAAGCTTGTGGAATCCGCAGAAAAAACGGGCTTATGGGCGTGGAAGCACCCACATAAGGCTGACGGAACAGTTACTTATGCAGAGGTAAGAGGTCACGTTGAATTTGACGATGTTGTATTCGGCTATGAGCCTGAAAAAATCGTACTCAATGGCATAAGCCTTTATGCCGACGCAGGGCAAAAAATCGCCTTTGTAGGCTCTACAGGCGCAGGTAAAACGACTATAACAAATCTTATCAATCGTTTCTATGATGTTCCCGACGGAAAGATACGCTACGACGGTATCAACATCAACAAAATAAAAAAGAGCGATTTAAGACGCTCTCAATCAATAGTATTACAGGATACCCACCTTTTCACAGGCACAGTTATGGACAATATCCGTTATGGCAAGCTCGATGCAACAGATGAGGAAGTTTACGCAGCGGCTAAGCTTGCAAATGCTCACGGATTTATAACACATCTTGAAAATGGCTATAATACGATGCTTACAGCTGACGGAGCAAACCTCTCACAGGGACAAAGACAACTCCTTGCAATTGCAAGAGCAGCTATTGCAAATCCCCCTGTGCTTATCCTTGACGAAGCCACAAGCTCCATAGACACGCGTACAGAGGCTTTAATCGAAAAGGGTATGGATTCTCTTATGGAGGGACGTACCGTATTTGTAATTGCTCACCGTTTGTCAACTGTCCGCAACTCAAAGGCGATTATGGTGCTGGAGAATGGTAAGATTATCGAGCGTGGTTCACACGATGACCTTATTGCACAAAAGGGCAAATACTATCAGCTTTATACAGGTATGTTTGAGTTGTCGTAAAGTGAATATCTGAAAAATCCCCGATAGACGCAAGTCTTTCGGGGATTTTTTACAGTTCTACACCCTTTATAGCCGCCAACTGCCTGCATGACATTCCTGAATTGGCAGACATTTCTTTATCTGCACCATTTTCAAGCAATAAATCTATTATTGTTCTGTCGCCTTTATAATACCAAATAGCAATCATCAGCGGAGTTTTACCGAAATTATCAGCAATGTTAATATCCGCACCCTTTGACAAAAGTTTTCTTATTATCTCAACTGAACCGCATTGTACAGCAATATGCAAATAAGAATATCCATTTTTGTCCTTGATATCGACGTTTCCAACCTCGTCAAGTATTTCCAGCGCTTCTTTAGCATGACCGTCTACAATTTTATAGAACAACTCATCTCTGCCAAGTCTGTCCATTGTAATACTCCTTTATCCAATCCTTTTTTATTCCTCCTGCGGTTCGGTTATGCTGTCTAATAACTCACGGAAAGAACTGCCTACAAATTGCGGTTCATAATCTTCATATTCAAAAGCTGATTCGTGGTCATAGTAAACTATAACAGGCTCACCGTCTCCGTTGTTGTAATCAAAGCACCAATAATTTCCAAAAGGATCAGAGCCGAAAGCAATCAGATTTTTACCGCAGTTTTCGCTCACAATTTCAGAATATTCAAATATATTCTCGCTGTCGGCTTCATTAATGGATAATAAACTTTCAAATACTCTTTCTTTTCCGCTTACACAAACACAATTTGGTTCGGGATAAGCTGCATTATACTTTAAAACTAATTCCGAATACTCTTTTGGAAAAGTTACATTAAATTGTTTTTCAGCATAATCCAAATCTGTTTTTGATGTAGGTTCTGACAAAGTCCAATTAATTTCCATTTTTATTCCTCCTGCGATTCTGTTATATTGTCCAATAATTCACGGAAAGAACTGCATACAAATTGCGGCTCATAATCTTCATATTCGAATGCTGATTCGTGGTCATAGTAAACTATAACAGGCTCGTCGTTTCCATTGTTGTAATCAAAGCACCAGTAATTTCCAAAAGGGTCAGAGCCGAAAGCAATCAGATTTTTACCACAGTTTTCGCTCACAATTTCAGAAAAATTAAATATATTCGTTCTGTCGCTTTCATTAATAGACAACAATCTTTCAAATACTCTTTCTCTTCCGTTTACGCAAACACAATTTGGCTCTGCATATGCAAAATTATAATTTAAAACTAGTTCCGAATACTCTTTTGGAAAAGTTACATTAAATTGTTTTTCAGCGTAATCCAAATCTGCTTTTGAAGTAGGTGTTGACAAAATCCAATTAATTTCCATTTTTATTCCTCCGTGCATTAAAATTTTTTATCACAATAAAATGCCAATAAAAATTATACAATTATTATAACATTTTTGTTTTAAAAAAGCAAGTATTAAAAGAAAAATTGCTTCCGCCTTTTTATGCAGGTTAATATTTTCTGACATCTGATATCTGACGGTTTGCTTGCGGTGTAACAGATATAGCAAACGACAAAATCTTTTGGCGTTTGCTATTTGCCGATCCGCACGGAGCAAACTTTAGTTTGCGGATGTGCGAGGCACTTTAAATCATTAATTATAGTGAATGTCAAATTATATTTGACGTTCACTATAATTTACAGTTCCCGTCAGCTAATGGCTAACGGCTATTGGCTAAAGGCTTGAAATGACGAAATACAGCCATTGCAACCGTTGGTTGACAAATTTCAAAGCGTACTTTATTGACTGCAACGGGCAAACGTGGTAAAATAAAATCATGGAAAACACGAAGTCGGCATTGTGTGAAAAACAAAACAAATCAAACGGAGGAACTACTATGATATTAGCGGATAAGATTATTGAACTCAGAAAAAAATCGGGAATGACACAGGATGAGCTTGCTGAAAAATTAGGAGTTAGCAGACAGTCTGTTTCAAAGTGGGAGGGCGCCCAGTCAACTCCCGACCTTAACCGTATACTCAAACTGGCGGAGATTTTTTCCGTCAGCACGGACTTACTTTTAAAAGATGAGCTTGATCTCAATCAGCCTGGGGAGGAACTGATTATTCAAAATCCTCTCCAAACCCGTGATGAAACCGAGCCGCCTCTCCGTCCCGTGTCAATGGCGGAGGCTGTGGAGTATCTGGAAAAGAACAGCAAAAAAGCTCTCTATGTTGCGGCAGGAGTTGCATTGTGCATACTCTCGCCTGTTGCGGCTATACTTTTTGAAATCCTTTTTGAGGATTCAGCTTTGTCAGAATTAAGTCCCATATTTATGTTTTTATCAGTTGCGGCAGCTGTGGGATTATTTATCTATTCGGGAAGCCTTATGAAAAAGTTTGAGTATATGGAAAAAGAGTGCCTTGATACGGAATACGGCGTTGACGGAATGGTCAAGGAAAAGCGTGAACGTGACCACTCAAAAAACACATTGCATTTGATTATAGGCGTAATACTTTGTATACTTTCAATTGTTCCCACCGTTATCTGCGATATGCTTTTCGGCGGTTCGCCTTTAGAGGATCTGGGTGCAATTTTCATGTTCCTGTTTGTGGCGGCAGGCGTATTCCTCATTGTAAGGTCAAGTATAACCAATGAAGGCTATGAGGTGCTTTTAGAGGAAGAAAAATACAACCGTGAGAAGAAAACGAGAACAAAAAAAGCTGTAGGCAAATCCGCAGCTGTTATGGTAATTTACTGGTCAATCGTTACTGCTTTGTACCTCGGCTATAGTTTCATCACTTTCAACTGGCATATCAGCTGGGTAATCTGGGTTATAGCGGCTGTTCTTTCGCCTGCGGTGGTTATTATTGCAAGTGCAATAATAAAATAATTTGTTTAAACTGTATATTGAATTATTTTTTCAATTGTGGTATAATGATATATCATTGCGAATGTTGGAGGATTTAACAAATGGCAAGGAAAAAAATGAAAAAAGGGCTTAAAATCACATTAATTATACTGGGAATTTTACTTGCATTGATTATCGCGGCTTTGCTTATTGCACCGAAAATGATCGTAAAAACCATTTACAAGCAGAATTTCGGTACACGTTTCACATCATTTGAACCATATTGCAGGGATATAGCAGAATTTGACGGACTTGAACGGGAAAAACACGTATTCACCTCAAATGAGGGGCAGAAAATTACAGGCTATGTCTACAAAAAGGGCGATACTGAGCCAAAGGGACTTATTGTACTTGCCCACGGTTTTGGCGGCGGCGGTCATTGCAGTTATATGGATGTTGCTGATTATTTTGCATCAAACGGCTACAATGTTTTCGCCTATGACGCAACAGGCAATGATGAAAGTGAGGGCGAAAGTGTAAAGGGCTTGCCTCAGGGAGTTATTGACCTTGACTATGCCTTGAACTACATAAAAGCTGACGAGGAATTATCAGATTTACCCCTTATGCTCTGGGGACACAGCTGGGGCGGATATTCTGTTTGCTCCGTGTCAAAGCTTCACCCTGAAATTGAGGGTATTATTTCCGTTGCAGGTTTCAATTCCTCTCTTGATATGATTGAGAATGTAGGCAGAGGTATGGCAGGAGATGCAATTGATTATGCTATGCCGATTTTTGAGGATTTGGAAAAGGATAAATTCGGGGATTTTGCCACAATGACTGCCCTTGAAGGCCTTGAACAGTCAACAGCAGATGTGCTGATTTATCACAGCGCTGATGATGATATGATTCCAATTGAACTCAGTTATGACAAATATTATGAGAAATTTGCGGATAATGAAAGATTTACTTTCGTCCGATTTGAGGATAGAGGACATAATCATATATTCAATTCAGCTGATGGGCTTAAATACAGGGATGAAGTCGAAGCGGAATATGATGAATACTGTAAGGAGATAGGCGAGTTTTACTTTACAGGTGAAATGCATACTGAATTTGTAAAAGAAAATGTTGACAAAATGAAATTTTTTGAGCTTGACAGCGAAACAATGGCGCAGATGCTTGAATTTTATGACAACTGTATATAGGGCATCTCTAAAAACCCCCTTTTGAGAAAAAACAGCTATGCACGACATCTGCTGCGTCAACCTCCCTTGGAGTGCGAAAGCACGCCTTCGGAAGGTTTCCTTGCAGCTGCCGCACCTATCTGTTTTTTCTTTAATCAAACGAGCTTTTAGAGATGCCCTACAATAAAAATTGCCCCACAGTTTTGGCTGCGGGGCAATTTTGTTTATTGCGGAATAGCGTTAATAACCGTCATTGCCAAATAGAACAGAGTGAGGATAATTGTGAGAGGAGCTGAGAAGTAGTGGCAGAGCTTTTTTCCCTCGGAAACTTCCGGATTTACCTTTTCAAGCTTAAAGCTGTCGCGGTGCATAATAATTTCCAGTATAAAGAGTACAAGACCAACAGCTAAAAGCCCCATAATTGTAAGGCCGCAAGCCATAATTGCAAGGAAAGGAATGGCATTTTCTGTCATAGCTGACATATCCCCTGACTGCATAGCTTCAAGGTCGATTTCTCCCACGAAAAGACTCTGAAATCCTCCTATACTGTTTATTATGAAATGTATGACAATTGTAGGAATAATTGATTTTGTTTTAAGCAGGATAAATGCTGCCACAATACCCATAACAGCGGCAAAAGGCACCTGTGGATAATTCATATGGAGCAAACCAAAGAACAATCCTGTAGCAATTACAGCCGACCATGAGCCATAACGCTTTGCATTGTTGAGCATACCGCCTCTGATAAGGATTTCCTCAAAAATGGGTGCCATAAAGGTGATACAGAGAATGTTTACCACCTTGGAAATGGCATTGTTTTCGGCGGAAAAGTCCGTCTGAGTGAGTTTTACACCTGTAAGAGCTTCAATGAGCATAAATAGCAGATTAGTAGCAAGGCTTGTGCCGTAGATAAAGAATATGGCAATAAATATCCAGCGCACAACCCACCAGAATGACTGCTGAGGCTTACGGAAAAGTGAGCCTACTGTTTCCATAGTCTGTCCCGATTTTGTTTTTCTGTAGATAAAAATCGAAAGGGGAACGCCAATGAAATATTGTATAACCATAGGTATAATCATAGTGATACATTTGTAGTATTCAGAACTTTCACCGACTGTTTTTTCTGCTATAAACTGCGCAAGAAAGCCTCCGCCAAACATAAATGCAGTGAATATTATAAGTATAAGTGAATTTCCGTTAGAGGAATTACGCATAAGCTTCGCGCTATATCCTGTACTTTCTCCGTTATCGGGAATTATGCCAATTGTATTTTTACTGTTTTCCATGTCAATTCTCCTTTTTAGAGTTTCCCTTATGAAATTGTTTCATATCTGTCAAGCAATCTGTAAAGTTTTAAGTTTTCATCTAAAGTATCTTCATTTGTAAAGTTTACCGCTGTATAAAGCATACCGCCGGTTTCATTCAAAAGGAAATTATATTGAAGTATTCCTGCAAATTCTTTGAAATCAAATGTTACAACAGCAGTATCCTTTTCAACTTCAAGCTGCCATTCAACATCCTTGAACTCATGTTCCTCATCGCCGTCAACCCACTTGATATATGCTGTATCTTCGCCGAATTCAATTTTGTAGGAGCCTATAACCTCTGAGCCGCGGTAATCAACACCGGACCAGTTGGTAAATTGCAGATCGGCAGCAGTCGGAAGCTTCCAGCCGCTGTTTTTGCGTACTGTATGCTCTTTTTCAAGTATTTCCTGATAATGCGAGAAATCATATATAAATGTGTCATAATTTGCATTATATGGGCAGTTCATCATCAGCTTTTCATCAAGACCGGGGAACCATACGTCCTTGTTTCCGTCAGAATCGGTAATAGTTACCATTGTATCGCCGTCAACTCCTGAGTTGTTGCAGAAAAGCAATACAGGCTCGCCGCTTTCACTTCTGTAGATTACGTTTTCGTATGAACCGTTGCCGTTTTCGTCATAAACAGCACGATTTATTACAACTGTTGAATTTTCATCAAAGGGAACGATGCAGTAAAGCTCGCCCATATGTGTTCCTGCAATCTGTCCTGCAGGGATATTCTCTACAAAGCTGTAATTTTCGCAGAAAACAGGGCTGTTTTCCTTTATCCACTCAACAGCGTCAACCTCGTTCATATCGTCGGTGCAGCCTATATAAGCTGCCGCAAAAAGCTGTACTTCGGACTCTTTCTTTTCTCTGAGAGCTTTAAGCTGTTCATCAGCGTTTGCCTTTGAAATATACTCCTCAATTGTGCCTGTACCGCCTGTGGAGGTATGTGCATAGTAGGCAAGAATAAGGGAAGCGTCAATAGAATCACATTTACCGTCGTTGTTTATATCGGCAGCCTTTGCCTGTTCAGCGGTAAATGTGGATTTACCGCCTGTTGCAATTACTGCGTAGTCGGAAAGTACAAGTGTAGCGTCGCTGGAATCAATTGAGCCGTTGCCGTTTATATCGCCTAATGAAACAGCCGGAGCTGAAACAGGAGGCTTTTCGGGAGTTGTAGTTGCAGGTGTAGTAGTTACAGGAGCAGTTGTAGTAGTAGTTACTGTAGTTGTTTCGGGAGCAGCAGTTGTGGTAGTAGTTGTAACTGTTGTAGTTGCAGTTGTAGTTTCAACAGGTGTTCCTTCAATCTGTGGAATTAAAGTGAATGTTTCTGAATGTCCATTTCCGCAGTCATATTTGTATGTAACCCATTCCGAAGCGTTCCCAACTGTGAGAATATTTCCGTCAACTGTACCATTTGTCCACTCAGAAGCCTTTGAAACGTCAAAGCCTGTGGGGAGAGTTGAAAGGTCGAATGTGTTGCCGATAACAGATATTTCGTATTTGTTATCACTGGTATCAAATACAATTTCATCTCCTGTAAGAACTTTGTTATTGCTTAAATCAAGACTTGTAAGCTGATTGTTTTTACATCCTAAATCTTCTAATGCTGTGTTTTTAGTTACATCAAGAGTAGTGAGCTGATTGGCGCTGCACCATAATACCGATAATTCTGCATTATTTCTCACATCAAGATTTGTCAGGTTATTTTGTTTGCAGAATAAAACGTAAAGGAATGGATTATTACTTGTATCAAGAGCTGTCAGATTGTTATTTTCGCAGTTTAAATGTGTAAGTGCTTTGTTTTCACTTATATAAAGCTGAGAGAGTTTGTTTCCGGAACAATCTAAAGCCTGAAGATTTTTAAAATATTGTAAGCCTGTCAAGTCGGAAATCCCTGATTCAGAAATATGCATTGTTGATTCACCCATAGCTTCACTATAAGAAAGCCTTCCGTTCTGGTCATCGTCAACTATTTCTGTAATATACTGACGGAAAGCTTTATCGGGGAAGTTTTCTTGGTTAATTACTACATCAAGTTTTTCAGGAACTTGATTATCTGTATTATTTTTAGTAAACAATGCAAATGATAATGTAGTTCCTTTTCCGCAGTCATAATCGTATGTAACATATTTTGTATCGTCAATAACTGTGAGAATATTGCCCTCAACTTCGGCATTTGTCCAATTAGAGGCTTTAGTTACATCAAATCCTTCGGGAAGGGTAGATAAATCGAAAGTATTGTCGGTGAGAGCAATTTCATATGCGTTGTCGAAAATTTCAAGAGATAAGGATCTGCCGTGTGTATCAATGGAGGTAAGCTGATTATTGTTGCATTTCAAGAAATCTAATTCTTCATTCTTGCTTATATCAATAGTTTTAAGTTGGTTCTGGTTGCAACTCAGGTAATCTAATAGTGTGTTATTACTTATATCAATGGTTGTGAGCTGGTTTTCATCACACATCAACGTCTGGAGATTTGTGTTGTTACTTGTATCAATAGTTGTGAGTTTATTTTTAATGCATTCCAGGCGGTTTAACATTGTATTTTTGCTTACATTGAGAATTGTAAGCTGATTTTCATTGCAAAACAACGCGAGTAATTCTGTATTATTGCTTAAATCAAGTTCTGTAAGCTGGTTATTGTCGCATTTTAGGGATGTTAATGCTGTGTTATTGCTTAAATCAAGAGTTGTGAGCTGATTTTCTCTGCAATCTAAAGCTTTTAAAGATGTATTTCGGCTTAAATCGAGTTCTTTTATATTTTGAGCATGACAATCTAAGAGTTCAAGACTTGTGAAGTATTCTATACCCTTTAAATCAGAAACTTCGATTTTGCTATGGCTGATGTTATCGAAAAGAGTAATTTCAGTTACAGTTTCGATTTCCTCAGCTGAAAGCACACCGTCACCGTCTTTATCAAAATTTTTCGCCACATACTTTCTGAAATTAGCGTCAGGGAATTTAGTTTCATCAATCGCAACATTTACGTTAGGGTTCTCAGATGCAAGCGACGGAATTAAAGTAAATGTTACAGTTTGCTTTTTTCCGCAGTCATATTTATATGTAACTTCCTTTGAAGCGTCCTCAACTGTAAGAATATTGCCCTCTACTGTGCCGTTTGTCCAGTCAGAGGCTTTTGTTACATCAAAACCTGTGGGGAGAGTTGAAAGGTCGAATTTGCCGTTTGTGAGGTTGATTTCATACTTGTTATTTATGCTAAAAATAAATATTGAATCCGAAGTATTGCTGATGTCAAGTGAAGTGAGGTGATTTCTATCACAATGCAACTCTGTTAATGCTGTATTATTGCTGATGTCAAGTACTGTAAATTGGTTAGAGCCGCAATGCAACTCTGTTAATGCTGTATTCTTGCTTAAATCAAGTGTTGCAAGCTGATTCTGGTCACACCGCACTTCTTTCAATACAGTATTATTGCTGACATCAAGCGAAGTGAGGTAATTTGAGCCGCAATGTAAATACTCTAAAGCTGTATTAGTAGTTATATCAAGGGTTGTGATTTGATTTTCCTGACAATTCAGCTCCTTTAAAGCCGTGTTTTTACTTACATCGACGGCTTTGAGTTTATTATTGAAGAAATATAGTTCCTCTAAAGCTGTATTAGTACTTACATCAAGGGTTGTGAGTTCATTAGAACCGCAATATAAATACTTTAAAGCTGCGTTATTACTTAAATCAAGAGTTTTGAGCTGATTACCATAGCAAGATAAATTTGTTAAGGCTGTGTTATTACTTAAATCAAGGGAAGTCAAAGAATTTTCATAGCAAGCCAGTGTTCCTAATTCAGTATTATTGCTTACATCAAGTGAAGCAAGTCGATTAGAACCGCAATACAGCTCCTCTAAAGCCACGTTAGTACTTATATCGAGGGTTGTGAGCAGATTATTATTACAAGATAAGTTTGTTAAGGCAGTGTTATTACTTACATCAAGATTTTCGAGCTGATTATTGTGGCAGGATAACTTTGTTAAGGCTGTGTTATTACTTATATTAAAAGTTGTGAGTTGATTATTCTCGCAGTTCAACGTTGTAAGTGTTGCATTATCACTTATTTCAAGTCTTGTGATTTTATTATTATCACAACGTAAAGATTCCAATGCAGTATTATTACTTGCATCAAGAGTTGTAAGTTCGTTTTCGCTGCACCATAAGTTTTTTAGATTGGAAGCGTTACTAATATCAATAGAAGAAATTTTGTTATTATAACACCACAACGCTTCTAATTCTGTACAATTAGCTATATTAATTGTTTCAATCTGGTTTTTATAACACACTAATTCCTTGAGTTTAGTGTTTTTGCTCAAATCAAGGTTTGTAATATTATTATTTATACAGGTCAACATTTTTAAGTTTTTGAAATGTTCTATACCTGTTAAATCAGATATATTTTTATAGTCAACTTTAATAATGCTTACTTCCAATTCAGCGGCGTAAAGCACACCGTCACCGTCTGTATCAAAATTCTCAGCCACATACTGTCTGAAAATCTCATCAGGGAAGTTGGTTTCATTGATTTCAACACTCTCAGCAATAGTATCCCCAGCCGCATTTGCCGCAAATCCGCCGCCTTTCAGCGTTTCCGCAGGCATATATCCCATAACTCCTGAACAAATCAGCAGAGCCGCTGTCATTGCCGCAATTCGTTTCATTTTTTCCATTTTAATTCCTCCATATCATTTTTTGCAATTTACAGTGACATTTTACGCAATTGTAAATGCCTCTTATTTTGCCCTTCATATATACATTCAAATGAGAAAGCAAAAACGGACATCAAAATCAAATATTTTTATTTTTTAACAATCAATGCACCGTGTTATCACAGTAAATTGCTTGGATATATTATATCATATATTTATATAAAATGCAAGAAAAATTTCCCCGAAGTGCGAAACTTCGGGGAAATCATCTGAATTAATACAAAATACCTTCAAAATACTGCAAAAGCAGCAGAGTTACACCGTCGTAGGTGTTTTCCTGCAAAATCTCGCTCTGAGTTTCCCAGCCTACATCGGCAGTTTCTTCAATAACCTCGTTGACAGCAGGCATATCGTCAATGGGGTGGGGGTCTTCCTCGTATATTTCCTGAGCAATTTCATAGCCATTCATAAGTATCTGCAACGCCTTGTCGCTTATTTCAGGTTTCTCTCCGAACATTTCAGAAAACAGCTCTTTTTCCAATTGCTCAAAGATTTCAACATTTCTCATAGCATCCTCGTTATTATCCGGATTAAGAACAAGCCCACATTCACCATTTTCAACCATTTCAAGTACGACCTGCTCTTTTATACTATCAACCGTATCAGACCATTCATCCCAAACAAAGTCATACATCTCATTATACGCAGAAAATCTCAGCAGTGGGTCTTCACTGCGGCTCAGAGCAAGCTGGCTGAGGAATTCTGCCTCATTTTCTTTGTAATATCCCTTGTTGTGGGTAAGCTCATGGGCATCGAGAATAGGCTGATATGTAGGCGATGTATACTTGTTATGCGTTGCCTCCTTTGTAAATGGATAGGTAAATCCGCCAATCCACATACGCTCCAGTATGTCAGAGCATAAGGCTGGCTTTACAGGTGGATAAAATCCCCTCAGACGAGGAAATTCATCGGAAATACCCACCATAGCCTCAGCTATACGCGGCTGTGTTTCCTCCACTGTAGGAAATACAACCTTTCCGTCCTCGGTAATTTCTATTTCCTCTGCCGCCGCATTCAATCCGTTTACCGAGTATTCAAGCAGGGCATATATCTCATCATAGGTGAATTCTGTGCGTTTTTCCGTACTCCCCTCCCCCATAACAGAGCTTCTGAAAGGAATAAGCCACATAGGCATATAGATAAATAGAACGCAGAGAAACATCATCAGAAAAGTTTTGAAGTAACCTCCGCAGAAACGACGGTATTTCGGCTTTTTTCGCAGAAATATAAGCATAATAAGGAATATAACACTGAAAAATACCATTGCTATTCCAAGATACATTATCATTTCGCCAAGTACAAAAGGAAGATATGCCGTTATGCAGCTCAACCCGTCACTTAAATATATATATACATTGTTGACATACCAATCACAGAATGGCGTAATAAATGACAACAAGGCAAGAATTACTGTAATTGAAAAAATAATTGCTGTAATACGCCAATATTTAGATTTTTTCTTCTTTTCGGGATTTTTTTCCTCAGCTGTTTCTGCAATTTCCACTTCTTCTTTTACCAATGTTTCCATAGCAGCCACCTTTCTTTGCAATTTGATTACATCTCATTATAACATTTTTAATACAATTTGTCAATTCACATATTATTCCATAATTCATTTATGCAATATAGACAATACTGTTGATTTATTTTGAGATTATTAACTAAAATCATTTTCGGGGTATTTTGCAAAAGTCAGCAATAATTGATTATTCTGCGATTTTTCGGTGAATTTAGCACAAATTGCCTTGACAAAGTTATGAACTTTTGATATAATATAAAAAGTTATAAGAAAAAAGTTACTATTTTGGAAATTGGGTAAAAATTAAAGGTAATACCGCACGGAGCTTGTGCAAAAGATACGCAGCAAGATTTTTTCGTCAGATTGTACAGAAATTCCGCAGGCATACTGTCGTATGTCAAGGGGTTTCTGTGCAAGATGAGGTCAAATATGCAAGTAGATTTCGTGCAAAGCCGTAAGGCGGGCTTTGTGCGGTGTTGCCTAAACGAAAAGAGGTAATATCATTGTTAAAGAGCAAATTTTTAAAGGGTATATTCGCGACAAGCATCTCTGCTATGCTTGCAATATCGTCTTTTCCCCTTACAGCAGTCAGCACCCGCGCTATCGGTTCGTTTGTTTCTCCAACAGACGACCAAACCGCTGTTATAGTCAACGAAAGCCTCATAGAATTCGATTTTGCTCCCTATAAACAATTTGACAGAACTATTGACATATCTACCGAAAACAACATTGTAACAGGCGAAAAAACCTCTTGCGAAATGCTGGACAGGGTTACTGTTACTCTCGGAGTACAGGCTGCATCCGGTCTTTCTAACAACAGACTCGAAGCAATAAACCTCTATGTATATCACACTCTTAACGGTGCCGATTGCCCTGTAAGAAGCATTCTCCCCTCCTCCATTGTAAAAATTTCCGATACAAACTATGAAATTAACTACGATTTTATAACCTACGGTACGGATTTGCGCTTTGAAACTGCATATTTTTCGGGAGTAACAGATTTTTCTGCCTCATATTGCCGATTTGAGGGAAAAGGCAGCGATTATCTGAAAGCTCAGGCAATTACTCCGGACGGCGAAAATCTTTTTTTGAGCATACGCAATACAGTTGATGAATTTTCGCTGAAAAAATGGATGAAAAATATTACAATGTATATCAACAGCCTCAGCGATGTTACAGGTTTCAGCCGCGGCACAATGTATATGCTTTTTGATGACCCCGAATGTCCCACTGCCAACTCCGCAAATTATAGGCTGGACAGCAAAAAGGAAATAAACGGGTTTACAGCCTTCGGTATAACCGCAACAGACGAAACTATCAGCGTTATGGAGGAAAATCAGAACGCTATAACCTGGTGCGTTATGCACGAGCTTTCCCACTCCTATGCCTGCCATATGGCAAATAATACTTTTGACACAAACTACAACTATCACGACGAAGTGCATACCAATGTGAGAGGTATCACAGCTATCTGTAACTGTGAGAATATCCGTGATATCACTATATGGGATAACGGAGCAACAGGCAGCTACCGGACAATCTACGCCCAGAGAACCCCTAATTCCAACGACTTTCTCTTCTATATGGCAAAGAAAATGGTGAATATAGGAGAAGAATACGGCTGGAACAAGCTTGAATTCTTTTTCAGTGCCGATACTGCAATGGCAGCATATGACCACAGCTATTCCTGTGAAACAAATCTTGAAGCTGCTGCTGTATTGAAGGCATATCTCAACCTCGATGTAACTGTCACAAATCCCGAATATCTCAAGTTTGTCAATGTTCTCCACAGGCTTTATATGCTCTGCTGGGACCATCCCACTTTTGATGCAGAAGCTTTCAAGCAGTTTGTTGCAGTTAAATTCAACAACGGAAGTCCCGATGACAACAGCGGAACAGACCTGATTCAGCGTTTTGTATGCGCTAATATTGAATGTCCCCTTGCAATAACACAGCAGCCAAAGAATACTATTGCTGAAATCGGTGATGAAGTTTCGGTTACTGTTGCCGCAGAGGGTCAAAATGTGAAATATCAGTGGTATATCTATGAGCTTGGGAAATCTGTACCCATAACAGCTACCCTTGACAGCCCAACATATACCTATACCCTGACAGAAGAAACCAATGGCAGACGGATTTACTGTGAAATTACAGACAAATACGGAAAATCCCTAACAACCAATACCGTTACCGTGGGAACAGCCTTGAAAATCGTATCACAGCCTATCAACAGCACTGCTGAACTGAACGAAATTGTCAGCACATCTGTAAAGGCTGAGGGCACAGGGCTGAAATACCAGTGGTATGAAAGGAACCCCGGAACAAGCTACTGGGGACGTTCAACATCCAAAAGTGCTACTTATTCCTGCCAGCTGACAAAATTCAGGGACGGACGGGAGGTATACTGCGAAATAACCGACGCTTTTGGAAATAAAGCCAAAACACGTACTGTTACCCTCGGTGTTCCCCTTGAAATACTCCGACAGCCTGCAAATATTTCTGTTCCTATGGGGGAATTTGCAAAAACGACTGTAAAGGCGAAAGGAAGCGGTCTTCGCTATCGCTGGTATATCCGACTTAAAAATGATATTTACTGGAATTCCACATCTACTGCAACTCCTTCATATTCCTGCTTAATGACTGAAGAAACAAAGGGTTGTATGATTTACTGTGAAATTACCGATGTTTTCGGCAGAAAGAAAAAGACGAACACCATACTTGTATCTGAAAAACGCTGAGGACATAATATGAAACCAAGAAAATACATTTCATTTATTACTGCCTGCGCGGCGGCGGTTTTGTCAGTAGGCGGTTATACATCGGCCTACGAAGACAACGCTGACGGAATATGCGGTGATAGTCTGCAATGGGAACTTGATAACGCAGGTACTCTTACGATAACAGGTCAAGGAGATATGACCGACTGGCGCACTCCTGACTACGTTCCCTGGGCTGAATACAGAAATGATATCAACTCTGTAGTTGTGAATGAAGGAGTTACTTCCATAGGAAGCGCCTCATTCTCATTCTGCCCATATCTGAAAACTGTTACTCTCCCCGATTCAATTTCAGCTATCCCAGATGAAACATTCCGCGGATGTTCAGCATTGCAGGATATACAGTTTCCAGAAACAGTAACGATAATCGGAGAATACGCATTTTCCGACTGCGGCAGTCTTTCACAGCTTGTACTCCCTGACTGCCTTAATAAAATCGGAAGCGGTGCTTTCAGCAATTGCCGCAATCTGTCAGATATATCTTTCCCCGAAAAAGTCGATGATATCGGTATATCTGCATTCGAAGCCACTTCCTGGCTCAATGAAAAAAGAGAAGAATCACCCCTTATAGAGGTAAATAACATTATAATCGACGGATATCTGTGCGAAAATGATGTAATTATCCCCGAGGGTATTATAAAAATCGGAAACGGTGCATTTTCATACTGCACAGGTATAACATCGGTAACTCTGCCCGATACTGTTGAAAGCATCGGCAAATCCGCTTTTGCCTGCTGTGAAAATCTCACATCGGCAGTTATACCCGAAAATGTTGACGATGTGGGAGCGTACGCCTTTGAAAATACGCCGTGGCTTAACGAACAAAGAGAAAAAAATCCCTTTGTTATCGTAAATAATATACTCATAGACGGCACAGCCTGCGAGGGCAATATGTCAATCCCTGCCGAGGTAAGAACAATCTCAGAAGCAGCATTTAATGGCTGTACAGAGCTTGTTTCAATCGTTATACCCAACGGTATAACTGAAATTGACAAATGGACTTTTGCCTATTGTGATAAACTTGAGACAGTAACTCTCCCTGTTACTGTCACGTCAATCGGAGATGTTGCATTCTATCAGTGCAGTAGCCTGACTGAAATAAACCTCCCCGACACTATAACAAATATCGGCACAGAGGCATTTTTCGCCTGCGGACTTATTTCTGTGAAAATGCCCGACAGTATATCCCATATAGGTGAAGGGGCTTTTTATGGCTGCTCAGACCTTGCATCTATAACCTTGCCAAGCGGCATTACTGCCATTGAAAACAATCTGTTTTCCTGGTGTGAAAGTCTTGCGGATATTATAATTCCTGACGGTGTAGAAAGCATTGGCGATATGTCGTTTTCCGTATGTGGAAGCCTCAGTGATATAAAACTGCCCCGAAGTGTCGGAGCAGTGGGTGATGGTGCTTTTTCGGAATGTACAGAGCTTAAAACAATTACTATTGAAAATCCCGATTGCGTGATATATGATTCAGAGGAAACTATTCCCTCTACAGCAAAAATTTACTGCCACGAAAATTCTCTGGTAAAAGAATACATCAAAACCTATGACAAGGAATTTCACATCATAGGCGTTCCTGAATACGTCACAGGAGATGCAAACGAAGATTTCCGTATAGATTCCGCTGATAGCTCACTTATTCTTATGGAATACTCAGCAATACAGACAGGCAGCAGCTCCATTCTTTCTGAAAATCAGAAAAAAGCCGCTGATGTCAACGGCGATACAGCTATAGATTCAGCCGATGCATCGAGAATACTTGAATATTACGCATCGGTTTCAACAGGCGGAAATCCGCTATGGTGAGTCAACACACCTACTCTCATTATAAAACCGCACAGATTCGTAAATTGAATCTGTGCGGTTTTTGTTTACGACTATATACAAAAACTCTCCCTCAACTGAAAAAGTGTCATTTGTTCCGTATCTTTATTTTTTTATACTAATCCTTTTCAAAAGTCTACTGGAATTTAGCTGCCAAAGACAGCGTAAAGGATTGTATGAGACGGCATTAGCGTAGCTATTTGTAGCCTACTTTGCAGGCATTCTCGATTAACTCTTGTATTTTCTATTTTGCTTGGAGAGAAGAATTTTACGTCAGAAAGCCTCACAATACAATAGTATTCTTTCGTGGAAGTTCTCGAAAAGCTATATAATATCAAGATGTACTTAAAAGTAGCCTTCTCATATGCATCATATCAAACACATCAACAGTGCTGTTATAATCAAAGTCATACAGAACATAATCGTCCTGTACAATGGGTTCAGCACCAAGAAGATAACGGCTCATTTTTACAATATCGGCTACAGATATTGTGCCGTCTGTATTTACATCACCAATCTGATATTTGCATTCTGGTGTTTCTTCTTTCTGGAATATATGCAACGATGACGGGGTACTTACCTGCCATTCAGCGTGAGAGCCACCGTGTGCTATGAATTGCTGGTCAGATTTAAGGAAATTATCCCGATTAATTTTATCTCCGTCATCCCAGGTTGAATCTACGTGAAAATAATGTCCGCCGATTCTGACAATATTCCAGGCGTGGTCAGGATTATTTACGTAATACGTTTCCAGACCTGCTTCATGATAAAGCAAATTACACATTTTGGCATATCCTTCACACACCACGGAATCCATCATTAAAACAGAGGCATCAGTGTGATATTGCGGTAAATCTATGTCATCTGTTGTATATTTTGTATTATTACATACCCAATCGTGAAGAATCTTTACTTTTTGAGTTTCACTCATATCGTCAGTGATGTTATCACGCACTATTTCTGCCATATTATGCATCACATACTGATTCATAAATCCAACATCATCTGCTGCATAAAAGTTTCTGTAAATAAAATCTTTGTATTCGGGAGCAAATTCGCCATTTTCAAACGCATTTACTCCGTTTATCTGTGTAAGTGATGTACAATTTGTGAAAGCTTCAGGGTTATAACTTTTTGAAATGTCAATTGTAATATTTTGTAGCGCTGAACAATCTAAAAAGGCATTACAATCAATGTTGACATCACCCTTAAATTCTGCGGATCGTAAAGAAGTGCAGTCCAGAAACGCATTTGTTGCAATGTTGCCGTTTTCGATTTCAACAGATTCCAACTTCCTGCAGTTTCTGAATGATGCAAAGTCTATATTACAGGATGATGGGATTATAATTTCTGAAATCCCTGTGTTATCAAATGCATTTCTTCCTATATTTATTTCTTCATAATTTTCGCTGAATGTAACGCTGTTAATTGAAGTGAAGCTTTTAAATGCGAGGTTTTGAATATTGAGAACTCCGCTTCCGTTAAATTTTATTTTTTTCAGCTCAGAACATCCGTTGAAAATTCCTGCTTTTATTTCGTTGACAGGCAGCGAGATTTCTTCAATTGATGTATTGTAAAAAGATGTGTTGTTCAGATTTACTTTCGGGCTTAAAAAACATACGCTTTTTAACTCAAAATGGTTGCTAAAATCGATATTTATTTCCTCATATTGTTCTGGAAAAGTAACCGATTTAATGCTTTTTCCTTTAAAATTGAAAGTTTTATCAATTCCGTCTACAGTTTCTCCAAAAAGTAAATCGGGGAAAACAACGTCTGATTTTGTTCCTGTGTACTGGTTTACGTATATGTCCAGTTCACCGTTGTTTTTATCAGTTGAAACTGAATAACTCCAATTACCATTTGGAAAATCCACCGCAGTATAGGAGTTTTTTATTGTATTTCCCGAAACACGTTCAAACAGCAGCTCGGGAATGGCAATATCTGTTTTTTTAAAGGCAGTATTTGAAATAATGAAAACATCATCGTGAAATTCTACCGTTTCAAGCTCCTGACAATTGTTGAATGAATAACTGGGAATTATTCGGAGCGATTTCGGAAGATTTACGTCAGAAATAGAGGAATCACGAAAGACTTCTTCGCCGAAATAGTTAATAGTATCGGGAAGTTCAACTCTTGATATTGACGTATTTCCGTTGAAAACTTTATCACCTATTGCTGTTACAGTACAGTCACCGATTTTTTCGGGAATTACAATATCGCCTTTTGCGTCGCTGTATTCTGTCAGAATAAGTTCATCTTCGTTATTTTCACGTACTTCAAACATCATACCGTTATATTCTGTCGTTTCAGCGGAATATGATATGAAATTAACAGGAAGAACGGCTTCTGCCGTTGATAGGGCAACCGCCACTGTTGTAATAGCTGATAATAATTTCATAATAATCCTCCTTTAAAACAGAATGGTCTGAAAATTTCAGACCATTCGTTTAAGTTTATAATGTTTCTGCTACTATTTCTCGCAATAAAATCATATCGTAAACATCAAGTCTGCCGTCATTGTTCAGGTCTGCGTTCTGCGGATTTGGCATTTTTACATAATCTGAATTTTCGGGATTAGCACCAAGAAGCCAATCTCTCATTTGGTTTAAGTCCTGATAATAAGTGTCACCGTCGCCATTTAAATCACCTGGCATATCAGAATACTGTGCTCCTTTAGATGAGCTGAAAGACTTATTTTTGGGATAATATGGAGATTGCCAATCTACTTCATCGCCTGAACCATAATTACTTTCTATGTGTTTATAAGGAATAACTGTTTTGGAATAATAACCATAGGTATCATAGAGATATTCGGCAAAATCAAAATGCTCGTATACATCCATTTTCTCATTAAAGTTTAAAGTATAAGTTTCAGAATCACAATAAACATCGAAACCTTTTTCTTTGATTTTCTCATTAAAAGCTGCAACTTGTTTTTCTGTCAGTTCCTCGGATAATGGCACTTCAACTCCAAAATCATCAATGAGGTAAAGCTTAGTCCAGTCAATACGCTTATTGTATGAAGCTGTACCATTATTGAAATCAATATGGAAATGCGATATTTTGAAATCTTCTTCAAGCTTATCCTTGATTTTCATTGTGTGAGCTACGTTTTTTTCGTGCTCATAGGAATCGAATGCTATCGAGACTTCTACAGCAAACTCACCAGTAGGTATAAGTTGAGAAAAGCCACCAGATACTTCATATTCCATTATCTCATACTTTTCCTGAGTTATTTCTGCAACATCATTGCTATCTACAAGGGTATATAATTCTTGAATATCCGGGGTTTTATCAGGGTCAAAATCAAGATGTATTTCAGCTGAATCATTACTTTCTGTTGTATAAGCAAACTGAGAATAGCTATCTCCGTTTTCTTCAAGCCATAATTCAGATATTTCCTTTTTTTCTGAACCGTTTATTTTGCAGTAAGCTGAATATCGTTCAAGGAGGTCAGGAACCTGTGTATAATCCTCGTCAAACTGTTTACAAAGCTCTTGCTTGGCAATTTCCATTTCA
Organism: Ruminococcus sp.; assembly: GCA_017397925.1. Taxonomy (GTDB): domain Bacteria; phylum Bacillota; class Clostridia; order Oscillospirales; family Ruminococcaceae; genus Ruminococcus. Next base: position 92,527 of record JAFQHO010000027.1, read on the forward strand.
TCAGGATACCAATATGAAGTGGAGTGATTTACCTCCAAAGATGTACTATTTAAGGGCGTTGTCATTGCAGACACAAATGAAGCAAAAGCAACAACAGCATTTACCAGCAACAATTTGGTTTTTATCATAATAATCTCACCACTTTCTTTAGCTTGCAAAGTTATAATACAAACCGCCCCTTTATATCATTGTAGCACAAAAAAATGATTTTGTCAACAGTTTTTGGTGATTTGCAACAATTCAATTTTGGTGATTTGCAACAATTCAATCCTCTTCTGTTTTTTAGCACTATATCTTCAAGTTTTTTCAGCTGCTTTATCTGCTTACCAACTGAACATTCGTCCTGCTGAAAACAGTAAAAACCGCACATATTCGTAAATTGAATCTGTGCGGTTTTGGTTTATATCTTCTTCTCGTAATTTTTCTTTTTCAGAACGCCATAAAACATATTCCAGCAGGCATACCACAATGCCACAGGCATTGGTTTACCGTCACATACGTGAAATAAATCATAGTGGCTTTTCAGCTTTTTGCTGAGCTTATCGTGACTTATGGATTTTGTTCTGATTCTGTACTGTGCTAAGTTTTCATTCATTCTGTAGCAATTCGCCTTCTTGCAAAGCTTAAGAAGTATAGCATAATCGTTGTTCTTCTTAATATCTTTTATCTGAATAAGTCCCATTGCCTTTGCACTGTACATAAATGTAAGACATCCCGGATACCCGTAGTTATACATTTTCCTCTTTGTGACAATATCAGGACCACTTACATAAACGTTAAGTGGCTTGGATTTTTCATCTATCTTCACAAAATCGTGATAAGAGAATACGTAGCCGTTATCATTCATAAACTTCAACTGTTTTTCAAGTTTTTCAGGTGACCATAAATCATCTGAATCAAGAAAAGCAATCCATTCTCCATTCGCTTTGCGTATTGCTCTATTTCTTGTAAGTGCAGCACCGCTGTTCTTTTTATTCTTGAAATATCGGATACGCTTATCGTCAAATGATGCCACTACACTATCAGTATTATCTGTTGAGCAGTCATCAACTATCAGTAATTCCCAGTTTTTATATGTCTGATTAAGTACCGATTCAATTGATTCTGCAATATAATTTCCTGTATTCCAAGAAGGCATTATAATCGAAACTAATCCATCTACCATAATTATGCCTCCAATTTCTTTGCATAGGTTCTTTTGATTTTTCCGGCTTCTCCGTAAACTGTATATCCCTGTTTCTCGTAAAAGCCAACGCCTCTGCCGTTATCTGTTTCAACAGAAAGAATACAAATCTTTCTGCCGCGTTTTGCAAGAACCTGCTCATAGCTGTTGATAAGGTCGCTTGCATAGCCTTTTCCTCTATATGTATTCAAAACACATATAGAAAGCAGGTCGCCTTTTTTTTCATTGGGAATCTTATGAATTTCTTCATCCTTTAAGACCCATTTTACATCCTTATTCTTTTTAAGTTTTTTCCAGGCTCTTTTATCGCCGCAAAGCAGACGTCCAAGAAACTTAAAGCATATGCTAAAGAAGTTATGTTTCAGAAAGCTTCTGGAATAATCGTTCTTTTCCATATAGTATCCCATACAAAAGCCGACTATATTCTTTTTTTCATCCTCACAGACAAGAAACAACTCAGGGACATCTTTTATATATTCAGAATAGAACTTTTCAAGCAGCTTTCCGCCAAGGCACGTTGAAAAACTATCGGGAAAACATTTCATATGCACAGCGGCTATATTACTTAAATCGGACAATTTCGCCTGTCTAACCATTATATTTCTCCTTCTTATCTGATTACAGCAATTACAGTTCTGAACATTGTAAGAATTTCTCTTAAAAAGCTGAATCTCTCTATTGAATTAAGGTTCCACACCATTTTGGCAGGAAGCACCTTTTCTACATACACCTTATCCACATCATCTGCCGCACTCAGAAGCTTATCTTCATCCTTATATCTGATACTTGCTTCTGATGTAATCCCTGCCGGCATAAGCAAAGTAGCGTAAAATTCCGGCTGATACTGTTCAACGTACTTTACAGCTTCCGGTCTTGTTCCAACAAAGCTCATCGTTCCTTCAAGCACATCAAGCACCTGAGGAAGCTCATCAAGACGCAAATGACGAAGTTTCTGTCCTACCTTTGTAATACGGCTGTCATTTCCTACAGTAACCGCTGTACCAATTTTATCCGCATTACTTACCATAGTGCGGAATTTGTGGATACGAAAGCGTTTTCCGTATGTTGTAACACGTTCCTGACGATAAAAAACAGGTCCTTTTGAATCCAGTTTTATCCATACTGCAATTACAATCATAGGAATTGCCACTGCAATCAACACCAGCAATCCCAGACAGAAATCGAAAGCACGTTTCAGCATAAGCTGAAAACGTTTTTTATAAAGCAAATCATAATAAGGCTTAACTTCCGGCACTCTCATATAGTCCGGCAAATCTTCCCATCTACGAAGGATCATAAATACTCCTTAACAACTTTTTCAAAACATTCTATAATATAATCCACATCATCATCACTCAGTTTTGTATGAAGCGGCAATGTTATCAGATTTTCGTAATAATTATAGGCATTCGGGAAATCAGCTATATCCCATCCCATATTCTTATACGCTGTCATCATAGGCAACGGCTTATAATGAACATTTGTAGAAACACCCATTTCAGCAAGCTTTATTATTATCTCGCGGCGCACTTCATCTGTTGCACCAGGAATACGTGTGAGATAGAGATGTCCGGAAGAATTATATTCTTCTGTAAAGTGTGTAAGATGTGCAACACCAAGCGCATCACACATTTTATCGTATCTGCAGATAATTTCCTTTCTTCTTTCAAGAAGACCGTCATATCTTTTCAGCTGCTCTAATCCGATAGCAGCCATAATATCTGTCATATTACACTTGTACCAGGCACCGACTATATCGTACTCCCACGCACCAAGCTGTGTCTTTGCAAGAGCATCCTTACTCTGACCGTGAAGACTGAAAAGCTGATACTGATGATATATTTCATCATTATCAACACCCGGAATATCACGCCAGGTTGCAGCTCCACCCTCTCCGGTGGTGAAATTTTTCACTGCGTGGAAAGAAAAGCTTGTAAAATCGGCAATTTCGCCTGACATCTTACCATTTCTATTTGCACCAAGACCGTGAGCAGAGTCAGAAAATACGAGTACTCTTCCAAGGCTCTGCTGAATTTTCGCACCAAGACTTCCATCATTTTTAGGAACAAAAAGATTTTTCTTTTCTTCCACAATTTTGAAGAGCTTGTCATAATCAGCAATAACACCAGCGATATCAACTGCAACAATTGCCTTTGTTTTCTCATTTATTGCAGCAGCAACCTTATCATAATCCATTTCGGTAGAATCTTTCTGGCTATCAATAAATATAACTTTTGCACCACAATGAATAGCAGCTGAAGCTGTTGCAGTATAAGTATAGGCAGGTACTATTACTTCATCGCCTTCACCTATTCCGCATATTCTGAAATTGAGTTCCTCTGCTGCAGTTGCAGAATTCAAACAAACGGTCCTGCTTGTATTACAATAAGAAGACAATTTTTTTTCCAGTTCTTTTGTTCTTGGGCCTGTTGTAATCCAGCCTGACTTCAGGGCTTTGATTACTTCTTCAATTTCCGCATCACTAATATCAGGCGGTGAAAATAAAATATTTCTCATCTAATACCTACTCCTATATTTTCAATATACAACTCTCTCAAATTGTATGAGATTTTCCTCTCAAATCATACAAACATACAACTTCTGAATATACTTGTTTTGCCCACATCCAAAACCATTATCAATATAATTAACCAATATTATCTTATGGGGTTCTCTAAAAACTGGAACACGAGCGGAATTTCGTACATGACAAATATCAGTTACAAGGCGACAAACCACAGTAATACTTGAAGTATTGCAAGGTTTGGCAACGAAGTAAATGATATTTGTTATAGAAATTCAGCCATGAGGGAGGTTTTTAGAGGTTCCCTTATTATATTTCTATCTTATCTTCTTATCAAAAAACTTTCACCATATATGCAGTATTTGAAAATTCATAAAAAGGCATACTATATATCATTATAATTATACCATTATTCTTCATACAAGTCAATAGCTATGTATCAAGTTTGTTTATAATAGATAAAATAATAATTTTCGTCATTATTTAAAATATCACCGTGCAGATAATAAGCTGAACATAGGCAAATTTTATATAATTCTTATAATTTAAGCCCCACTTTATACCAATCCCTAAAATGTTAGTAGACAAAGATGATGAGCAGAAATGATGTATATCAAGGCGGACGACGAAAGCATACTGCCGTATGGTGAGGAGGACAACGACGATATACAGCATTTATGCCATTAGATTTGTCTAC
>JAFQHO010000028.1 GCA_017397925.1 Ruminococcus sp.
ATCCTCAAGTCCATACATATATGTAAAGGAGAAACACCATTCCATGCAGGATCAAAAAGCGCTTCTCGGCTCGGCTCCGCTGGGAAAGCTTCTGTTCAAGCTGTCCGTCCCCACAGTTGTTGCCCAGCTTATCAATATGCTGTACAACGTGGTGGACCGTATATACATAGGCCATATACCCAATAATGGCAGCCTTGCTCTTACAGGTGTCGGCGTATGTATGCCGCTGATAATGATAGTCTCCGCCTTTGCTGCGCTGGTAGGCTCCGGCGGCGCCCCCAGAGCATCCATATTTATGGGAAAACAGGACCACGATTCTGCCGAAAAAACTCTAGGCAACTGTTTTTCCACACAGGTCATAGTGTCTGTCATTATTACCGCTGCTCTGCTGATATGGAACAGACCTCTGCTCCTTGCCTTTGGCGCAAGCGAAAACACCATAGGCTATGCATCGGACTATATGAGCATATACGCTATGGGTACCCTGTTCGTTCAGCTTACCCTGGGCATGAATGCATTTATTACCGCTCAGGGCTTCACAAGAACCGCCATGGTATCCGTAATAATAGGCGCTGTTAGCAATATAATACTTGACCCCGTGTTTATTTTTGTACTGGATATGGGCGTGAAGGGCGCAGCTCTCGCCACGATTATTTCTCAGTCTTTTTCCTGCATATGGGTAATGAGCTTTTTACTGGGAAGAAAAACCCTTTTTAAGCTTAAAAGACAAAACATGCGCCTGCATTGGAATATTATTATGCCCTGTATCGCTCTGGGCACCGCCACATTCATAATGCAGGCCAGTGAAAGCGTAATATCCATATGCTTCAATTCCTCCCTCCTTCGCTACGGCGGGGATATCGCAGTAGGAGCCATGACCATACTTACAAGCGTTATGCAGTTTGCCATGCTTCCCATGACGGGCATCGCCCAGGGCGCCCAGCCCATTCTCAGCTACAATTATGGCGCAGGCAATAAAGCACGTGTAAAAAACACCTTCTTCCTGCTGCTGAAGACCTGCCTTACCTACTCCATTCTGCTGTGGGCTGCAATAATGCTGTTCCCGGATGTTTTCGTGGGTATTTTCACCCCCGATCAGACCCTTGCTGCTTTTACAGCCCCTGCACTGCGCATATATATGAGCGGCATACTTCTCTTCGGCATACAGATAGCCTGCCAGATGGCATTTACCTCCCTTGGCAAGGCACTAAGCTCAATAACTGTTGCCGTGGTAAGAAAGTTTGTACTGCTGCTGCCCCTTATTTACATAATGCCTCATTTGGCCAGCGACCCCACCCGCGGCGTATATATGGCCGAACCCATCGCGGATATTCTGGCTGTCACATTTACGGCAATACTATTCAGTGTACAGTTTAAAAAGGCGTTCGAAAAAATGGACTGTCAAAACAGCATATAAACGTGTGTTCAGACCAAAAAAATAAACGCCTAAACCCTTAGGGATTTAGGCGTTTTCCAGTGAATTAGTTTGATAATAATGCTACGGTTTCAAAAGGTTTCATTTGGTTTCACTCAAAAAATGAAACTATTAAGCGGGAAGTGAAACTCTCTTTTAGGACTGAAACTACGCTAAACAGTTTATCAAATTGGAATATATTATTCTGCAGTTATCTCTCTGATTTTATTTGTATAGTCATTGCCATGGTTTATGGAAAACTCGCCGTGATATAGCTTGGGAAGAACTTGCAGTACACTCTCTTGCAATGCTTGATGAATTATTCTAGCAGATTTTTGCATTGCTTTATTTTCTTTTCCGCCAACAAATATATAAACCTTTGCGCTACAGTTCTTTATGGATTCCTTTAAGGAATATAACGAATTTGCCTGTAAAAAAGCAATCATATCTTTCTTAGATATGGCACAAGTATCTCTAAAATAATAGTCAAATAAATCGGATTTTATTTTAAGTGACTTGAATTGTAATTTAGAAAACCATTTGTACTGTATTAACCCAAAACTACTTTCAAATGCAGGCTTAATCATAGAATGTGTTAGTTTTGAGGGTATAACCAGTGCACTTTCAATGATGGCATAATTACAAACATCGTTGCGTTGCGACAAAATCTCCAGTAAAATCTGCCCACCCAAGGATAAACCACCAATTAAAAAAACAGAACCTCCAAAATGTGCATCAATAAAAGCGATGATTTCAGCAGCATTATCTTCTATGGTTGTAAAAGATTTATCACTTTCTGCGTGACCATCCAGTATAGGCAGGATTATATGATAATCTTTTTGAAGTGATTTTGCTACGTCTTCATAATTCCACCACGATAATCCGCCTCCATGCAAAAGAAGGATTGTGTTGTTGTTTTCTTTACCGTATTCAACATAATGCACGCTCTTTCACCTCCATTACAAATTCAAGTTTCCCGAATAGATTGTATTAAATTGCTGTGCAAACATCAACCAATATAGAAAAAGCACGATGGTTTTGTATCAAAACCATCGTGCTGATATGGTGCGGATGGCGGGATTTGAACCCGCAAGCTTTCGCCGGCAGATTTTAAGTCTGCTG